>DATJGL010000089.1:0-10176 GCA_035495075.1 Gemmatimonadales bacterium
GCGCTGCACCATGTGGCGCACCTATGCCGAGCGGGCGGGCCGGCCTCCGGCCGACGGGACCGAGGTGTTCGCGCTCGGCCGACCGGACGTGTACGAATCGAAGGGCGAGCTTCAGTTCATTGTTACTCGCATGCTGCCCACGTCCATGGTGGGCGACCAGCAGCGCGCGCTCGAGCGGGTCAAGGAGGCTCTTGAGCGGGATGGCCTATTCGACCAGGCCCGCAAACGGCGGCTGCCTCTCTACCCGGTGCGGGTCGCACTGGTCACCAGCACCGATGGAGCGGCTCTGAGCGACATCATTACCGTCGCGCGCGGGCGTTGGCCAGCTGCGGAGCTGTGGGTGATTGCCTCGCGGGTGCAGGGAGACGGCGCGACGGCGGATCTCGTGGCGGCCCTCAAGCGGGTGAACCGCCTCGACGTGCAGCTCTGCATCGTGGGCCGCGGCGGCGGCGGCCGGGAAGATCTGGGCGCGTTCAACGATGAGGCTGTGTGTCGGGCCCTCGCGGCAGTGCGAGTTCCCACGGTCTCGGCGGTGGGGCACGAGACCGACGTCACTCTCGCCGACCTCGTGGCGGACCTTCGCGCTGCGACGCCATCGGCCGCCGCGGAGCTGGCGCTTCCGGACGTGCGCGCTGTCCGGCGTCTTGTGGGCGACCTGGGCGCTCGACTAGCCGGGGGCTTGAGTCGGCGAACGCGCCTAGCGAGCGAGCGCCTGGAGCGAACCGGCGATCGACTCGAAGCCGCCATGGAGACTGCGGTCGCCCGCCGGCGCGAGACAGCCGACCGCCTGGGGGCAAAGCTCGATGCACTGAGCCCGCTCCGCGTGCTGGAGCGCGGCTACGCGGTTCCGCGTGATGCGGCGGGGCGGGTTCTCCGGCGTCGTGCCGATTTTCCTGCCGGTGCACCATTCACCTTGCGAGTTGTGGATGGCGACGTCGCCGCGCGGTCCGAGTAAAGCGATGGGCGAGACGTCCGGGGGCCCTGCTGGAAAGAAGCCCACGTTGGCCGACGAGCTGGCCCGGCTGGAGGAGATCGTGCGGCGACTCGAGGCCGACGATCTGGATCTCGACGGCGCTCTGGCGTTGTTCGAGCAGGGGGTCGCCTGCCTCCGCTCGGCCCGGGAGCGGCTCGCAGCGGCCGAGGTCCGTGTACGGACGGTTGTCGAAGATGCGAATGGGACGTTGCGCCTTGGCGAGCTGGATGGCTGAGGTGGCTTCGGCGTCAGCCGCCCAGCTGCTCACCGAAGCCCGAGACGCGACCGATGCTCTCCTCGAGCGTTGGGCCCGCCGGCTCGAGACCGAAGTGCCGGCGCCGGAAGGCCAGGCGTTGGCGTATGCGCTGAGAAGCTCCGGTAAGCGGGTCCGAGCGGCGCTGGTGCTGGCCGCCTTCCGCTCGGCGGGTGGAGAAGGCTCGGGTGCGGTCGGCGTAGCCGCCGCGGTGGAAACCGTCCATGCGTACTCGCTGGTACACGACGACCTCCCATGCATGGACGATGACGACATACGGCGGGGCCGTCCCACCACGCACCGGAAATTTGGTGTCCCCGTGGCGACGAGGGCGGGGTACCTGCTTGTGCCGGTGGCGGCCCAGGTGCTGGCGGAGGCCGCACAGGACCTCGGGCTCGATTCGGCAGGCCTGGGCCAAATGGCGGTGGCGTTGTTCGAGGCCGGCGGCATCGAGGGGATGGTGGGAGGTCAGTGGCTCGACCTCGCGGCGGAGGGCCGCCTGCTTGAGCTCCCCGAGCTTGTGTCGGTGCATCGGGGTAAGACCGGCGCGCTGATTCGGGCGGCGTGCACCTTGGGCGGCATTGCGGCCGGCGCCGGCCCCGGGATGATGTCGGCGCTGACGGCGTACGGCGAGGAGATCGGGCTCGCCTTTCAAATCGCGGACGACGTGCTCGATGCTACCGCGACCAGTGTGGAACTCGGCAAGACCGCGGGCCGCGATGCCGCGCTGGCCAAGTCGACCTACGTCCGGGTGCTCGGCATCGACGAAGCCCGTGCCGAGGCGATGCGTCACGCCGAGCAGGCAGTGGCGCACCTGGAGACCGCCGGGGTGCCTGCGGGGTCTTTGCGGGCCCTGGCGGACTATATTGTGACGAGAAGCAAGTGACGCTATCCGCTATCAGCTATCCGCTTCAACAGAGACTAATTAGCGGATAGCGGGTAGCGAATCGAGGATCCATGTCCCTGCTCGACACCATCTCATCGCCGGCTGATCTCAAGCGCCTCCGTCGAGATCAGCTCCCGTTGCTCGCGCGCGAGATCCGGGAGCGCATGATCGAATGCTGCTCGGTGACGGGTGGTCACATCGGCGCGAGCCTGGGTGTGGTCGAGCTGGCGGTTGCGCTGCTCTACGAGTTCGATTCGCCCCGCGACAAGATCGTCTGGGATGTTGGGCATCAGGCCTATCCCTGGAAGCTGCTCACCGGGCGGAACGACGCTTTTCCCACGCTGCGCCAGTCGGGCGGTATTTCGGGCTTTCTCAAGCGCACCGAGAGCGAGCACGATCAGTTCGGTGCGGGACACGCCGGCACGGCGGTCTCGGCGGCGCTGGGCATGGCCACGGCTCGCGATCTCAAGGGGGAAAACCACAAGGTGGTGGCGGTCGTCGGGGATGGCGCGCTGACCTGCGGGCTTTCCTACGAAGGGTTGAATAACGCCGGCCACTGCGATCGCGACCTGATCGTCATCCTCAACGACAATGGTATGTCGATCTCGCCCAACGTCGGCGGAATCGCCAGGATGCTCGGCAGCGTCGTTGCGAATCCGCGCACCAACGCGCTCCGCGAGCAGATCAAGCATCTCACCTTTGCGCTGGGCGGTGTCTTCGGTGAAAGCGTGGTGGACTTCGCCAAGAACCTGGAAGAGAGCGCGAAAAATCTCTTTTCGCAGGGGATGCTCTTCGAGGAGCTGGGGCTCCGCTACTTCGGACCGATCGACGGACACGACGTTCAGAAGCTCTGCGACACACTTGGATTCGTGCGCGGCCTCACCGGTCCGCGACTGGTCCACGTCATCACCGAGAAGGGAAAGGGATTCGCCTTTGCGGAGGCGAACCGGGAGAAGTGGCACGGGCTCGCGGCGTACGACCCCGAAACCGGCGAGCCGCGCAAGAAGGCGAGCGGCCCACCCGCATGGACCCAAATCTTCGGTGACGCGATCACGGCCTTGGCTGCCGCGCACCCGGAAGTGGTCGCCATCACGGCGGCAATGCCGTCGGGTACGGGCACCAATCTGTTCCAGAAGAAGTGGCCCGACCGGTTCTTCGACGTGGGGATCGCGGAGGGTCACGCGGTCACCTTTGCGGGGGGCCTCGCGACGCAGGGAATCCGGCCGGTGGTCGCCATCTACAGCACGTTCCTCCAGCGAGCGTACGACAACGTCATCCACGACGTGGCCGTCCAGCATTTGCCGGTGATCTTCGCGCTCGACCGGGCCGGTCTGGTGGGCGAGGACGGTCAGACGCACATGGGCCTCTACGACATCGCGTACATGCTCGCGGTGCCGGGCATGACGGTCACCGCACCCAAGGACGGCGATGAGCTGATCGGCCTTCTCAAGACCGCTCTGACATATCAGGGCGGCCCCTTCTGCACCCGGTACCCTCGGGACAAGGCCCCGGCGGAGGCCCGTCCCGTGGCCGATGTGCCTGCCGTGCCCTACGGGACCTGGGAGCAGCTCCGGTCCGGCCGGGACGTGGGAATCCTGGCGGTCGGAACCATGGTCGCCCCCGCGCTCGGAGCGGCCGAGCTGCTCGCCGCCGACGGTGTGAACTGCGCCGTGGTCAATTGCCGATTCCTCAAGCCCATGGACTTGGGCCTGCTGGAATCGTTAGCCCAGCGGCACGGCGTCCTGGTGACCATCGAAGAGGGTACTGTGGTGAACGGCTTCGGCTCCTACTTGGCCGAGACCCTCCAGACGACGCACCCCGAGGTCCGGGTGGTTGGACTAGGCGTCCCCGACCGCCTCGTGGAACAGGCTCCCCGCGCCGAACAGTTGCAGGCATTCGGGCTCACACCGGAGGGGATCGCTCGCCGGATCGCGGCCCTGCTCCGCGAGGAGAGTCTCGAGGCGCGATGAAGGTCGGGGTAGTCGGCAATCCCCGTTACGCCGATCTCGCCGCCGTGCTCGACCAGGTGGCGCGTGAGGCTCCGCCGCGCGGCATCACCCTGTTCACCGAGCCTCGGCTCGCTCCCTTCTGGCCCTGCCCGCTGCCGTACCTCGACACGGTCCGGCTCGACGCGTTGCTCACCTTCGGTGGAGACGGCACGCTGCTCCGCGGCGCCCGCCTGCTCACTGATCTCCACACCTGCATCCTCGGGGTCAACCTCGGGCGAGTCGGCTTTCTTACCACCGCCACCCTGGATACCTTGGGCGCCGCACTGGACGCCCTGGTTTCCGGCGACTACACCGTCGAGCGGCGTCAGGCGCTCACCGCGGAAATTGCGACCAGCCTGGGAGAGATCCGCCACGTCCAGACGGCGCTCAACGACGTAGCCATTCACAAGGGCGGTGTCGCGCGGGTGATCCGGGTCAACGTGCTGATCGAGGGCGAGAATGTGGGCCCCTACAGCGCGGACGGTATCGTCGTGGCCACCCCCACGGGCTCGACCGCCTACAGTCTGAGCGCCGGCGGACCCATCGTCGTACCCGGCGTGGAGGCCATGGTAGTTACGGCGATCTGCGCGCATACGCTCGCAGTGAGACCCCTGGTTGTCCCCGCGTCGTACACCATCGTGATTCAGCCGATGGAGGGATGGGCCGAGGACCTGCTGGTTTCGTTCGACGGCCAGACCGGGACTACACTGGTGGCCGGTGAGACCGTGACCGTGCGGCGCTCGGCCGCTCCTGTATCGCTCGTGCGGCTGGCTCGCGACGGATTTTTCACCCGGATGCGGGAGAAGCTGCACTGGGGTGACCTTTCCGAGCGCGAGCGGGCCCGGTGATCGCCGAGCTTCGTGTCCGGGATCTCGCGACCATTGCCGATGTAACTCTGCCACTCGGGTCCGGACTCAACGTCCTCACCGGAGAGACCGGGGCCGGGAAGTCGATGCTGGTGGACGCGCTTGCCCTTCTCCTGGGCGAAAGGGCAGACAGCTCGAGCGTCCGGCCCGGCGCGTCGAAAGCCGTCGTCGAAGGCGCATTCGAGAACCTGGACGCCTCCGTTCGGCGGGCGATCGAGTCGCACGGCCTCGACCTGGACGAGGGGCGCCTGGTGGTGCGGCGCGAGATATCGAGCGAAGGCCGCTCCCGCGCCTGGGTTAACGGCAGCCCTACTACCGCCGGTGTGCTCGCGCAGCTCGGTGCTATCCTGGTCGATCTCCACGGACAACACGAAACCCAGTCACTCCTCCGCACCGACGCGCAACGCGATATCCTGGACGCCTTCGGTCACGCCGAGGGCGAGCGGGCCGCGATGGCGGACGCGCACGCTACGCTCGCTGCCCTGCGATCGCAGGAGGCCGACCTCGCCGCCAGGCGCGATGAAGTCCGTCGCCGAGCGGACTATCTGCGGCACGTGGTGGACGAGATCGATCGGGCCAAGCTCCGGATCGGTGAGGATAGTGCGCTCGAGCTGGAGTCTCGCCGTCTGGGTCAGGCGGGGGCGCTCACCGAGCAGGCACGCAGAATCGTCGAGGCGCTTGACGGCGACGAGGGGTCTGCGCTCAGCGCGCTGGGATTGGCAGACCGTGCGCTGAGCACGCTGGAAAAGGGCGATCCCTCCGCGAGCGCGTGGCGCGAGCTGCTGGACGGCGGGTTCACGAATCTGGGAGAGCTGGCGCGGCTGGCGGGCGAGTACGCCGAATCGATCCAGGAAGATCCTGCGCGGCTGGCCGAGGTGGAGCGTCGCCGCGACCTGATCTTTCGGCTGGGCCAGAAGCACGGCGCCGGAATCGAGGCGATACTCGAGGCCCGGCGGCTCGCGGGCGAAGAGCTCGACCTGCTGGACACGGCCGACACCGATCTCCGTGCGCTCGGGGCCCGCCGCACGGCGGCAGAGGCGGCCCTCTCTGCGGCGGCCGGAGCCCTTTCCGCCAAGCGCCGACAGGCCGGCGACCAGCTCGCTCGGGCAGTGAGCAGGCTACTTCCGAATCTGGGATTGTCGGGCGGGAAGCTGGGTGTCGAGCTGGTTCCCTTGAAGGAGCCCTCCAGCTTCGGCCAGGAGTCGGTGACGTTCACGGTGCGGCTCAACGTCGGCCTCGAGGCGAAGCCACTCGCCAAGGTCGCGTCCGGCGGCGAACTGTCGCGGCTGATGCTTGCCCTCAAGGTCGTCCTGGTCCGTCACGACGCCATCCCGACGCTGATCTTCGACGAAGTGGATCAGGGCATCGGCGGCGAGGTGGGCGTCCAGGTCGGCGACGCCCTGGCCGCCGTGGCGGATCGGCGTCAGGTCCTCGTGATCACTCATCTTCCCCAGATCGCCGCCCGGGCCGATCGCCATCTGTTCGTGTCGAAAGCCCCCCGTTCTGGCATGGCCACCAGCGAGGTGACACTCATTCACGGTGAGGACCGTATCGTAGAGTTGGCGCGCATGCTGGGCGATCCCGACGGCAGGGAGTCTCGGCGACACGCACAGGCGCTTCTCGGCAAGACAAAGACGGAGCGGTCGACCTAGACAGGACGGAGACATCATGGCCACGGCGACGCTGGTGGAGGCTCCCCCGGTCGTATCAAGCCCGTCGGTGCGCCCCCGGCTGGAGTCGGTGGATTTTCTCCGGGGTCTGGTCATGGTAATCATGGCGCTGGACCATGTGCGGGATTACTTCCACATCGATGCCCGCTTCTTCGATCCGACCGACCTCACCCGCACGACCCCGCTGTTGTTCTTCACTCGCTGGATCACTCACTTCTGCGCACCCACCTTCATCTTCCTGGCCGGAACCGGAGCGTATCTGTGGGCGGCCCGCGGCCGCACCAAGGCTGAGCTCAGCCGGTTTCTGATGAGCCGCGGTCTGTGGCTGATCGTAGTAGAGCTGACGCTGGTGAACGTGGCCTGGACCTACAACTTCACCTGGAGCTTCATCGGCCTGCAGGTGATCTGGGTGATCGGATGGTCGATGATCGTCCTCGCGGCAATGGTGTGGCTGCCGCTCCGAGTCGTGGCGACTATCGGCATCGTCATGATCGCCGGCCACAATCTGCTCGACGGGATTCATCCCCATCCCCTGCTGGCCGCTGCGTCTGGAGCCGGCGGGACGGTGAACCCGTTCGGCAAGGGCGCGCTGACGGGCGTGGTCTCGCCCGACGCCACTCCATGGGACTGGTTGTGGAGCTTCCTCCACGTGTTCAACCCGCCGATCGCCTATCCCCTGATTCCATGGGTCGGAGTCATGGCGGCCGGGTACGCATTTGGACCGATCATGAAGCGGCCGTCGGACGAACGCCGGCGGGCTTGCCTGCGACTTGGATTCGCCCTGACCGCCGCCTTCGTGGTGGTGCGATGGATCAACGTGTATGGGGATCCATCGCCGTGGTCGCCGCAGGTAAACCCGGTATACACGGTGCTTTCGTTCCTGAACACCTCGAAGTACCCTCCCTCGCTCTTGTACCTGCTCATGACTCTGGGTCCGGCCATCGCACTGTTGGGTCTGATGGATCGGGCGTCCGGGCCAGTGGTCCGCTTTTTTGTGGTGTTCGGGCGCGTGCCGTTCCTCTACTACGTCGCCCATCTCTATCTCATTCACGGCCTCACCCTCGTTGCGGCGGCGGTGACGGGCCAGGCCGATCCGAGCCAGTTGCGGGTCTTCGCCCTCTTCTACCCCAAGACGTTCGGGTTCAGCCTGGGGGCGGTCTACGCCATCTGGGTGGGGGTGGTACTGGCGCTCTATCCACTCTGCTGGTGGTTCGCGCGACTCAAGGCGAGCCGGCGGGACGCGTGGTTGAGCTACGTGTGAGAGCCTTGATCTCGTTATCGAGGCCGAGCATCTCCCACCGCTGGAGCGCGATGGGAACGTTGCCGTTCTTCCAGACAAAATCGTGGAACGCTCGCAGGGAAAAGCGGTCGCCCAGCCGCTGGCGCGCGTCGGTGAGAAAGGCGAGGATCTGGAGCTTCCCGATCTCGTAGGTGATCGCTTGGCCGGGTGACGCGGCAAAGAACGCGGCTTCGTTCTCTGCGGTTCCCCGGTCCATGGGAACGCTGCGCTCGAGATAGGCCGCGGCCTCCGGAATGGTGAACTCTCCCGTCGCGAGCTTCACGTCCACTTCCACGCGCAGCGCGCGCAGCCGCATGAAGTTATAGATGATCTCCCGAACCCGCGGTCGGTCGTCGAAAAGCCCTTCCTGCAGCATCAGCTCCTCGGCGTAGAAGCCGATTCCCTCGTTCGAGTTCGAGTCGTAGTAGTGGCGGCGGATCGGGTTGTCCTGAGCCCAGGCAATTGCGAGCTGCATGTAGTGGCCCGGAACCCCTTCGTGCACCATGAGCGGGCGAGGGTCCTTGGCGCTCGCGCGGTAGAAGTAGCCGAGATCCGGTGAGGGTGGCGGGCGGTAGCTCACACCGTCTTCCGCCAGCCGCGTAGCGGAGGTGAGGTCGTCGTTCACTCCCCAATCGGCGAGTGACTTGAGGTAGGAGGGCAGTGCCGCGGTCCGGTAGTGGTGGAGCCAGGCAGGAACGCTGAGGATGCCTTTCGCCTCGAGATATCGGCGAATGCTTAGCTCGTCCTTGGCCTCCTCCGCGAGCTGAGCTGCGAGGGTCGGGAATAGCGGGAGCAGAGGCAGGTTGTCATTCCGCGTCCGTTCGTACGCCTCGAACGAAACCGCACGTGCCCAGTCTTGGCGAGCCATCGCGACGAGCTGCTCGGGAGTGTACGGCACGACGGCGACGGTACGCAGGAAGCTCACATACGCGTCACGCCCGATAGCGGTTTGCCTGGGCAACGACGAGACCCGCTGCTCCAGCCAGTTGCGATACTCCTCGAGCGCCGTCGCGGCACCGGTCAGTGCGGTGGGAAGTCGGGCGGCGTCCGGGCCGGCGAGGTTGGGCCCAAGGGCTGCGCCCACCTTTTCGAGTCGGGGCCGAATTCCATCGAGCGCACTAATCGCCAGCCGCGTGAACGGCGCGACGGCCTCCGTAAGATTGCTTCGACCGTCCTGCAACGTGCGAGGGATCCGCTCGAGCCGCCGCACCAGCTCGCGGGTGCGCAGCGAGTCGAACGTTGGCGGGCGGAGGAGATCCTCGTGCAGCACGCCGATGGTCTGCTCGAGGTAGAACAGCGGATTGCGGCGCCACCCACGGGTCACGTCGAGCTCCCAACGAACCCGGGCGAGCGCAGAGCCGATGAGTCGGTAGTCCACCTGCGCCGGGCGGTCCCAAGCCGTGGTGTCGATCGCCCGCCACTCGCGCTCGAAGGCGCCGAGGGCCTTGCGGCGGGCCGCCACGGCGTTCGCCGACCAGTCCGGGACCCAATCCCTGGGGCGCTCGATCCGGGGAATGTCGTCGCCCGAGGCAGGCTGATTCACGGTCCGCCACGTCCAGAACCGCTCCGAGAGGTCGCGCAGCCGAGCTGTGGCTGGAGCATTCTGCGCCGCGAGATCGGGCGCGGCGGTCAGGGCTCCTACAACGAGCAGTGCGTACCACAGATCTCGCAAGCTGGCCCCCTACTGGAAAAGTCGAAAGTAGATCCTCACGCCACCCCGGATCGACTGGAACTTGCTCACCCTGCCACCGCTTCCGCCCACGACTTGCTCGAACGTCCACTGGGCATCGACCGGGATCCCTTTCGCACCCGGCTTATTGACTCCGGGAGTTGCATAGGTAACACCTGCCGAAAAGGTGGTCACGCCGATTTCGGAGTCGAGCGCCAGCACCGACGCCGGAATACCGGGAATCGAATCCGCCGCGCTCGCGTAGGTCACCGTCTCGGCTCCCTCGTGCCGGTGGTCCACGCCGATCTGGATGGCAAACCCGGGGACCAGTCGCACGAAGGGATGCGCGCCCAAGCTCCACACATCGCCCGGATCTACACTCACGGTCTTGATCTGGCTGAACGGCGCGTAGGGTTGGTCGGGGGGCGTTACCCGAAGCAGATCGTCACCGGCCATCTGCCGGAGGTAGCCTCCGCTCAGGCGGGCTCCAAAGCGGCCGAGACCTACATCAGCCGTCACCGCCCCTCCCAGTGCCGAGTGCCCGGTGCCGGTGCCAAGGTCGAGAAAAAAACTGGGTCGGGCCGGGAAGCCG
>DATJGL010000090.1:0-5022 GCA_035495075.1 Gemmatimonadales bacterium
GGGCCCGATGCAGCAGGTCGAGCGCGTGGGTGCCGTTAGCGGCCTCCACCACAGTGTAACCTGCTCCCTCCAAGGCGCGCCGGGCGATCTGGCGAACTGCGTCGTCATCCTCCAGCACGAGGATCGGCTCGCCGGAGCCCACTGGCGCCGCGACCGACTCGACCGGAACGGAACGGCCAAGCTCCTCCCGCGAGATACCCTCTCCCGCGGCGGGTAAGTAGATCTTGAAGGTCGATCCCTGCCCCGGCTCACTGTAGACCCAGATGTAGCCCTCGGATTGCTTCACGATTCCGTAGACCGTGGACAGGCCGAGCCCGGTACCCTGCCCGGTCTCCTTGGTCGTAAAGAAGGGCTCGAATATCTGGGCCGACGTCGCTCGATCCATCCCGTGCCCGGTGTCGGTAACCGCCAGGACCGCATACTGACCGGGCCGAATGCCGGCCTCCGGTTTGAGTCGGGCGTATGTGGAGGTCAATTCCGTGCGGCGCGTCTCCACCGTAAGAGCGCCGCCGTGGCCCATCGCGTCTCGAGCATTCAAGGCGAGGTTGAGCAGGACCTGTTCCAACTGGCCAGCGTCCGCGCGAATCTGCCCCACATCGGGTCCCGGCCGAATCGTGACGACGCAGTCCTCACCCATGACCCGTCTCAGCACCGGCTCCCAACTCTCCACGAAGTGATTGAGGTCGAGCAGCTGGGGCCGCATCATCTGCTGCCGGCTGAACGCCAGCAGCTGGGCGGTGACCGCCGCGGTTCGCTCAGCGGCTTTCTGGATGTACTCCAGGTCGCTTCGGATCTCCGGGCGGAGGTCGGGACGGCCAAGGATCAGCCGGGTGGCGCCCAGGACCACCGTCATCTGATTGTTGGCCTCGTGCGCCACGCCGCCGGCCAGCCTCCCAACCGACTCCATCCGGTGGGCTCGGCGGACCCGGTCCTCCGAGAGTCGGCGTTCGGTCACGTCCATGCAGAGGCCCGTCATGTAGCGGACCCGTCCCGCGTCGTCCCGGCCCACCTGTCCCTGATCGGCGATCCAGCGCGTCCGTCCCCCGGGCAGCATGATGCGAAATTCGTAGTCGAGGTCCCCGCCCTCTGCGATCGCCCTTCGAATGGTCTCATCGACCTGCGGCCGGTCATCGGGGTGAACTCGCTTGATGAAGTCGTCGTAGGACGAAACAACCTCGCCGGGTTCGAGCCCGAAGAGCGCTCGCAGGTTTTCGTCCCAGCTCAACGAGTTGCTGTCCACCGACCAAAACCAGATTCCCATTCGCGCGGAGTCCAGGGACAGGCGCAAGCGTTTCTCGCTCGCCTGCACGGCCTCCGTGGCCCGGCCCCGCTCTGCATTCACCGCGCCGGCAGCGACGAGACCGCTGACTGCCAGAGCGGCAAGGTATAAGGTGAGCGCGAAGCGGGTGGCGACGATGGAGTCACTGATGAAGGGACCGCCGCCCTCGGCCGTGTGCCACACCGCCACGGCCGTGACCACGAGGGTCAGCAGCGTCGAGCCTCGCGGCCCGAAGCGGAGCGCAGCCCAGACGACGAACGGAAAGAGGAGATAGGGATAGTCCAACTGGCGAAGCAGCGGAAGGGGGACCCACTTTCCCAGCACCAGCTCCGCCGCGGCCGCCGTGCCGAGGCAGAGGATGGCGAGCTCCACGATCGCACGGGCGCGGTCCCACTGCTTCCCATCGGCCCAGGCAAACAGAAACGACGCCACCACCAGGGCACCCACCATGTCTCCCGCCCACCACACCGCGATCGCCTCGGCGCCGGCGGCCGGCAATGCACCGGCGAGTGCCAGGCTTCCCACCCCAATGGCCGCGCTGACCAGCGAGCCTACCGGCGCGGCTGCGAGAATGAGAGCCCGGATTTCCGGACCCCGATCGAGCCGGGGGCGAGCACCCGATGCCATGCGCAAGAGATACGTCGCCACGACGGCTTCGAGAGTATTGCCGATAGCGATGCCAAGTGCTGCTGGAAGCGGAATGGATGTGCCGGCGTTGGCGAGGAACGCCCCGAGGGCGACACCAGGCCAGTAGCGATAGCCGAGCAGCGTAAGGGTGGCGAATGCGATACCGGTGGGCGGCCAGACGAGCGAGATGCTTTCGCCGATGGAGGCGAAGCGGAGGCCAAGCCGCGCAGCCAGGTAGTAGATCCCGGCCAGGAGCGCCAAGCGGACGAGATACGCCGTCCAGGCGACACCCGGGCCCGGACGCCGATTGTCCGGAGAGTCTTCAGGCATGAGTCGGGGTGATGGTGGGCTGCAACTTCGGCCACGTCCCGCGTCGTGTCAACCAGCAAATGTGAATAAGGGGCCTTGCAAAGGCTTACGCCGCAATCGACCCGCTCGCGCCTACGGGGCGTGGCGAGTATCGTCCCAACCACTGGGGGAAGGTATTAGTCGGTAAGTTTCAGACGGAGAGGGAATCAGGTGAAGACGCAGATCGTCATCTACGACGGCTTCGACGAGCTTGATGCCGTCGCTCCGTACGAAGTGCTCAGAGCGGCGGCCCTGCGTGGCGCGCCATTCGAGGTAGAGCTGGCACACCTGGACGGACCCCGCGAGGTCCAGGGATCCCAGGGACTCCGCGTGCAGGCAACCGCCAGGCTGGCCGAGCGACTCGATCTGCTGGTGGTGCCGGGGGGACGGTGGTCGGACACCGCCTCGCCGATCGGAGCGCGGGTGGAGGCGGAGCGTGGCCTGCTCCCGAAGGCGATCGCCGGGCTGCACGATGGAGGAGCGACGATCGCCTCGGTGTGCACGGGGGCGATGCTCCTCGTGGCGGCAGGCCTGATGCGAGGACGTCCCGCAACGACTCATCACGTTGCAAGGTATGCACTGAAGGCGAGTGGAGCGGAGCTGATCGACGCTCGGGTTGTCGATGATGGGGAGGTGATCACAGCCGGGGGAGTGACATCCGGTCTGGACCTGGGACTCTGGCTCGTCGAACGCACTGCAGGGGCCGTCCTGGCGCTCGAGCTGGAGCGGCATCTCGAATACGAGCGCCGGGGCACGGTGTGGCAGCGGGGAGCCCGCTGAATGAAGCTCGCGGCGCTGGTCGAGACGTCCCGCCGAGTGGCCGGGGCGAGCGGGCGATTGGAGAAGATCGGCTTGCTCGCCGGGTTGTTTGCCCGCACGCCTCCGGATGAGATCGAGTTCGCCACGGCATACCTCTGCGGCACGGTGCGGCAGTCGCGACTTGGAGTCGGCTGGGCCTCGTTGCAGAGCGCCATGGCTGACTCAGCGGCAGAGGCCCCGACCCTCGAGCTGTCCCAGGTAGATGCTGCCTTCGAGCGCATTGCGATCACGGCCGGCAGGGGATCCGCCCAGGAGAAGCAGCGCCTGCTTCGCGAGTTGCTCTCGCAAGCGACTCGGGAGGAGCAGGAGTTTCTCGGTGGCCTGGTGATGGGCGAGCTCAGACAGGGCGCCCTCGAAGGCCTGGTGGCGGATGCCGTAGCCCGAGCCGCCAACGTGCCGGTAGAGCTGGTGCGCCGCGCACAGATGATGGTGGGTGACTTGCCCAAGGTGGCGCGGGCCGCCCTGAGCGAGGGCTCGGCCGGCCTCTCGCGGTTTTCGATCCAGCTCTTCCAGGCGGTCCTTCCAATGCTGGCCGACACCGCGGACGACGAGGTCGCCGCGCTCTCGCAACTGGGTGAGGCGGCGCTCGAGTACAAGGTGGACGGCGCCCGAATTCAAGTTCACAAGAGAGGCGAGGACGTTCGGATTTTCTCGCGGCGGCTCAACGACGTCACCGACGCCGTGCCCGAGCTGGTGGAGGCGACCCGGCTGCTCCCGGCTCGCGAGCTGATCATTGATGGCGAAGCAGCTGCGCTTCGAGCCGACGGATCGCCGCACCCGTTTCAAACGACGATGCGGCGCTTCGGTCGGAAGCTCGAGATCGATCGCGTACTGCGCGAGCTACCCCTGACCCCGTTCTGGTTCGACCTGCTCTACCTCGATGGCGCTTCGATGGTGGACGAGCCGCTGGAGCGGCGCTTTGCCGCGTTGGCGGGAGTCGTCCCGGCGACGCTCGTGATCCCGCGCCTGGTGACCGCAGCCCCGGACGAGGCTCGCACGTTTCTCCAGCATGCGCTCGCGGAGGGCCATGAAGGCATCATGGCCAAGGCTCCCGACGCGCGGTACGAAGCCGGGCGACGCGGGAGCCGGTGGCTCAAGATTAAGCCGGTCCAGACCCTCGATCTGGTGGTGCTCGCTGCGGAGTGGGGCCACGGTCGGCGGCACGGCTGGCTCAGCAATCTCCACCTGGGCGCTCGGGACTCGGTCCGCGGCGGATTCGTGATGCTGGGCAAGACATTCAAGGGGATGACCGACGACATGCTGGCCTGGCAGACCAAGCGGCTGCTCGAGCTCGAGGTAGCGCGCGACGGCCACACGGTCCATGTGCGGCCGGAACTGGTCGTCGAGGTGGCGTTCAACGACTTGCAGGCGAGCCCGCTGTATCCCGGTGGGCTAGCTCTCCGATTCGCCCGGATCAAGCGGTACCGGCCGGACAAGTCAGCTGCCCAGGCCGACACGCTGGAGACGCTGGAAGCCATCTATCGGCGCCAGACCGGACTCGAGCTCCCGGCGTGACACCATGAGGTGCTAGTCCGTCGCACCGCCTGCGTCCCGGCGACTAGCCGAGTTGAGTCCGGGCGTTAGGATGGCGAGCTTGCTGGTACGCGCCGGGCACTCAATCCCAAGATCAGAGTATCTGCACCCCCATTAAGGATCGGCATGAGCATGTTCGACCCGTTCTTTGCCTGGGTGGACCGCTGGATCCTGCGCATCGACCAGCAGCGGAGTGCTCTGTTCCTGTTCGCCGCACTCGCCGGGCTCCTGCTGCTCCAGATGTGGCCGGCTGCATGGATCGGCAACGAGGAAAACTACTTCCAACTGGCATACCGCACGTTCGCGCCGGAGAAGTTCTTCCAGTTTTCTGCAGTGTTCGACATGTCCCGGGCCCGAGCCATCCCGCTCTACCTCCTGGGATCCGTAGTGCACCTGTTGGGCTACGACGGCGCGCA
>DATJGL010000091.1:0-27427 GCA_035495075.1 Gemmatimonadales bacterium
GCGACCAAGGGGATGACGCTGGTGCAAGACGCGGCGCCGGGGGGCCACGATGTGGCGGCCTGATCGGAGCATCCGAGGCCCCGAACGAGCCACGCACCGCGACGTCGAGCCGCTCAACCGCGTCTTCGCCGAGGCATTCACTGATCGGTACAGCCGCGACGGGCTCGTCGGCGTTCGCGTTCCCCAACTCAACCCGACGATCTGGCGCTACGCGCTCGAGGATGCCGGCGACGGGGCGATGATCTGGCGCGATGCGGCGGGCGAGCTGGTCGGATTCAACATGGTGCATCGATCGGGCACAGAGGGCTGGATGGGGCCGCTCGCGGTCCGGCCCGAGCGTCAGGGCGAAGGGCTTGGCTCCAACATGGTGCTCTCGGGCATCGATTGGCTCAAGGCCGAGGGCGCTCGAACCATCGGGCTCGAGACCATGCCCCGCACGGTTGACAATATCGGGTTCTACAGCCGACTCGGCTTCATGCCGGGTCACCTGACGATCACCCTGGTGCGCGACGTCCATCGCCGACCGGGAGAGATCGGGGAAGTGCTGTCCGGTCACACGGAGGTCGGCCCGTTGCTGGACCAGTGTCGCGAATTGACCGAGGAGCTCGCGCCGGGAATCGACTTCACCCGGGAGCTGGCGCTCACCCACGAGCTTCGAATCGGCGACACCTGTCTGATCCGCCGGGGCGGGGAACTCGCTGCATTCGCCCTTTGGCACTCGGCCCCCCTCGCGGCCGGACGGCCCAAAGACGAGCTACGCGTGCTCAAGCTCGTGGCGCGCGAGCCGGAAGACTTCGATCGCACCGTCGAGGCGGTTCAGCGCGCCGCGGCGGCGGAGCGAGTGCGCCGGGTGGCGGTTCGGTGTCAAAGCGCCTTGGCGGAACCCTATCTCCGCCTGGTGGACCAGGGGTTCCGGGTCCACTGGACCGATCTGCGCATGATCCTGCGTGGCTACGCTGCGACCGGGACCAGGCGGGGGATTATCCTGTCGAACTGGGAGATCTGACAGAAACAGCGTTCCCGCTGTTTATGCGCCCATCTCTCCTCATCTTCGCCCTCACTTACTTCTTCATTGCCGTCCAACGGGTGCGCTGGCTGCATCTCAACCGGCCGGCGGCCGCGCTGCTCGGCGCCGTTGGAATGGTGACCCTTGGCGGGCTGACGCTATCCGATGCCTACCGGGCCATAGATCTCGACGTGCTCGTGTTTCTACTCGGGGTCATGCTATTGGTGGGACATCTCGAGCTGGGCGGCTTCTTCGAGTGGGCCGCGGAATGGGTGATCGCCCGCTCCACGACGCCCCGGGGGCTGCTCGTGGCGGTCGTGCTGGGAAGCGGACTCCTATCCGCGTTCTTCGTGAACGACACGGTGTGTCTGGTCTTCACGCCCGTCCTGCTGGCTGCGCTGGGACCTTTGGGGATCCGTCCGACGCCCTATCTCATCGGTCTCGCCCTTGGGTCGAACGTCGGGTCCGCTCTGACGGTGGTGGGCAATCCTCAGAATATGCTCATCGGGCTCTGGAGCGGCATCGGCTTCGCCGGCTTTGCCCTCCACATGCTACCGGTCGTCGCAGGAGGGCTCGCGCTCACCTGCATCATCCTGCTCCGACTCTTTCGCAAGCAGCTTGGCCCTGCGTTTCCCGCCCGGGCCTCCATTCCGATACCGGTCCATCTCGACCGGCGGCTGGTGATCGCTGCACTGGGGATCTTCGGGGTCGCGTTTGCCGCCTGGCTGGCCGGCGCAAGCCTGCCGAAAGTCGCGATCGCAGGCGGGGCGCTCATGCTCGCCGTGGCACGGCGCGATCCCCGGCCGGCCCTCGAGAAGGTGGAGTGGGAGCTACTGCTCTTCTTCGCTGCGCTGTTCGTGGTGATGCGAGGCCTCGAAGCCTCCCGGGCTATCAATGCGATCAATGCCTAGGGGGCCCGTGCAATTGGCGTGGGTGGCAGGTGGACCACAGCTGCAACGGTAAGCGGCGTGATGCTGGTGCTCTCGAACCTGATCAGCAACGTCCCGGCGGTCCTGCTGTGGCGGAACCTCGTGCCGACGTTGCCCAATCCTGCTCTCGTCTGGCAGGTGATGGCGATGAGCGCGACCTTTGCAGGAAATCTGCTCCTGATCGGGTCGATGGCGAACCTCATCGTAGCCGAAAGGGCGGAGGCTCGTGGGGTGAAGCTGGGCTATTGGGAGTACGCCAGGGCGGGGATTCCGGTCACGTTGGCGACCTTGGCGTGGGGCGTCGTGGTGTTGGTGCTAACTGCGTGAGCCGTTGACCGTTCACGCTGTTCTCACGGTTCACCGCTTACGCTCTTTCTTGTTGCGATCCACCTGACAAGAAGAATGACCCCAACGGCCAGCGGCAGGTGAATCCAGCCCAATGGCGGCTGCGTGAGCAGGAGCGCGACCCACAGCGCCAACGCAAGAATGGCGATGATCAGCTCGAAATTCATGGTGCTCCCCGTGAGGTCCTGAAAAACCGTTGACGGTTGTGCGACCGGTTTCTATCTTGGGTCCTGCGGCAGCGGGGACCACGTTATTGAGCCAACAGGTCCAATGATGGGCCCACATGCTGTGGCTGATGCCATGCCCCCCGGGGGAAGGCAGACGTTACGGTGAGGGCGCCAAGCTTTCACATTGGGCTTCAATCAACACTCTCCGTTGCCGTTTGCGAGTCGCCGGTCCTCTACAGGCCGGCGATTTCGCGTTTCTGCCCTTCGGCTTGACGGGCGCCGGGGCCAGGGCTCTTTTCCGGGGAGCTACCAGCGAGGCTGTCGATGCCCCGATGCAGTGTCACGCGGCGTGTCCATTTCAATGCCGCGCACCGCCTGTATAACCCGAAGTACTCCGAGGAGTGGAATCGGACTACGTTCGGGAAGTGCGCCAACGCAAACTTTCACGGGCATAACTACGAGCTGGACGTCACGGTCGAGGGTGAAGTCGAGCCCGAGACTGGCTACGTGATGGACCTGACCACCTTGCAGAAGGTGGTGGAAGAGAAGCTGATCCGCCACCTGGACCACAAGAACTTGAACGTAGATGTGCCCTGGTTCAAGGATCTGATTCCGTCCGCAGAGAATATCGCGGTGGTCGCCTGGCGCCAGATCTGTCCGGCCATCCCCGCGGGACTTCGATTGCGACTACGCCTCTGGGAGACGCCACGTAACTATGTCGAGTATGAAGGCGCCTAATCGCGCGCCGGATACGGCCGATGCCATTCGAACGGGCGACTCGATCGCCAGCCTGGTTGAGCAGATGCTGACGGCGCTGGGCGAAGATCCGGAGCGAGAGGGTCTGGTCAAGACCCCGGAACGGGTGGAGAGCTCGCTTCGCTGGCTCACGCAGGGCTATCACCAGTCGGTGGCCGACGTGGTGGGGGACGCGGTCTTCGAAGAGACCCACCAGAGCATGATCATGGTGCGCGACATCGAGATGTACTCGCTGTGCGAGCATCACTTGCTGCCGTTCTTCGGGCGGGCGCATGTGGCGTACATCCCCAACGGCAAGATCGTCGGCCTGTCGAAGATGGCCCGAATCGTGGATGTGTTCGCCCGGCGGCTGCAGGTTCAGGAGCGGATGACCGACCAGATTGCCGACGCCGTGATGGACACCATCCATCCGCACGGCGTCGGCGTCGTCATCGAAGCGGCTCATTTCTGCATGATGATGCGGGGGGTCGAGAAGCAGAACTCCCGCGCAGTCACCAGCGCGGTCCGCGGCATCTTTCGCGACGATTCCAAGACGCGAGACGAATTTCTCCGGCTCGCGCATAACCGCACGGTCGAGTGAGCTCGCTCGCCGGCCAGGTAGCTCTGGTGACCGGCGCGTCGCGTGGCATTGGGGCGGCGGTTGCATCCGCCTTGCGCGGTGCCGGCGCGCGCGTCGTACGAGTGGCGCGGAGCCTCGAGCGCGGCGTGCATGACGGATTCGACGACCTGCCCTGTGATATCAGCGATGCTGCCGCCGTTGCACGCATGGCTGACGACGTTCTGGCGCAGGTCGGCACGCCGGACGTGGTGGTCAACAGCGCCGGCGTGTTTGACCGCATTCCCTTCGAACAGACCTCCGTAGCCGAGCTTCAGCGCTTTCTCGCCACTAACCTGGTTGGTCAGTTTGCCGTCGCCCGTGCCTTCCTGCCCCCCATGCACCGGCGGGGTAGCGGGCTCCTGGTCAACGTCGGCAGCATAGCCGACCATCGAGCGTTTCCCGAGAACACTATCTACTCGACCACCAAGTTCGGGCTCCGGGGGCTCCACGAGACGCTGGCGCTCGAATACCGGGGAAGTGGCGTACGCTGCAGCTTGATCTCGCCCGGCCCGACGGATACCCCGATCTGGGACGACGTCGATCCCGAAAACAGGCGTGGCACGGTCCCCAGGCACGCTATGCTCAAGCCGGCAGATGTGGCGGAGGCGGTGCTCTTCATCGCGACCCGTCCCCCGCGCGTGCACGTCGAATGGTTGCGCATCTTCCCCGCCGCGTGAAAGCTGCGCTGGTCGTTCTGCTGCTCGCCTCCCCGTCCGCTCTTGCCGGACAGGAGGATGTGAAGCCGGCGCCCGTGGCATCCCTCCCTCCGCTTCCGGATTCCACCGGGTGGGGCGTCCACGTGCTGGCTGCCGCGCGCGATCGCGGTGGAACGATTTGGCTCGGTACCTACGGCGCGGGCCTGCTTCGCCTGCCGCCGGGTGCCAAGACCTGGGACGTCATTCGCCACGACAGCAGCTCGGCGACGTCCTTGTCGTGGGACTTCGTGCACGCCCTGGCCTTCGGCCCTCGAGGGGAGACCTGGTACGGGACGGTCGGCAACGGGTGGGGCCTTTCGGTCGACGGCGGTCGCACCTGGCGGCACTGGGGCCCAGCCGAGCTGGGGACTGAGTGGGAGTATGTTGCGCCCGACGGGATTGCCACGCGGGGTGATACCACGGTGATCGCGACGGCGGACGGTCTTCAGCTCACCACCGACGATGGCGGGCACTGGCTGGCGGTCGTGGATTCCGGCGGCCCCAAGGGACTCGGCCCCGCGGACACCGCGCTCTCGCTTCTCACGAGCGAATATGTCCGCCGCGTCGCGGCTGACAGCCGCGGCTGGCTCATCGCGACTCTCCGGGGGAATCAGCGGCTTCGACACACCGACAAGGGCTGGGAGGTGCAGCCCGTCGCCGCGGCGCCGTTCAGCTCGTCCAATGCCATTCTCATCGGACGCCAGCAGTTTCGTGGAACGCCGTGCGGTCTCCGCCCGGCGATCGACACTCTTCCGTGCCTCCGTCGAGCCTCCAGGACCGGCGATGCTCCGAAGGCGCCGCTCACGACATGGTTTCGCCGCCCGGTTGCCGTGACCGACAACATCTACATCGACCAGACCTACCGGTATGGGTCTACGATGGGCGGCAACTTCCAGCAACATCAGGGTGTGGAGTTCAACAATCCCGAGGGCACTGCCGTCCTCGCCATCGGCGCTGGAACTGTCACCTACGCGGGGCGCGGGGAGCAGGGGTCGTTGACGGTCGCGATCCGGCACGACTCCACCATCTCGGTTCACGGCAGGAGGCTCGCCATCTGGTCCGTCTACTACCACAACAGCAAGCTCGACGTGAAGGTGGGACAAAAGGTGGCCGCCGGACAACGAATCGCTCGGGTGGGGAGCACCGGTCGTGCGACCAATGAGCATCTCCATCTCGAAGTCCATGCAGCGCCGCCCGACTCGGTCGCCGCGATCGTGGATTCGCTCGAGCGATTTCCCCCTTACACGACCAACCCGGAGCTGTGGATCGAGCCGCTGCCGAAGACGGGCATCATCGCGGGACAAGTGTTCGACGGCGCCGGCAATCCGGTTCCCCAGGCCAGGATCTACGGCATCATCAAGCCGGATCCCAGGGAAACGCCGTTCTCGTACGCCGAGACGTATGGCGACAAGGCCCATCCCCATCCGCTTTATCACGAGCACTTTGCGGTGAGCGACGTGCCGGCGGGCACGTATGTTCTGGGTACGGTCATTGGGGGCACCAGGGTGATGCGTCGGGTGACGGTCGAGGAGGGCAACCTGACGTGGGTGGTTTTCAAGCCGTGAACCCACCCCGTTCACTGTTCACTGTTCACCGTTTACGCTTTACTGGTGTTTATTGAGCTCACCGATCACCTCCGCTGTCCCGCCGACCATGCCGAGCAGTATCTCGTTCTCCTGCCGGATCGCATTGTCGATCGCTCAGTAATCAGCGGGCGGCTTGGCTGCCCGGTGTGCGGGCGCACGTATGCGGTAACCGAGGGCGTTGCCGAGCTGGGTGAAAGTCCAGTGGGGGCCGGAACCGCGTCCCGGCTCGATCCAAACTCCATGCACGTGTTGCTCGGCCTGTCCGGGCCGGGCGGCTACGCTGTTCTGGTTGGGAGCGCTGCCGTCGGGTGGGACGCCGTCGCCGAGCAGAATGCCGGTGTGGCGCTGGTAGCGGTCAATCCGCCCGCCAATGTGATGGACGCCGGGCAGGTTCTGAGTGTGCTCAGGGCGCCGCTCATTCCGCTCAAGTCTCGGAGCGTGCGCGGCGTCGTACTGGGGCCCGAATTCGCAGCCGATCCGGAGTGGGTGCGTGAGGCGGCGCGGGTGACGCTGCCCGGATTGCGGGTGGTGGGCGAAGGCACACCGCCCGAGCTCGAGTCGCTCGAGCTACTCGCGACGGCCGAGGGGTGCTGGGTGGCGAGCAGGCGGTAGGAGTGAGCGACGTGGGCGCAGATTTCGACTACTCTCGAAACAACTGCTCGATCTCCCTGGCATAATTCCGCTCCACCACCCGACGCTTCACCTTGAGCGTCGGCGTCAGCTCCCCGCTCTCCACGGTGAAATCCGTCGACACCAGCAGCAGCCGCTTGGGGACCTCGAACTGGGCCAGGTCGCGCAGCGTCTTGCGAACCTCCCGATCCATCTTGGCGGTGACCTCGGGCAGAGCGAGCAGGCTCTTGTCATCCGGGGCAAGAAATCCGTGCCGAGAAGCCCAGGCCTTCAGATTATCGACGTTCGGCACGACCACCATCACCGGGAACTTGCGCTTGTCCCCCAGCATGACGCAGTTCGAGACGAACTTGCTCGTCTTGACCATGTTCTCGATCGGCTGTGGGGCGATGTTCTTGCCGCCGGCCGTGACGATGATGTCCTTCTTCCGATCGGTGATCCGCAGGAAGCCGTCGCCGTCCAGAAAGCCGATGTCGCCGGTATGGAACCAGCCGTCGGGGTCGATCGCCTCGCGGGTAGCCTCCGGTTTGTTGTAATACCCGACCATCACATGCGGCCCGCGGGTCAGGATCTCCCCGTCGTCGCCGATCCGGACTTCGACGCCCGGGATCGGCCGCCCCACGGTTCCGAGCTTCAGGTACTTGAACGTGTTGACGGAAATCACCGGCGACGTTTCCGTGAGCCCGTATCCCTCGAGAATGGGCAGGTCCGCGGCATGGAAGAACTTCGCGATCTCCGGGTTTAGCGGAGCGCCGCCTGAAACGAAAAACCGAATCCGGCCGCCGGTGCGCCCCCGCAACTTGGAAAACACCAGGCGGTCACCCATCCGCTTCTTGAACGCTAGGGAGCCGGGCACTTGGCGTCGCGCCACGCTGTATTCCACCCACGCCTCGGCGTTGCGCTTGGCCCAGAAGAAAATCCGCCTCTTGATCGGAGAGCCGGAGGCGGCTGCATCCAGTACCCTCGCGTAGATCTTCTCGTAGAGTCTGGGCACGGCGGCCATGATCGTCGGCCGGATCTCGAGCATTTCCGCGGCCACCGTTTCCGTACTGCTGGCGTAGCTGATGGTTACGCCGCGATGCAGCATGGTATAATGGCCGACCATCCGCTCGAAGATGTGCGAGAGCGGAAGAAACGAGAGACACTCGTCTCGTTCGGAGATGTCGAGCAGCGTGACGCACGACACCACGTTGGACGTGATGTTCCCATGGGTGAGCATGACGCCCTTGGGATCGCCGGTCGTGCCCGACGTGTAGATGATGGTCGCGATAGCATCGGGCTTGGCACTCAGTGCATCCGCCCGCCATGTGGGCGCGCCTCCGCGTGCCTGCCGTCCCCGGCGCGACACCTCGGCGAAGGACAGCGTGTCTCGCCCTGCCGCGGACTCGTCGAACACAACGACGTGTCGCAGGGCGTCGAGGTGGGGCAGGATCTCCTGAATCTTGGCGAGTTGCTGCTGGGTCGAAACGAGTACGACGCTCACCCCGGCATCCCGCAGGATGTACTCGATCTGCTTGGCCGGCAGCGTCGGGTAGATGGGGACGTCGGCGGCGCAGAGCGCGAGGCAGGCGTAATCGGCGACGGCCCATTCGGGCCGGTTCTCGGAGAGAATCGCCACCCGATCTTTCGGCCTGACTCCGAGATCCCGCAGACCGAGGCTCAGATCGTGCACCTGATCGAGCAAACTGGCGCTGCTGATGTCTTCCCAGCGCCCCGCGTGCTTGCGGCGCATCACGACGGGCCGGCGGGCAGCCCGGTCCATTGCGCCGAAAAAGAGCTGGTTGAGGTTGGTGGGTTCGGGCATGGTCCCTACTGGAATCGAACGATGAACCGCTGGCCCGACCCCGGCACCACGCTGCCGGTGGCCGTCGTTGCGCTGACGGTGACGATGGCGCTGTCCGGCACGGTCCGGCCGGACACGCGGTTCACAGTGACCACCGTAGCCGGGGTCCCGTCCGCTCCGGTTTGAGCGCTGACCACTAGCAGGCCGCCGGGCAATTCCACCGTGCGTTGAGTGGGATCGGCGAAGATGGGCGCCACGATTTGATAGACGATTGTGCGTCCCGACAAGGGCCCCGCTGGGTTGAAGCTCCGGAGAGACGCGAGCAGGGGACCGGACGCCGCCGCTCCGCCGGCAACCGTGAGCACTGAGTCACCCGTGATCACCAGGGTATCGGGCCTCGCGTTGACGTTGAAGCTCACGAGGTCCGAGACGAGAGCGCCGACCCTCGCCTGCACTCGGGCGATCGAGCCGCCGGTCCGGCCGGTCAGCTTGCCGTCGCTGGTGAGCGTCACGGTGGTGTCAGGCGTGACCCACCCGACCGCGGCACCCACGCTGTCTCCCTGCTCGTCGAGCGCGCGGGCATGGAGCTGGACCGTCTGGCCCACCTCGACCACTGGGGGGCGAGGGACTCGGATCTCGAGCCCGGCAACGCCGTTTTCGGTCGTGAGATTGCTGCAACCCGCCGCTGCCATCGTCCCCGCCACCAGGCCCGCTTCAACCGCGGCGAGCCACCACTTCACAGGGTCTCCGAAGTCGGCGAGCCGGCGATCTCCCGGAGAGCGGTTTGAGCATGGTGGACCCATTGATCAGCGTCGGGACCCTTGGGCGGCCGCGCGAGAAATTCCCGCAAATGATCGGCTGCTTGCTGGGTGTCGCCACGCTTGAGCAAAAGGAAGGCCACTCCGTAGTGCGCGCCCCCCAACGTCGGATCGATGTCCAGGGCGCGCCGGTAGTATCGGATGGCCTCGTCCGGCTGCCCGGTCTTGGTGAGCGCGATCGCCATATTGAGCAGAATGCGGCTGTCGTTGGGATTGTCGCGGTAGGCGAGCCGGTAAGACGTGAGCGCCGCGCCGAAATCGCCTTGGCGTTCCAGCGCCAGACCTTCGTTCAGATAGTCGAGCCGCTGCGGCTTGAGCTGCTCCTTGCTTTCCCGACCGAACACTCGTCGCCAAAAACTCATCGAATCGCCGGCGCCCGCCTATTGGAAGTCATTTGCGCGTTGGGAATTACGCAGGTCGGCCAATAATAGTCCTGGGGTGAAGGTGCCGCAACGAGCCGCTTGGCTAATCGCCTGGGACCCTTAACTTCAAGATGCCTCTGATAGTTGATAGCTGATAGCTGATCGCTGATAGCCGAGAGCTGATAGCGCCTATGCGACGCTCTACCACACCAGGCCCCCGCGGCGTCCTCGAAGTCGATTGGCCGTTCTTCGGCGAGCTGTGCCGCGCCCTGGCCCTTCGGGTTGCCCGCGAGTACCAGCCGGAGGTCGTGCTTGGCGTCGCGAAGGCGGGAGTGATCCCCGGCGTGGTCGTGGCGTCGATCCTTCAGTGCGACTTCGCTTCGATGGTAGTGACCCGCAAGGAGAGCGACGCGGACCCCGTCCTCGTGGCCGGCCCCCCCGCCAGTATCCGGGGGCGTCGCGTGCTGGTGGTGGATGAAACCTGCGACACCGGCAGCACCCTCAAGCTTGCGCTGAGCGAGGTGAGAGCGCTCAAGCCTCGCGAAGTGCGCACGGCGGTGTCGTTCAAGACCGGTGACTACGCGCCCGATTTCGTCGCCTTCGCCACCGAGAAGCTGATCATCCTTCCCTGGGATCGGGAGATCATTCAGGGCGGGGAACTGGTAATGCGACCTGATTATGCCGCCTGGCTGGGGAGCTAACCCAGCGCCGTCGCCATTCTCTCGGCCGACGCCCACCGCTCGTCCCGATTCTTCGCCAGCGACTTCATCACTACTTCAGCGACCTCTGCCGGCGTTTCCGGTCGGAAGGTTCGGATGTCCGGGACCGGGTCGTTCAGGTGCATCTGCAGGACCACGACCTCGTTCGGGTGCTGGAACGGAGGTCGGCCTGCGAGGCTCTCGAACAGCACGCAGCCCACGGAGTACAGATCGGTCCGGTGATCGATATCGGTCGCGGCCTGCACCTGCTCCGGGCTCATGTAGGCGGATGTACCGACCGCGATGCCCGACCTGGTAAGCTGCGTGGTCCCGGCCGCCTCGATTGCCCGCGCGATACCGAAGTCGAGCAGCACGGCGCCGGCGCCGGAGAGGACGATGTTCTCCGGCTTGACGTCGCGATGAATGATGCCGACGGCGTGCGCCGCCTTGAGGGCGCCGAGCAGGTCGCGGGTCATCCGGGTTGCAGCGTCCACCGATAGTTGACGCCCCCGGTCCAGCTGGACTCGGAGCGTGGGCCCCTCGATGAACGGCATCACGTAGTACACCAGCCAATCCGCCTCGCCCGAATCCAGCACCCTGGCCACCAGCGGATGATCGATCCGGGATGCCAGCCGGATTTCCCGCAGAAACCGCTCGGCCGTGACGCTGACCTGCAGCTCTGGATGGAGCACCTTGAGGGCGACCTGGCGGCCGCCCAGGTCATCCGCAAGGAAGACGCGCGCGGCTCCGCCCCGGCCGATCTCCCGATGCACTGTATACCGGTCCCTGAGGGCGTTCCGGACGATCGGCAGCAGGTCGCGGCGGATGGCGCATTCCGAGAGGGGGAGGGACAACCTATAAGTGTTCCCGAGCGCTGCTGCAACCATTGGCCGGACGGTGAGGTCTAAAGAAGGCGCTGCCGGCAAGCCCGGCCCATGTTCCCCCGGCCTGAGAGACCTGCGATGCCAGACCTACGGCTGCTGCTTCCCGCCCTCCTGTGCGCCGTCCCCCTCGCGGCGCAGAATCCTTCCCGCCACACCCTTCAGGGCTCGGATGTGGCCCTGTACAACCTGGCCGGCACCGTCCAGATCGGGCCCGTCACCGGCGACGCCGTCACCGTCGAGGTGGCCCGCGGCGGAGCGGATCTCGCCAAGGTTCGGGTTGCGGAAGGTCCGCTTGAGGGTCGATCAACTCTGCGGGTGGTCTATCCCGGTGATCGGGTCACGTACCCGCCCATGGGCAGTGGGTCGACCGAGCTACGAGTTCGGGACGACGGAACCTTCGGAGGCCATGATCACGAGCACGACCACGATGACGATGACGACGATGGAGGTCGGCGCGTCACCATTTCAAACC
This sequence comes from Gemmatimonadales bacterium, assembly GCA_035495075.1. Lineage (GTDB taxonomy): Bacteria > Gemmatimonadota > Gemmatimonadetes > Gemmatimonadales > GWC2-71-9 > DASQPE01. The sequence continues at coordinate 11,730 of DATJGL010000091.1, forward strand.
GTGGTGGCCTGGAGGCCTGGGCCGACCTCAAGATCGGCGTTCCCGCCGGCCGCAAGGTTGCCGTGCATCTGGCGGTCGGGAAGATCAGCGCGACGAACGTGGATGGCCGAGTCAAGCTTGAAACCGCCAACGCACCGGTTACGGTGAACGGATCCAAGGGTGAGCTGGAGGTTGAGGTCGGGTCGGGCGACGTGGACCTCTCGGCGACCCAGGGGGATCTCGAGGTCACCACCGGATCGGGCGACGTCAAGCTCAGCAAGTCAAACGGGCGTTCGCTCTCGATCGAGACGGGATCGGGGGAGGTCTCTGCTACGGATGTGGTAGGAAGCGAGCTCGCGATTCGTACCGGGTCGGGCGAGATCCGCGCGACCAGCGTCAAGGCGCCTCAGGTTGGGCTCGAAACCGGGAGCGGAGCGGTGACGGTCGAGTTGCAGGCACAGGTTGACCGCCTCGACATCCGGACCGGCTCGGGCGACATCGCCATCACTGCTCCGGCAAACCTGGGAGCGCAAGTCGACGTCGAGACGGCAAGCGGCGAGATCAACTCCGAGTTCCCCCTCGCCGTCACCCGGAGCGGCCGGGACCATCTCCGGGGCTCGGTGGGCGACGGAAAGGGAAGAATCTCGGTCGAGACCGGGTCGGGTGGGGTGCGCCTGCTCAAGGCGCGTTCCTGAGCCCCCGCCTACTGCTGAGAGGGCAAGTCGAGCGGTCTGCGTCCCGGAGGAAACGGCGCCTGGAGCGTCGCCCGGCTGGCGTTCTCCTTGATCTTGTACTCGTGCTTTTCGAAGATGGCGGCATAGATCTCCAGCATGATCCGGTGAGCGATCTGTTTACGCTGCTCCCAGTTGATGCTGGCATCGCATAGCTCCTCGTCGTCCTTTCTGAGTTGCTGCGCCAGCTCGGGGTCGCCGTAGTCGGCAAACGCCTCCAGGGCGTGGCAGGCGTACTCCAGCTTGCGCTGTATGTCGAAGCAGTAGGTGATCGCAAGCGCGAGCTGCTCCTCCGGAGTTTGCGCGTCTTGGATCTTGGGCGATTGGTGCGTGACCGGTCGGTTCATGACCATATAGAGATTGCCAAGCGCCTGTTCGACGGGCGTGCCCTTAGGCATGGATAGGCCTCCTTGCGAGGGTATACTGGTCCTGCTGGACGACTACGGGTGAAGCTCCGCTCCCAGCCGTCGAGCGGCAGGTGCATAGATGATGTCCGGGACGGCCCAACTATCGGTCAGCGATGAAAGCCAGCGTCGGGCGTCGCCGGTATTCTGACGCCGAGCCGCCAACTCGGCCAGCAGGAAGCGCTGGGGGGCCATGCCCGGGAACGGCAGGAAGGTGACGGCCCGCTCCGGTATTCGTACCACAGAGCGCTCCAGCAAGCTTATCGCTTGAGTCGTGTCGTGGGCCAGGAGTGCGAGCCGGCCGCGGAGCGAGTTCACCAACGTCTCCCGCAGGCCGTCCGAGGGGTCCGTAGACGGGGGTACCGAGTCGAGACGGTCGAGCAGCCACGCTACCTCCGCCGAATCACCCTGGAGCGTTGCCCGGTACGCGAGCGCCTGAAAGGCCTGCTGATAGTCGTGCGTGAGCGGCAGGGAAAAGTCTGGTGCCCTCCTGGAGAGAACGGCGGCCCGTGCCCATGCAAACATCGGGGCCGTGAAACTGTCCGCTGGAAACCCCGCGAAACCGGCCAGGATCATCCATCCGTCGAGCGGGCTCCTGGTACCGTCCGTTTTCCACTTATTCACCGCTTCCGGCCACCGATCCATTCGCGCGAGCGCGGCCAGGTGATAGTCGGCAGCCCGCCTTCGGTCGTCCGGCGTGCGGTTGGGGCCCCCAAGGATGGTGGCGATGGTGTCGGCGAGAGCCACCCAATTCGAATCGCGGACCAGTAGCGCGATCAGGTCGGAGAGAGCGTAGCGGTCGGCGAACGCCAGGCTGTCCAGTAGGTGAAGACGGTCCTCGCCGCTGGTCCGTTGCAGCGCGATTGCCGCCGCTCGTGCGGGCCGGCCCGGATCATCCGCTGGAATGCGCTGGAGGAACTGCGCTGCCTGGTTCAGTTGGCCGGCGCGCAGGGCGAGATCAGCCAGATGGTCGTAAATCGGGGCGAACATGCTATCGAGCGCGACCAGACGGTTGAACGCAGGGCGGGCATCGGTCGGCCGGTGGCCGGTCGTCATTGCGAAGTGAAAGAGCGCCTCGGCCAGCCCCAGCCAGGCATCCGCGTTGTTCGGGTCGTCGGCGACGATGGTCTGGAAAGCGGCAGTGGCGCTGTCGCCTTCGGACAGCACGTAGAGGCGCTGGGCGTCGAGCAGTGCCCGCCAGCGAGGCGCGATGCTCGAAGACCGCGAAAGGCCGCTGGCGGTCGCCGCCAGCGCAGCCGCGTAGTCGTGCCGCCAGACATGGGCAACGCTCAGCCGGTGGTACGCTAACGCACAGGACGAGTCGGCCTCGATGGCGGCGCGAAAGGCGCCGGCGGCGGCATCGAACTGTGCCCGCCAGAAGCGATCCTGACCTTCCAGCAGATACCCCAGTGCGATCGCCGATCCGGTGGCGTCGAACAGCATCGCCCGGGAGCCCAGGCTCATGTGCTGTTCTTCGGCGAGCCCCCGGGCTGCAGCCATCGCTGCACGCCCTAAGGCCGCGGCGTCTCCGTCGCCGGAAATCGGCGCTTGGCTGCGGACGATTCGCTCTCCCGAACCCACCGCATAGAGATCCACTCGGGCAACCCGTCCCTCGCCTTCGGGTGCGAGCGAGCCGGCGAGCACGTAACGCGCGTCCTGCCTCTGTGCCCGCGCGATCAGTTGGCGGCTCGGCAACCGGCCCAACGAGTCGGCCAGGGCGAGGCCGTCGATCGTGTGGACTCCCGGAAGCCAGTCGATCGCGCTCGAGAGAAGGTTGAGGGCCGACCTCGGGGGTAGCTGACTGCCACCCGCGCTGTCCAGAGACATCAGCGGTACCACCAGCACTCCGACATCGGCCAAGCCGGTCTCGACGGGCTCGCGGCGCAACCGGGCCGCTGCTCCAATGGCCACCGCAAGCAGCAATGCGGCCACGGTCAGCGTTGCGACTGGCCGCCGGCGGGCCAGGGAAGGGCGCGCGGCTTCGGCGCGTCCTAGGGCCACCGCGAACTGGTGCACAGTCCCGAACCGATCCGCCGGCAGCTTGGCCAGCGCTCGACGCACGGCGGCGTCCACCGGGACGGGGATCGATGGTCGGGTCGCACGCACTGCCGGAGGGGGGTCGGTCGCATGGCGAGCCATCACCTCCTGCGGCGACGCTCCGTCAAACGGCGGCTTCCCGGTCAGCATCTCGTACAGCACGCATCCCAGGCTATACAGGTCGCTCCGGCCATCCACCGGCCCCCGGCCGCCGCCCTGCTCGGGACTCATGTAGTTCGGCGTTCCTATTGGCACGCCGAGTTCGGCCAGCGAGTCGGTGTCACCGCCCGTGGCCATCGCGATACCGAAATCGGCCACCACGGCGTGCCCGCCGACGAGGAGGATGTTGCCGGGCTTAATGTCACGGTGGACCACGCCCTGCGAATGGGCGTAGGCCAAGGCGTCCGCCACCTCGCGGGCGATGCGGAGCGAGTCGTCCAAGGGCAACGCGCCCTCGCGCTTGAGCCTGTCCCGCAAGGACTCGCCCTCGACGAACGGCATCACGTAGTAGAGGAGGCCGGCGGCCTCGCCGGAGTCGTGAACAGCCAGGATGTGGGGGTGGTTCAGGCCGGCGGCGATGCGGATTTCACGAAGGAATCGGTCTGCGCCGAGCGATGCGCTCACGTCCGTGCGGAGCACCTTGAGCGCGACTTGACGTCCGTGCTTGAGGTCCCGGGCGAGATAGACAATCGCGGCCCCGCCGCTACCGATCCCCCGTTCGATCGCGTAGCGATCGGCCAGAGCGGGGGCGAGCAGGGCACGAAGCTCTTGCACGGGGTCGGGCCCCGCTATGTGGTGGCGTGCTCGCCGGTGAGTGCCTTGAGCCGGCTCTTGGCGTCGAGAACCTTGGGCCGCAGCTCGGCATCCGCATCCTTCCAGAGCCGTACGAACTTGGCGTAGTTCTCCGCCGCCTTTGCGCGCTCACCCCGGCTCTCGTACAGCTCGCCCAGTCGGTAGTAGGTCCGCGCCAGCCAGATCGCATCGGCATACACCCGGTACGTGTACGGCGTGCCAACGTATCGCTCGTATGCTGCCACGGCCGAGTCGGCAAGCCCGGCGTCATCGTACGCTCGGCCGATACTGGCCTGGGCGCAAACCTCGCACTCGTCAACTTCTTGCTGCCGATACTCGTTGATCGCGTCCTGTGGCCGACGTTCGGCCAACGCAACCGAGCCCATCACCGCGCGGCGCTGCGATCCGTCCAGCCGCTTCAACCCTTCAGGCGTCACCCGGTCGTACTCGGAGACGAGGGCCCGGGCTCGATCGGGGCGTCCCGCTTCGGCGTACAGCAGTGCCAGCTCCAGATACGGGCGGTCGGCCGGATTGAACCGTGCCAACGGCCGCCTCTGCAGCGCGGCATCCATTTTCTGGCGAGCCCGTTCCGGCTGGCCCCGATACCAAAGGTCGATGCCTGCGCGGGCAACGTCGAACATGAGCGCGCGCTCCGGCAGGCCCTCCGCTTCACTGGTCTGGCCCGCGGCCTCCAGATAGCCGTCTGCCTGGTTGAGATGGCCTCCGATCAGGGAAAGCACCGCGAGCTGGCCATTGGTCAGGGTCTGCCAGTTCGGACTCTCGCGCCTCGCCTGCTGAACTCTCTGCACGATGACTTTCGCGCTGTCGTAGGAGCCGCTTGCGGCGAGGAAGTTGGCCTCGATGAACGCTCCGTAAGGATCATTCGGCAGCCGGCGCCGTAACTGGCGGAGAGTTGACTCCGCGCTGTCCAGCTGGCCCAGCCCCACCTGGGCGGCAATGAGATTGCCGTAGAACATGCCCCCGTCGGGTGCCGCACGGATGGCACGCCGGGCAAGGTCTGCTGCCTGGGTAAAGTTCTGCAGGTTGTTCAGCGCAATGCTGAGGTTGTTCAGTGCAAAGGGATCGTCGGGACTCAGATCGAGAAGCGACCGATATGCGGTGATCGCGCGGTCCCGATCGCCGTTCACGTAGCCCTCGTACGCTGCCTGGGTCAGGTAGCGCTCTCGATCCGTGAGGCGGTCGCGGTGATTGTAGGCCTTGGTGAACGCATCGATCTGCTGGCTCCGCCGTCCACCGCTGTTGCCCAGCTCGACGCCCAGCTTGCGATAGGCCATCGCAAAGCCGGTGTCCAGCTCCACCGCTTCCCTGAGCAGCGAGATCGCGCGCTCGGTGTCGCCCTGACCGTCCGCCCTGAGCGCCTGCGAGTACTTGCGCAGGGCGTCGAGCGACGGGGTGGTGACATCTTCCAGCCGCTCACTGGCGCGGACCGTGCCGAGCGAGCCGCCGATTCGCTCCCGCATGCCCCGACTCAACCGGTCGATGGCTGCAAGAATGCGACTCGAATCCTGGGCCGTTTCGCGCAGCGCAACCAGCGCCTCCCCCGACTGGGTGGCGATCAGCCGGGCGGAAATGACGAAGGCCGTGCCGGCGTGAGCAACGTCGCCGGCGACGAACGCCTTGATCCCGTCACGGATTGCCACTTCACGAGCCAACTCGGCATCAAACGGGACGCGCGGATCGCGCTGCATCCGGATCAGCACCTGCCGGACGTACTCGGGCTGGATCACAGTGAGCTTGGGCGACTGTGCCAGATCCACCCGGAACGCTTCGGTCACGGCGCCGCCGAGCGCCGAGTCGGCGGGCGGGCTTTGAAACTCGGCGATCAGAACCGGCTCCCGCTCTCGGAAGACGCCGCGATCCACCAGCGAGCGACCGGCCAGGAGTTTCGCTCCCTTGAGGCCGAGGAGTGCCAGGAGCACGACTACGACGCCGGCGCCCACCGTCCGCACGGTGCGGAAGCGGCCCGACGCCGACGAGACCTGGGTCGGCGCGGGCGTCACCGCTTTCCGAATCGCGCTGGTTGCCGCCGTCCCCGTGCCTGGGGTCGAAACCGCTTCCAGGGCTCGGAGCAGATCTTCCGCGCTCTGCCAGCGATCCGCCGGACGCTTTTCCAGGCAGCGCATGACGATCGCGGCGAGGTCGGTCGGGACAGTTGCCCGGACGGCTCCCAGCGGCTCGGGCGCTCGACTCACGTGGGCCGCAAGCAGCTGCTGGGGTGTACGACCGGAGAACGGCGCATGACCGGCGAGCATCTCGTACGCCATCGCGCCGACCGAGTAGATATCGGCTCGGTGATCGATGGTTGGATCTGCGGCAGCCTGCTCGGGTGCCATGTAGGCCGGCGTGCCCATGGCGACCCCGGCGGACGTAAACCCGCTAGCTCCGGCTGGGCCGGCCGCCTCGCTCAGCGCCTTCGCGACGCCGAAATCGGTGACGAGCGCGTGGTGCCGGCTGACCAGTACGTTGTCGGGCTTGATGTCGCGATGGAGAACGCCCTGCTCGTGGGCATAGGCAAGCGCGTCCACTACGTCACGCAGGTACCGGACAGCCTCCGGGACCGGCAGCTCCCCTTCGCGGGACAGCTTGGAGCGGAGCGACTCGCCCTCGATGAAGGGCATGGTGTAGTACAGCAAGTCGCCGGCCCGACCGGCAGCGAGCAGGGGGACGACGTGAGGATGCTGGAGCTTGGCGGCGAGCTGGATCTCACGGCGGAAGCGCTCGACGTTGATCGCAGCGGCAAGCTCGGGTGGCAGCACCTTGACCACCACTTGCCGTCCGAGCGCGACTTCCTCCGCGAGATACACCCGGCTCATCCCACCACCGCCGAGCTCTCGCTCCAAGCGGTAGGCGCTGCCGAGCGCGTGCTCGAGTTGCCCTAGAAGCTCCGGCATTACCGATCCCTGGGGGAATTCGGAAAGTATAGGTGCCTCAATGGATTGGGGCCAGCGCACCGGGCCAAAAGCGAAGAGGGCCCGGAGATGCCCGGGCCCTCGGAATCGTCGCAAGGTGGCTCAACCCGGGTTCCCGCCACCCGCGATTCCAAGTGCCTCACCGTAGCTCATCCCCTGGGCCATCCGCTCGTATAACGTGCTCAGTGTCTCCGGCGATCCTGCCAGGAAGCGGCACCGTGCGTCACCCCGCGACCGGCATTCGACCTCCATTACGGCAACCAGCCCATCCGAGATTCGCCCCAGGAAGTCGGCCAGCAGCCCAGTCGTGAGATGACACGACGGGTACTCGCCCTTGGCATCTCCCAGCGCCTCCGCCCAATCGGGCGAATCGAAGGCTACGGCCGCGGTCCCGAGCGGCGTGACCGTGACACTGCCCCACCCAAGCTCCGCGAAGAAGCGCCTCAGCGCCTCGCCGAGATACTGGGCGTCCAGATCGCCCGGGCGCTCGACGCCGTAGTTCTCACCCAGCCAAGCAGCGTAAGCGGCGTACATTGCCTCGCCGCCGGCAAAGCCGGCTTCCTGGAGGTAGCTGGCCGCTTGGAGCCCGGCATCGCGCTCGAGCACGGTACGGAGTTGCTGCAGCACCCGTGGTCCGAGGGTGACGCCGAAGCGGCCGGGTTTGAAGGACGTGCTGGTCGCCATTGGAAGTCCTTTGGAGAGCTATCCGCTATCCGCTATCCGCGGACCCTTCAACTTAAGAGGCGACGGCGATTATCCAAGCGGATAGCTACCCCTTCACCCGCCTCACCAACTCCTCTTCCCCGATCACCTCCACCCCCAGCTGTTTCGCCTTGTCCAGCTTGCTACCCGGGTCCTCACCCGCCACTACCGCATCTGTCTTCTTGCTCACCGACCCGATGACCCGGCCGCCGGCGCGCTCGATCAGCTCGGTTGCCTCACCCCGCGAAAGCGTAGGGAAGGTGCCGGTGAGCACGTAGGTCTTGCCGGCAAGGGGGCCGCCCTCCGCGACCGCGGTGGGCTCGGTGAACTGGAGTGCGGCTTGCCGCAGCCGCTCGATCAGCTCGCGGTTCCGGCCCTCGCCGAAGAAGTGCACGACCGCCTCGGCGATCGCGCTGCCTATGCCGGGGACGTCGTTGATCTCGGCTTCGGTCGCCTTCAAAAGCGCATCCATCGACCCGAAACGCCGAGCCAGGAGTTGCGCGACCGTGTATCCCACATGCCGGATGCCCAACCCGAAGAGCAGGAGCGAGAGCGGCCGCTCCTTCGACGCAGCGATCGCCTGCACCAGCTGTGTGGCGGATTGCTTCGCGAACCGCTCCAGCTGCACCAGGCGTTCGGCGTCGAGCGCATAGAGATCGGCGACGTCGTGGATCAGGCCTTCCTCGAGCAGTTGTCGAACCCGCTCGTAGCCCAACCCGCGGATATCCATCGCGCCGCGCGACGCAAAATGGACGATGCTCTCGAGCACGCGACCGGGACAGGAGATGTTAGGGCAGTAGCGCATCGCCTCGTCGGTCGGTCGCTCGACCGGCGTCCCGCACACGGGGCACGCGTCGGGCATGGCAAAGGGCCGCTCGTCTCCGGTCCGCTTGTCGCGCAACGGACCCAGGAGCTGCGGAATCACTTCGCCGGCCCGCACCACCTCCACCCAGTCGCCGATTCGGATGTCCTTCTCCGCAATCAGGTCCTCATTGTGGAGGGTCGCCCGGGACACTACCACACCTCCCAACTCTACCGGCTCGAGCTCGGCCCAGGGATTGAGCGCCCCGGTCCGCCCGACGTTGATATGGATCGCCTTGAGCCGGGTCAGCGCCACTTCCGGTGCAAACTTCCGGGCAATTGCCCAGCGCGGTTCCCGCTCGCCGACAACGCCAAGCTCTGGGTGAAGCGCCAGCCGATCGACCTTCACCACGACGCCGTCGGCCTGGAACGGCAGGGTAGGGAGCACGGTCTCCAGCTCTTCCGCCCTTCGATCCACCGCGGCGAGATCGGCATGGCGCTCCCGATGCCGCTCGACCTGGAAGCCCCACTGCTCGAGCAGCTCGAGCTCGTCAGTGTGGGTCCTGGCGCCGAGTTTTCCTTCGATCGTCTCGACCTGAAAGGCAAACATCCGGAGCCGCCGCTGGCGAGTGAGGTTGGGGTCGAGCTGGCGCAGGCCGCCGGCCGCCGCGTTGCGCGGATTGGCCAGCGGCGGCTCACCCTCTTTCTCCCGCTGGCGATTCACCCGCGCAAACGACTCGTGCGGCATGTAGACCTCACCGCGGATCTCCATGAGAGGCGGATGTCCGGTTCCCTTGAGCACGAGGGGGACGTCCGGGATGGTCTTCAGGTTGGCGGTGATATCCTCGCCGATCACTCCGTTCCCCCGAGTCGCGCCGACGGAAAGGCGGCCTCGCTCGTAGGTGAGGCTCACCGCCGCCCCGTCGATCTTGACTTCGGTGGTGTATCCTGCGCTCGGCACTTCCGCGACCAACCGGGCGTTCCGCTGCTCCCAGGCGGCCAGTTCTTCCGCCGAGAATGCGTTCGCCAGCGACAGCATGGGACGACGATGGCGGTACTTGGCGAGGACACTTGCCGGAGGGGCGCCGACTCGTTGTGTGGGGCTGTCCAGGGTCAACAGCTCGGGGTGGGCAGACTCGAGCGCCTGCAGCTCGCGAAACAGGCGGTCGTATTCCGCGTCGGAGATCTCCGGCGCATCGAGGGTGTAATAGGCGTGATTGGCGCGCTCGAGCTGGCTTCGTAGCGCCTCCACTCGCGCGGCAAGCTCGGTGGAGGCGCCGGCGGTCACCGCGCCGCAGCCTCCTGGGACAGGACGGTCATCGCCACTTCGACCAGCCGATCCACTTCCGCCGTACTGGCCCGTGCGAGCGCCCCCTCGCCCCAGGGCTCTTCCTTTGCGGCGAACGCGTCGATCAGCCGCCGCAGGAATCCAACCAGAGCCGCCCGCTCCCGATCAGCAGCTCTGCCTGCCGGGTCTTCCCCGCGACGGAGTTGCAGGCGCTCGAAGCGGTGCGCGTTGCGGAGCGCCTTGGCTGTGAGACTGGCGACCACCTGGCAGAAATGAACGTCCGCCTCGGTGAACGCGGGCCCGTCCCGGAACGTACGAAGGAAGATGGCGCCGATCGGCACGCCCCTCCACGTGATCGGGATGACGGTGATGTTTTTGACCCGCCGGGACGCGAGCGAATCCTGCGCGTGCCGCAGCCCGGGATCGCTCGCGACGTCCGGAATGAACACCGTCTGCCCGGTTTGCAGCGCACGACGGAGCTCGGGATACCGAGCCAGGTCCACAACGTAGTTCCGGATGCTCGGGTCTTCGTAGCTCGCCACCAGCCGCACCGTCTCGCCGCCTCTTTCGGCCAGGAAGATTGAGCAGCGATCGAGTCCGAAGGCCTCACCCAGTCGGCGGGTGACTGCCTGAACCACATCCACGAAATGGAGGGAGCCCGCGATCTCCTGGAGGATCTCGACTACTGCCAGAAGATGCCGCTTCTCCTGCTCCAGTGTCTCGATTCGCGCCTGGAGGCGCCCAGAGTCGTCGGTGACCGGGGCTGAGGTCATCAGGACCACCCATTCGGAAGAGGTGAATACCGTACGATTATAAGGGTCCTCCCGGGGGCAAAGGAACCGTGTTTGGTTCTTTCACCCCACCTCTCAAATTCGTGACATGTCGAGAAGGTTGACGTTGCTCTCCGACCGAGTAACGTAGGGCGGGCAGGAGGAGGTGTTTCGATGCCGGAGCTGGAGGAACAGCAGAACCAGCCGGATACCGAACCGGTCGGTCGGGTTTTCCCGGGAACGTCGTTCGTGGCCGGGGTCGTGGTGGGAGCGTTCGTCGGGGCCTGCATTGCCTTACTGGTGGCGCCCGCTCGTGGAAGAATCGTGCGCCGCCGCCTGGGTCGGCGTGCCCGCGAGCTCGCGGAGCGTGCCGGGGAGGGGCTGCGGGAAGAAGTGGACGACGCATCGGATCGCGCACGCCGCGACTTCATCCGCCGGCGTCGCCGGTTCCAGGCTCGACTCGACCGGCTGGCAGCCGACGCGGGCGAGGCCTACGCCGACCCGATGTGAGGGCTCAGGACGCGTCCTTCTTGTCGGCGATTCGTTGGAGCAGGGCAGCGGCCTGCTCTTTGTAACGGGGGTCCTCGAAGTCGCGTACCGGAAGAGCCTCGACGGCCTCGAGCTGGCGCCTGGCGTCCGTGTACCGCTTCCGATCGATGTAGACTCGAGCAAGATCCAGCCGGTGAGTGATGCGGGTCGAGTCCAGTTCGACCGCCCGCTCCATGTTGGAGATGGCCGCGGCCCACGAGGCCTCCTTGAAGATGTCGCCGCCCAGGAACTGGCGTGCGAAAAAGCGGCTGAAGCCGGAAAGCCGCATCACTTCGGCGTTCCAGCGCCCCAGGACGTGATAGGCCCCGTCGTGCTTGGGATTCAGTTCGATCGCGCGTAGTGCCTCGCTCCGGACCTCGCCGCCGAGTCGGATTCGCTCCTTCTTCCCTTTGGTCAGTGCGGTCTGGCCAATAGCGCGGGCGAGGAGGAAGTGGCCGTCGGCGCCGAGACTGTCCGCCGCGACTGCCCGGCGGGCGTAGTGTTCCGCCTCGGCGAAGAGAGAATCGCGCTCCGGACTCTTCACCGAGTCCGGGGTTTCGGCCCCAAGCGTGATGAGGGTGAGCGCGAGGCGCCAATTGGCCTCGTAGCTATTGGGATCAAGGGCCAGGGCACTCTCGAAACGCTGGCGCGCGATTTCCGGTTGACGGGCATCGAACGCGCGGATTCCCTCCGCGAGGGCAGCAGCTGGGTCGTGTGGCGCCATCGCGGTTTCCGTGCTGGGCGGCGACTGGGCTGCCAGGACTCCGGTGGTCACCAGGGCCAGGACGGCGCCCGCAACAACGGTCTGCATCGAGTCAACTCCTCAACCGACGGCTCCGGTCGAGCCGGGTCTCATGGTCGTTTCTTCGTTGATTCAGCGGAAGCGCGACGGCGGTGCGCTCGAGCCGGACGAGTGGCGCGGCCTCATCGACGGCTACGTCGCGGGCCACATCCCCGACTACCAGATGTCCGCGCTGCTGATGGCAGTCGTCTGGCGAGGTCTTGCGAGCACCGAGCTGGGCGCGCTCACCGATGCGATGGTCGCCTCGGGTGAACGGCTCCACCGCGATCGGCTCGACCGGCCGGTGCTGGACAAGCATTCGACCGGCGGAGTAGGCGACAAGGTTTCCCTCCTGCTCGGGCCCATGGTCGCGAGCTGCGGCGTAGCCGTCCCCATGATGGCGGGGCGCGGTCTGGGTCATACCGGCGGGACCCTCGACAAACTCGAATCCATTCCGGGCTTCCGCACCGCCCTGTCGCTCCTCGAGACCGAGGCACAGCTGGCGAGGCTCGGCTGCGTCATGATCGGCCAGACGCCCGAGATCGCGCCCGCGGATCGCAAGCTGTACGCCTTACGCGACGTGACCGGTACGGTCGAATCCATTCCGCTCCTTGCAGCCAGCATCATGTCCAAGAAACTAGCCGAGGGGCTCGACGGGTTGGTACTCGACGTCAAGACGGGATCGGGGGCCTTCCTCCCTCAACTTGACAGCGCCCTCGAGTTAGCCCGGACCATGATCAATTTGGGGGAGACGCGAGGGTGTCGGACGATCGCACTCCTCACAGCGATGGACCGGCCCCTCGGGCGCGCCTGCGGCAATGCCTTGGAAGTTGAGGAGGCGCTCCAGGGGCTGGCCGGTGAGGGGCCCAAGGATCTGATGGAGGTGACGTACGCACTGGGATCGGAGATGCTGGTGCTGGCCGGGGTGGAGCCGGACCTGGCTGCGGCCCGTCGCTCGCTCGAGTCTGCCGTGAGTTCCGGTCGCGCGCTCGAAACGCTGAGTAAGATTATCGAGGCTCAGGGAGGGGACCCGGCGGTGATCGAAGATCCGGGAATTCTGCCACAGGCCGATGCCGTGGAGGTGTTTCGGGCTCCGGCCAGCGGCACCGTAGCCGAGGTAAACGCGCGCACCATCGGTGCGGCGATCGTCGAGCTCGGCGGAGGGCGCCACACCATGTCCGACACCATCCACGCCGGGGTCGGGTTCGTGATCACGGTGAAGCCGGGGGATGAGGTCGCCGCGCGCCAGCCGCTCGCCTCCGTGTTTGCCCGCGACGATGCGGGCATCGCGCTCGGCCTGGATGCGCTGCGCCGCGCCATCGTCATTGGGGACCAGGGCGTCGCCCTCGCACTGGTTTCCCACCGGGTCACCGCCGCCGGCGTTGAGGCCCTCTAGCTATGTATCTCGTCTCGGCGCCTGTCGGTAGTCTCGCCATCGCGGCCTTTGCCGTCGCCGCACTGGTTTCCTGGCTCTGTCGCGACCGGCGCCATCCGGGACCGCGGCTGGTTGGGCGCACGCCGTTGATCGACTGGGCTGCGCTGAACGCCGCTGAAAGCGAGGTTCGAAGCCGGAAGCCTGGCTATCCCTCGAGCCGCAGCAACTCGGGCCGAAGGTCCCGAACGCAGGTGCAGCCCGAGAGTCCTGCGGTGAGGTCGAAATCGGCCAGGAAGTTCAGTAGCACTTCGCGAACGCCCGCCTCACCTCCAACCGCGAGCCCCCAGGCGTAAAGCCGGCCCAGGAGAACGGCGCTCGCGCCCAGCGCGAGGGCCTTGACGGCATCCGCTCCACGACGGATCCCGCCATCGAGCAGCACCGGCACGCGTCCACCGACACGCTCGGCCACTCGGGGGAGTGCATCCAGGCTCGCGACCGCGCCATCGACCTGCCGGCCTCCGTGATTGGAAACCACGATGCCGTCTACGCCGACGTCCAGCGCTCGTTCTGCGTCGTCGGGGTGCAGGATGCCCTTCACCAGAATGGGAAGGCCGGTGTGCCGGCGAAGGCCGCCCAGGTCCTCCCAGGTCAGCGCCGCGTTGCCGAAGACTTCGACGAACCGCCGAATGGCGGGGGCCGGATCCTGAGCGGGAGGGCAAGGCAGCTTGGCGCAGAAGGCGGGGTCGGTCAGATAATTCGCGATGCCGTGGCCATGCAGGAACGGAGTGTATGCGTTGGCGAGATCGCGCTCTCGCCAGGCCAGAATTGGGCAGTCCACGGTCACCACGATCGCGCTGAATCCTGCCCTCTCGGCTCGACGGACGAAGCTGATCGCCACGTCAGGGTCCGCGCTCCAATAGAGCTGGAACCAGCGAGGCGCGTTCCCCATCGCGGCGGCGACGTCCTCCAGGGCCACCGAGGAAGCGCTGCTCAGGATCACGGGAACGCCCAGAGAGGCACCGGCCCGGGCGGAGGCCAGCTCGCCTTCCTGGTGAAACAGGCCTTGGACTCCGACTGGTGCGAGGAGAACGGGTGCTGGGACCTGGGTGTCGAAGAGGCTGGTGCTCCAGGCCCGGCAGGACAGGTCGCGGAGGACTCGCGGCTCAATCCTCCACCGGCGAAACGCGGCGAGGTTGGCCCGCATCGTGTCTTCGGATCCGGCGCCGCCGGCGAGATAGCCGAGCGCCTCTCGGCTCAGCAACTCGCAGGCACGTTGCTCCAGGGCCTCGGCTCCGACCGGCACCAACGAGCCGCGGTTATAGATCTCGATCTGCCGCGCGACGCCGAAGGAGCCGGACCCCGGGCTGGACATGGGCCTGAACTTGGGGGCGATCTCCTAAGGGACGACCGTCGGTCAGCTACCCGAGCGACGGCGTCCTGCTCGCGCCCGGCGGCGGGCAGCCGCGGCCTTGAGCTGCCGAGCCTGACTCGGCTTCAGGTAGTAGCGCTTGCGGCGAAGGTCCTGCAGCAGACCCGACTTCTGCACTTTGCGCTTGAACGTCTTGAGTGCCCAGTCGAGCCTGTCGTCGTCGTTGAGCGTGACTTCAATCATGGTCCCCCACCATCGCCGTCGCTCGGGAAGCAGAGACGGCCGGTTCGACCCCTGTCGAACCGGCCGTCGTGGGCGAGCTGTCATTTCGCGGCCTGCGCCTCGACTGCGCGGCGCGCACACCATCGCGACGGAAGCTACACTGACGGGGCTGCCGCGGCCAGATGGGGCTAGTTGAGGGCCAGGTCTTTACCGAATTCCTCCAGGAGCTCGTCATCGTAGCGGTCGGCCAGGCCGGCGACCTGCGCGATCAGCTCCCGCAATCCCGGCTCGTCGAGGTCCTCGGCGAAGCGCCCGGCGCCGAGCCAGATCTTCCCCCGGCTATCGAGCGAGAACGACGCGAACGACCCCAGCTCGTGATTGAGCTCGAGGAGGCGGCGGAACAGCGCCTCGGCGCCGCTGTCCGGCACTCGCAGAATGGGAAATGTCACGTGAACGATGCTGTCCGGCTCTGCATCGCCCTCGTCGGGCACGATCAGGGCGACATAGCCCAGCGCGGTGCCGCGGAAGATGGCCCAGGCGTCCGGCCCGAGCACGGAAAACCGCGAATCGCCGCCCAGCGCATCGATGGCGGCGGGGATGGCGGCTCGAAGGGCATCTACTTCCATAGGCTAGACGTCCAGGTTGCTCACGTATTTGGCGTTGCGTTCGATGAACTGGCGTCGCGGCTCGACCTCGTCGCCCATGAGCTCGTCGAAGAGCTGTGACGCAACTTGCGCGTCCTCCATCTCGACCCGGAGAATCGTTCGGGTAGCCGGGTCCATCGTGGTCTTCCAGAGCTGATCCGGGTTCATCTCGCCCAGACCCTTGTAACGCTGGATATTGACCGACCCCTTGCCATCGCCGTTCAGCCGCTTGCTGTACTCGTCTCGCTCGGCCTCACTGTAGGCGTAGAACTCTTCCCTCCCTTTGGCGACCCGGTACAGGGGCGGCTGGGCTATGTAGACATACCCCGCCTCGATCAGGCTCTG
>DATJGL010000092.1:0-3105 GCA_035495075.1 Gemmatimonadales bacterium
GGAGGCTGCTGATCGGCGGGAGCGCTGGAATCAGGTGATGACCAGGCCCAAGAATCCGCCGCGGGCGCCCGAGGGCACCTCGACGTCGTCCAGCCCGCGCCCATGACGGTGGCGGCCGGGCCACCTCGGGAAGCCGGTCCAGTCCGGTGGCGATCCACTCAGCACGGAGCTCGAACCATGAGCTCACGATGCCCGTGACGTGGGCTCACCGCGTCGTGGTCAACTGGTGACAGCCTCCTGACTGCTCAGGAGGCTGCCGTTCTGCCGACGGATTACATCGAGCGGGGCGGCGTCACTCCGGGCCGCGCGCCTCCAGGACCGACGTCACCGATACCTCGATGATCTCTGCCGACGGTTCGCGATAGCTGCCGGTATAGCCGATCGAGCCGACCGGTAGCGTCCGTTGCCGCCAGCCCGATTCCACCGCCTCGGCCCGAGGAGCTCCCGGCTGGCCGGGAGCCTTCCTCACGTCTGGCACCGGGTCATTTCCGGGGCTCCCATCCTTCACTGTCCGGCGATGGACACGGGGAGATCAGAGGTCTCCTCGCGATAGGGCGACGGCACGTAGGCCAGGTTCAGCCGGATGGTCTTCAACGTGTTCGCCTTCAACGCCGCGGCGGGGAAATCCACGTCCAGCGTCTCGGTGGTCTCCTGGCCGGGATCGAGGCGCTCGCTGCTCGAGAACTTGATGACCGGGTCCGCCCGGTTGTCCTCGAGCGCGATCGGGTGTCCCTGCGCATCGATGAACTGGATCGTGCCGGTGACGAGGCGGACAGTCTGATTGCCCGAGCCGTTCTTGAGCGCGATCTTCCCGGTCAGCTTCGCCGGAGACACGATGCGGCCAGAGCCCTGCTCGATGCGCTCGGTGACCTTCATGTCCGTCACTTCGCCCGTCACCATTCCGGCCTTCAGCGTCATCGTGGCCGGCGTGACCGCGTAGGTCTTGTCGTCGACCGCCGCCGCGATCGCCGCCGGCTGCTGGACGGGACCGAACAGCATCCACCCCATGCTCACCGCCACCGCCGCACCCAGGCCATACCGCCACCACATGTCGGCTCTCTCGTGCGCGAGATGTTCGGTGGGCCGGAGCTTCCGCTGGGCCACGATCGCGATCGCCGCTCCGCCGAACGCGACGACGGCGGCCACCAGCCAGCCCGATCCCGAGATCAGCCCGATGCCACGCAGCAGCCAGCTCAGCCCGATGCTGCCCACCAGAGCCAGGACGACGTCACGCTTCAGGCTGTGGCCGCCCCGCTTGATGACCACCCCGCCGAGCAGTCCCGCCAGCAATCCCATCAGAATCCAGATCACGAATGTCCCGAACGTCATGGCTCTTTCCCCCCGGCTTCGAGCTTAGACGGGAGGGGGCGGCGTGCCTATTGGACCTAGGTCCACGTCCAACGAGCGCGTCGGACCCTGCTGATCGGACCAAGGTCCAATTGGCAGGGTCGGTGGCATTGGTTAGGGTCGAGGCGAGATACCCGTGCTTCTTCTTCCACCCACCATCGCGAGGCGGCTCTCGTGGCGTCGCGCCGTGTGCCTGGCGGCCTCGGCGCTGATGCTGCCATTCCTGCTCCTGGCCCTGGGGATTCTCCATCGCATCTATTTCGATCGGACCGGTGTCCCCGATCTCGCGTCCTTCCTCCGCTTCGAGCTCGCCACGACCGGTCGGATCTACGACGCCCGGGGCACCGTGCTGATCGAGCTGGCCCGGGAGTATCGCCGCGTCGTGGCCTACGAGGAGGTGCCGCCGATCCTCCGCGACGCCATCCTCGCCGCCGAGGACAAGAATTTCTTCGTCCACGCCGGCGTCGAGTACCGGGCACTGCCGCGGGTGATTCGCAAGATGGTGGTGCATTCCCTGGCCGCCTGGTGGAGGGGTGACGGGTTCCGTCTGCGTTTTCCGGACGGCGGCTCGACGCTCACGCAGCAGCTCGTCCGCGGGTACTTCCTCAGCGAGCGCTCCAGCCGCGAGAACGGAGCCACGCTCTTCCGCAATACCGTGGCTGCGCGGCTCGTCGGCGCGGTCCTCGGGGTTCGGGCCACGAACAAGCTGCTCCGGAAGCTGGAGGAGGTCCGCCTCGCGCTGTGGCTCGAGAAGGAGATGGCACAGCGCTATGGGTCACGGGAGCGGGCCAAGCGCGAGATCTTCGCGCGCTACGCCAGCTTCAACTACCTGGGCAACGGCCGATACGGTCTCGCCGCCGGCTCCGAGTACTACTTCGGCAAGCCCCTGTCGAGCTACACGCAGGAGGACGCCGGAACGGCGGCGCTGCTGGCGGGGATCACGAAATCGCCGCGCGACTATGCCCCGGTGCCGGGCGATCCGAGACCGTTGCGCCGGCGCAACGAGATCCTGGCCCTGATGGCCCGCAATGGCTACATCCCCGCGGAGCTCGCCCGGCGCAGGCAGGCGGAGCCCGTCGTCCTCATGATGCACAGCAGCCCCTCCCGGAGCCGGGCTCCCGCGGCGATCGCCACCGTCTTCGCGGAGCTGAAGCAACACGGCGCCGGCCGCTTCGGAGTGGAGGATCTCTTCCGGGGGCTGATCTCGGTTCGCTCCACCGTGGACGACCGTGTGCAGATCATCGTGAACGAGGCCCTGGAGAACGGCCTCGCCCGCTACGAGGCTCGGCACCCCAAGTCGGCGGGCTTGATCCAGGGCTCGGTGGTCGTGCTCCGCAATGCGGACGCGGCGATCCTGGCCGAGGCCGGGGGACGTCAGGTCTACAAGGATCGCCGGGCGCGCTACTCCGATCTCAATCGCGCCACGGACTCGCTGCGGCAGCCCGGCTCCGCCTGGAAGCCGCTGGTGTATCTGACGGCGTTCCGCCAGAACCTGGACCTCGAGACTCCGGTGAGCGACGAGCCCACCGCGGTGCCCATGGGAGCGAATCGTCCGGTGAAGTGGATCACCAACTACGACGATCAGTTCAAGGGCTGGATGCCCTTGCGCCAGGCGCTGGCCGAGTCCCGCAACGCCGTGGCCGTCAGGATCGCGCGCGAGGTCGGTCTGGACAGGGTGATCGTGACCTCCCGGGAGCTGGGGATCCGCAGCCCGTTGCAGCCCTACGTGACGACGGCGCTGGGGACCTCTGAGGTCCG
>DATJGL010000093.1:0-17417 GCA_035495075.1 Gemmatimonadales bacterium
GCGATGCGGCGCTTTCCGCGGCCGGCCGTGCCGAGCCCGAGCTCAGCGACAATGTCGTCGCGGACTGCGGGGGTTGCGCTGCCGGTGAGAGCAATGGTCTGCGGCTCACCGAGCAGATACCTGGCGCGCCGAAGCGTCCGATAGCTTGGGCGGAAGTCATGCCCCCATTCACTGATGCAATGCGCCTCATCGACGGCGAGGAGGATTGGACTCCCGGCGGCTTGTCGCAGCTTCACTGCGGTCCGTTCGAGCCGTTCGGGCGACAGATACAAGAGCCGGAGCAAGCGTTTCTCCAAGGCGTCCAGCACCGCCGTTTGCTCTTCCGAGCCGAGTGCGCTGTGCAACGCGGCTGCAGGAAGACTGCGGCGGCGTGCCGCGGCGACTTGATCCTGCATGAGGGAGACGAGGGGTGAAACGACGATCGTGAACCCCTCGAGCGCAAGCGCCGGGACCTGGAAGCACACCGACTTGCCGCCTCCCGTGGGCAATACCGCGAGCACATCGGACCCGGCGAGTACCGAGCGAACTACTTCCTTCTGGGCGGGGCGGAACGAGGAGTGACCGAAATGCTGATGCAGCAGCCGCTGGGCGTCGAGGAGAGAGGCCATCCGCCAAGCTGTTCTTGGCGACGGCGGAATGCCGCAGTCTTCCGTTGCGCTCAGGTGCTGGAAAACGCCGCTTTAGTGTTGACTTTGCCGGTTGAACCGGTCGGCGGGGTCTTCCTGAATGGACTCGACGAACAGGTCGCAGCGAAGCTTGGCCACCAGCGGTGGCGAGAGACTCACGGCAAAGCCCTGCTTGTCGGGGTCATAACCTGGAGTCGTCAGCTGATACTTGGCCACCAATGATTTGGTTACCTTCTGAGGCTCCGGGCCGCGCGGGCCGAGCTTGACGATGAACGATCCGGGAACGCTTCCGGCCTCGAAGATGTACACCGGCGCCGGATCGGTGCACTGAGCCGGAAACCCGTACGCGAGGACCTGGGGGACGCGGCTCGGTGGGGGCGGTCCGAGGTGAACGAACCCGGCATTGCGCGCGAGACGGTTGCTGAGCCGGTTGTACAGCTGCCAGGCCACCGGGATCGCCGCCACGACCGCGGCGGCGAGCATGACCTGTCGCCACGGGAACGGTTTCTCGACCGTATTCCTGCCCCCGCATACCGGGCACACGGCCACCCGCCCGCGTATCGGGGTCCCGCACTCGACGCAGCGGATGGCAGGCATGCCGGGGGAGGTCGCGGACAGCAGGGGAAGGTCCGGGCCGGCCTGGCGCACCGTGGGGTGTCGACGGCCGCACCGGGGACACTGCGGGGCGTGAGGGCTGACCGGCTGCCCACATTCCACACACGCCTTCAGAGTCATTGGAGGGCCTCGGCGTCGCAACCTGGGGGAGCATGCGGCGGCGTACCCCAACCTCGCGTTGCTCCGTGAATCTGAACCTGATTCAAGCCCAGGGGCGTCGTCAATGCCGCCTGGTCCGAGATGCTCGACAAAAATGAGGGGCCTCGGCGGTGCCGCGACCCCTCCCGGGCTGGACCGCTCGATATACCCCTCAAGGCCCTGTGAACTTAAACCCCGCCGTGATGGGGATGAGCTGCGCGGACGCCGTGGATCCGTCCGAGCCAAGCCCGGCCCGGAACACGTTGTGGAACCGGCTCTCCAGGAACAGCAGGCCAGGGCCGAAATTGAGGTTGACGCCAGCGCCGGCGTTGAGGCCGAAGCGGGTGGAGCTCGAGTCGAAATGGCCTTGGAAGCTGTAGACCCCGGCCCCACCGATCACATACGGCACCACTCGGGTGGTCCGGGTGTGGCCAAACTCGTAGACGACGTTGGCGGTGCCATTGAACTGCTGGCGCCCGGCGAAGCTGCTGGCGCCGACGCCCACGCGCTGGTAGGTGCCGTCGAGCTGGAATCCAAGCGTGTTACCAAAGGGCCGGATCTGGAACAGTCCCATGCCCTGCCACCCAGGGGACAAGGAGGGCGACCCCAAATCGGAGAAGCCCGATTCCCGGGCGTCCCCTAGGGGCACCATGACGCTGCCTCCTAGCCCAAAGGTGAGAGGAGACTGTTGCTGCGCCCAGGCCAGACCGGCAGCCAGCAGCAGGGCGATACTCACGGCAAGCGGACGTAGCAGGCGCATAAATGCGCTCCGGATAGGCGAATACCAACAACGTTTGGTGCCGTTACGCGTTTCGTCAAGACCTCGCCTTTATCAGCCTGCCTCCAAACAAGAACAGGCGGGGGCAGCGATTGCAGCTTTGAACGCGCCTCATTTGGCGTGAAACCGAATTCCGGCGTTGATCGGGGCGAACTTGGCGTTGCTTCCCTCGACAAAAACGTCGTGGAACCGAGCTTCGACGAACACGCTCACGTTGCCCTGGAACTTGAGGTCGAACCCGGCCCCAAGGTTCAGGCCGAATTTGGTGGTGGACTCGCCCGACGTTCCGTCGTCGAACTTGGCCTTGACGCTATAGATGCCGAGGCCGCCGATCAGGTACGGCCGGATGGTGGTTTCCGCCGAAACCGGGAAATGGAAGACGACGTTGCCCGTTCCGAAGAACCACCGGTCCTTGCCGCCCGACGGGTCGAACTTGTTCTCCATGTAGTTCCCATCGATCTGGAAGCCGATAGCTGAGCTGATGGGCTTGTATTGGAAAACGAGGCCCGCATCCCACCCTGTCTTGGTGACGTCGCTGTAGTCCCCGAGCGGGATCGACACGCCGCCGAACCCCCCGATAGACGTAGCGCTGCCGCTGTTGTCGCCCTGTGCGACAGCCGAACCCGTCCCCAGAACCGCGATTACACCGAGTGCAGCAATTACCCTGATAAGCCGCATCATATGGCTCTTGCCTCCTTTGCCGTCTTTGGGACTGCTGCCGGACTCCGTAGCGCTTCGCAACATAAGCCGAGCCTCCCCGGGCCTGAAAGCGAACTGCCCCGCCGGAAGGCGGGGCAGCCCGTGGGGTCACAGGATCTCGGTTGACCCTCAGCTCAGGTGGAAACGAAGTCCGGCCGTGATCGGGATGAATTTGACGTCCGAGCCTTCGACGAAGACATCGTGGAACCGGCCTTCAAGGAACAGCCCGAACTTCGGCTGAAGGTCGAAGTCGAACCCCGCGCCTACGTTGAGGCCAAACTTGGTCTCCGATGCAGAAGTGCCATCGGTGTCCTTGGCCTTGACGTTGTAGATCCCCCCGCCGCCGATAAGGTACGGACGAACCTTGGTCTCAGCGGAAGTCGAGAACCAGAAGACGACATTCCCAGTGCCGCTCCAAATCTCGGACTTGTCCGCCAGTGCATCAATCACCTTGGCGCTATCGGAGGCCTTCAACTGCTGGTACATGCCGTCGATCTGAAAGCCGACTGGGCTCGTGGCGGGTTTGTACTGGAAAACGACGGTACCATCCCACCCGGTCTTGAGCGCGTCGCTCGTCGAACCGAGAGGAATCGACGCGCCACCGCCCACACCCAGCGTCATCAGGTTAGTGGTTTCGTGCTGCTGTGCCTGGGCCGAGGCGGTCGTCAATGCCGCGGCCACACCCACCGTAGCAATACCCTTCAACAGACCCTTCATAAAGCTGTTGCCTCCTTGGAGATTTTGCCGCACTTGCAGCCAGGATCGCAGGCTGAAGCGTCATCGGAACTTGCGAGCCGCGCCGTGTGCAAGAGGCTTGCCGCTGCTGGAGCGGTCGCAACTCCGCCAAAAGCGCCCCGTTCATCAGGAGCGTTCGCCAACCTGGCTCGTCAAAGATCCCCCGGCCCGGACAAGCTGTCCCGTGCCGCTTCCGAACGGCGTGCCTGGATCCGCTCCGCGATTCGGATGGCCAGCGCCAATGCGAGCACTGACACAGCCGCCCAGATCACTTCTGGTCGATCGGTGGCAACCGCCAAGGCGGCGAGCCCGAATCCTGCCCAGGCCAGTCGGTGCTTCCAGCGCCTCATCGGTTGAGAAACCTGCCAACCAGCTCACGTAGATCAGGCGTACTTCGGGCAACTGCATTGACCCGAGCGCCCAAACGAATCCCGTCTGCCACACTCAGCCCGTCGAGCTCGTACAGCAGCCTCTTCGTCAACCCCAGGGCCGTGGCGCTTCCGCCGGCGAGCGCCGCGGCGACAGACGCGATGCCAGTATCGAAAGTTTCAGGCAACAGCACTCTGGAGATCAAACCGGCGTGGCATGCCTCCTCGGCGGTAAGCAAGCGTCCGGTTGCCGCCAGATCGAACGCCAGTTTTTCGCCAACCAGCCGTCGGAGAAGAACCAAGACCATCGCAGGGACGAATCCGCGCTGAACCTCCGGATACCCGAGGCGAGCGTCGGACGATGCGAGCACCAGGTCGCACGCGGTGGCGAGCCCGCAGCCGCCGGCGAGCGCATTGCCCCGTACCGCAGCGACCACCGGCTTGGGCATGCGGCGGAGCGAGAGAAACAGCTCACCCAGTCGAAGGGCATCGGCCTCATTGTCCCCGAGCGAACGATCCACTGAGCCGAGAAGCTCGGCGAGATCCAGACCGGCGCAGAAGTCCCGACCGGCACCTCGAATGACGACGACCCGTACGTCGGGGTCGAGATCAGCCTGATCCGCTGCCGCGCGCAACGCATCGATCAGCTCGCGACTGAGCGCGTTGCGTTTGTCCGGTCGATTGAGCGTCAGGGTCAGCACGCCGGCATCCCGTGCGGCGAGCAGGATGTCGGTCAACGGGCGCCTCGTTGGGCTCTTGCTCTCCGGGCCAGCGCGGCCGGCACCGGGATCTCCATTCGGAGCAACGCGGTCGAGTAGACCTTGCCCTGAGCGTCCGTCTTGAGCGAGATGGTACCCCCGCCATCGAGGGCGTCGTGCAGCAGGAAGTTGAGGGCGTTGAGGTTGGGAAGCTCGAACCGTTCTACCCGACTCACCATGCCGCGAAAGTGACGGGCCACTCGCGCGGCGGTGACCTGCCGGACCAGAAGCGGATAGAGATCGGGCTCGAGCGCGATCAAGCCAACGTTGGCCGTATTGCCCTTGTCACCCGAGCGAGCATGAGCCAGCCAGCGAAGCTGAAGTCCTACCGTTCCCTTTCCTTTCACGGCGCGCGCCTCACGCGGTGAGCAACTCCACCCGGACCTGGGGCTCGATCTCACGGCGGTCGATCAATGCCGGCCAATACGCAATGATCTCCTCGACCGCAGGTCGGCCACCGGCAAATCCGGTGACGCTGGGGGGGCCGGTCAGGACCAGCGGGGCAATCTCGCGGGTGAACCGCTCCACCGGGGCCTTCTCGCGAGCGCGAACGCCGATACGGAGTTGCACCTCCGGCGCATCCGGGTCGGCCTTGCCTGCGAGCCTGCCGTGGGTGGCGTTGAGCCCCACGAACTCGGTCAGTATTTGCTCGAATTCGAGTCCCAGATCCTTCAATCGGGCGCGCAGCACGCGATCCGCCTCCTTCGCTTTGGCGTACGCGTCCGGCCAAGCGTAGACCAATGTGCCCACGGCCTTGTAGCCATAGAAGTAGGCGATCGAGACCTTGAGCATTCCGGTCCGGGGCGCGCCCTTCACGCCGCTCACTTCGACCCGGTCCCTGCCCCGCTGTCGCAGTCGGATGGTCGTAAAGTCCGCCACGCCGTCCGGCGTGATGTAGCTCCGCGGGTCACCCATCTCATAGACCAGTTGCTCGGTCACCGATGCCACGTTCACCACCCCACCGGTGCCACCGTGCTTGGTCACGACAAAGCTGCCGTCCTCGAAAGCCTCGACGATCGGAAAGCCGACGCGCTCGAGGCCGCGGACCCGCTGCCAGTCCTTGAGCAGGTTTCCACCGGAACTTTGTGCCCCGCACTCGATGATGTGGCCCGCGACGGTGCCCGCCGCAATACGGTCCCAGTCCTCCGCGCTCCAACCGAACTCGTGGGCAAGCGGTCCCAGCGTGAGTCCCGTGTCGGTCACGCGGCCGGTGATAACGATGTTGGCCCCGCCCCGGAGCGCCTCGACGACAGGGGCCATGCCGAGGTAGGCGTTGGCCGATCGAACCAGAGGCCGCACATCGGTCAGAGGACGGCCGGTGTCCAGGTCGCGAAGCTCGTGCCCCCGCGCAACCAGGTCATCGAGTCGATCGAGGATGTCGTCGCCGGTGACGAGTCCAACCCGGATTTTGCCTTTGAGGCCCAATCGGCGGGCGGCTTCCAACACTGCCTCGGCGCAGGCTCGAGGATTCACACCGCCGGCATTCGACGTGACCCGGATTCCTCTGGCCGCGAGATCCGGGAGAATTCGCTCCATCGCCGGCACGAAATCGCGAGCGTAACCGGCGGCTGGGTCGCGGGATTTCTGCTTCTGCATGATGGACATCGTCACTTCGGCCAAGTAGTCCATCATCAAGTAGTCGATCGGTCCATCCCGGACCTGGTGAACCGGCGCTTCGAGCCAGTCTCCCCAGAATCCTTGTCCGGCTGCGATGCGAACGATCTGGCTCATCGGCTCGGCGCGGCACCGAGGCCGGTTTCCCGAGTCCAGGCCTCGCCGGCGGTGTGCACTATGGCCACACCGAGTGGGTCGAATCCCTGGGGCAAGAGGGCCGGCGGCGCACCAAGCCCAAAGCGGACGGACTGGGATTCACCAGCCTTGAGAGTGAGATGGGCCCGTCGCTGACCGTTGTTCTCGAGCACGGTCGGGGTGTCCCCGTACAGGCGCACGGTCACCTGCGCCTTCCATCCTGCGGAAGGGTTCGGGTTCGCAAAGCCGGGAAAAAGTCGCAGCACGAGCGGCCAATTGGGGTGTTCCGGCAGCCCGGTCTTGAGGCGGCTGACCGCGTAGTTCATCGGCTCCTTGGCAATGACGGCCCCGGTCGAGTCGAACAACGACACCCCGAAATCGGTGAACCGCCCCCACTGCTCCCGATCCATTTGCACATCGACCGCGATGCCTCGAACCCAGGCGGGCACACTGACCGGAATGGGGATGACATCGGAGCCCTTGGTGTCGATGAGCTGCGTCCGCTCGCCGCCGACCAAGGCGAAGGCGACATCCGCGTCCGCCGGGCCACCGGAGACATTGGTCAGCTCGACCACGGCCGCGCTGCCGTCCCGGCGTGCATTTAGCCGGAATGGTGACTGCTCGACTCGCATGGCGACAGTCGCCCCACCACCCAGCGCGAACGCATCAGCCTCGTAGACGCCGGGCTGAGCGTCCCGGGCATCCACCTCGAACAACGCCGCGGCCGTGTCGGCCCCTGCCTCCTGCTCGCGCGGAGGCGGCCGATCGCGGAAGGGGCGACCACCCGGCTCGTACAACGACGCCAGTGCGGTCTCTAGCGGACTCGCAGTCGCCACGCGCAGGACGAACGGGCGCGCGCTGTCGGCCACGAAGAAGGCGCGTCGGGTTCCGCCGGACTCGATGCGTGCGGCCGAGACGAGCGTCGCACTTCCCAACGGGTGCGGCACCACTACCGTGTTGACCAACCGGAAGGCCGGCCCGAGGGTCGTGTCGCTGGTCCACCCGCTGACGACGCCACTGTACACTCCCGGTGTCTTGAGTGCGGCCGCGCTGTAGCGAACGGTGACTGTGCCCTTGGCTCGGCTCAGCGTGACCGTCCGCGGTGCGCGAAGCCAAGGCGCGCTGGAGCGAAGTGTATAAGTCGTGGATCCGGAAGCACCCGGTTGGGAGACGGCGAATTGCTGAAGAGTATCCCTCGCCGAGGCCAGGCCCTGCTCTCGATACGCAGCGTCGGCTCCGTGTCCCACGGCTTGCACGATCACCTCCGGGACCTTGTGCCGGCCGGTCAGCCAGCGCCACGCCGACTCGACATCCGGAAGCCCCGAGCCTTCGTCGACGAACGGGAGGTCACTCTGGGGACGCGCAGTCACCATGAGCGCCTGCTTGATCGTCCGCGCGTCGGCATCGATGCCGGCCTGCTTGAGGCCGGAGCGGAGCAGAGCGGCGATCCCGGCGACGTGCGGCGATGAGAAGCTGGTGCCCTGCTTGACCTCGCCGCCGGTGTCGTACCGCGGCACGCTGGAGTACGCAAAACCGGGCGCGATCACATCGGGCTTGGCAAGCTCCCCACCGCGCGAGCTGAAGAAGGCGATCAAATCCGACGGGAGGCGGCCCGGAGCCTGTCGCAGGAATGCGGCGGGCACCGTGGCACCTGCGGTGAGCACCAGCCGGGCCGAGCCGGGAAGGCCCATGGTCGAGAGACCCGGTCCGTCGTTGCCGGCGCTGACCGCGAAGATCAGATCGGGATGGGCAACGAGGACGGAGTCAACGATCCGGTCGATCTCGGCACCACCCTCGATTTCGTTCCCGACGCCGAAGCTCATGTTGAGGACGAGGGGTACCCGCCGCCGCTCGGCGAATCGAATGGCGTAATCCATCGCCCGCAGCATGCTGCCGGTGACGGAGATGCCGCCCTGCGC
The DNA here is from genome assembly GCA_035495075.1 of Gemmatimonadales bacterium. GTDB lineage: Bacteria > Gemmatimonadota > Gemmatimonadetes > Gemmatimonadales > GWC2-71-9 > DASQPE01. The sequence continues at coordinate 8,386 of DATJGL010000093.1, forward strand.
GTTGTTAGCGATCTTGAGGCCGAGCAGTTGCGCTCCCGGCGCGACGCCATCGAAGCCGGCCACGCCGTAGAGATCGTGCCCTGCCGCCACGCCGGAGACGAAGGTCCCGTGGTTTCCGGTATCCACGAAGATGTCCAGCATGGGGCCTGCGGGGCTCTCGCTGAAGTTGGCGGCGGCAGCCACCGGCGGCTGACGCCCCTTGGGTGCCCAGCCGAAAGTCTCGTAGCCTTGCAGGAAGTCGTGAATCGGCTTCTCGTTGGCCAGAGAGCCGTCACCATCGGTATCGGTGAAGAGAACCCAGCCATCGGTCGCGCGGGTAACCACGATCGGCAGAGTATCCCGTACCACTCCGTTGGCATTGAGGTCGGCCGACGGCGCCTCGCCCAGCGGAATTTCGCGCAGCGTGCCGGCGTAATAGGGTCCTTGCGCATTGAGAGCGACAACCCGACTGAAGCCGAGCAGACGCTTCCCGCCGACCTCAAGCGTGTCGCCCTTGGGCGTGACCCGTTGAAGGGGGACCGAGCCTTCACCCGAGAAATCCCTGAGATCGAGAATTTTTCTGTCGCCGGTGGTGGTGGTGCTGAGGCCGGGAGCGCTGGGATCGATTCCGGTATCGAGAATGCCAATCAATACACCCCGGCCGTCAGCCTCGGGGTGCGCCTTCAGAAACGCATCGACCCCGGTCGATCCGAGACCCATCCAGCCGCGCGAATACGCCGCTTCCGGCGGTGCGACCCGGTGCCGCTCGGGTGCCGGAGCAGCCGGGGTTGCGGTATCGGGCTTGAGGGAGGCGTCGGAGCGATTGAGAGGCACCGAATCGATATTCGGCTTAGCCGGTTTCTTCGCCTGAGTCGTAGGAGGCGGTTCCGGAGCGGGGCTGGGCGCTGCCGTGTGGCCGCCGCAGGCGAACGTCGCGCCGAGAAGCACGGCCAGGTAAACAGAGCGGGTCATGTCAGGAGCGAGCGACGGCGTCGAGAGGAGGGAGCACAAAGGGGCCCAGGTGGGGTCCGGCATAGTTCGCGACGACGCGCAGCAGGAACGCGAGCTGGTCGCGGGTCTCATCCGGCGTGACGATGGCATCGACGAAACCGCGGGCGCCGGCAAATTTGGCGTCGAGCTGATGCTCGTAGTCGGCCCGCATCGTCTCGATGGCCGCTTGCTTGTCCGCGGGCATGACCTTGCCCGCAGCCTGCGCTTTCTGAATCTCCGGCCCGTGTACCGCCATCACTGCCGATTCGCCTTCCATCACCCCCATGCGGCCGGTTGGCCAGGAGAGAATGAAGTCCGGATCGAACCCCTGCCCCGCCATGGCGTAGTATCCGGCTCCCGACGCGTGGTTCATGGTGAGCACGAGCTTTGGCACGACGGCGGTGGCCATCGCCTCGACGAAGCGCGCCCCCGCCCGGATGATGCCGGACTGTTCGGCCTCGGGACCAACCATGAACCCGCTCACGTCCTGGATGAATAGAATGGGCAGCCGCTCGCGGCTCGCCGTCTCGATGAAGTAGGCCACTTTCTCGGCGCTTTCCGTGTATACGATCCCGCCGAAGCGGGGCCGCTCGCCGCTGTTGCCCTTGATCACGCCGCGATGATTGGTGATGACCGCGACGGGCCAGCCCTCGATGTGCGCATGGCCGCAGATCATCTCCTTGGCCGAATCCGGCTGGAATTCGTCGAGCACGCCGCCGTCGAGCAGACAGGCGAGTACCTGATGCATGTCGTACGACATGCGATGATCTTGCGGCAGGAGGTCGTAAAGATCGGTTACCGGGCGCGCAGGGGGGCGCGGAGCCACGGTCCGATGACTGACGCCGCCGACCCGCGGCAGACGGGCCACATATTCCCGAATACGAGTGAGGCAGGTGGCGTCGTCAGCCACCCGATAATGGGCGACGGCGCTGGTCTCGGTGTGCATCCGAGCGCCGCCCAGCGTCTCCGCGTCGATGGTCTGCCCGGTTGCCCCTTTCACCAGATTGGGTCCGCCGAGGCCCATGAAGCTGGTGCCTTCGACCATGAAGATCACGTCCGACAACGCGGGCAGATACGCGCCCCCGGCCACACAGCTGCCCATGACCGCCGCGATCTGGGGCACGTGAAGGTACCGCCGCATGATCGAGTTGTAGTAGAACAGCCGAGCCGCGCCGTATTGTCCCGGAAACACGCCGCCTTGATACGGCAGATTGACGCCCGCGCTGTCCACCAGGTACACGATCGGGATCCGCTGCCGCATCGCGACCTCTTGGGCCCGGAGCATCTTCGTGATCGTCTCGGGCCACCACGATCCCGCCTTCACGGTGGCATCGTTCGCCACCACGACCACCTCACGACCTTCGATGGTCCCCACCCCGGTAATTACGCCCGCACCCGGAGCCTGTTGGTCGTAGCGATCGTAGGCGACGAGGAGGCCAAGCTCGAGCCAGGGACCTCCGCGGTCGAGCAAGCGCTCCACCCGCTCCCGCGGCGCCAGCTTCCCCTGTTTGTGCATCCGCGCAATGCGCTCGGGGCCCCCACCCTGGCGGAGACGGTCGGCGAGCTCGCGATACTCCTCACTCAGGGTGCGGAGCCGGCTCGGTTTCTTGGAGGCGGGGGACGTGGTCACGACAGGTTGGTAGCGGCCCAGCTCCGGATGTAATCGATCAGATCGGAGGTTGGGGTACCCGGCCCGAACAGCCGGCCGATGCCCTTCGTCTGAAGCGCTTCGGCATCCTCGCGTGGAATGATGCCGCCGCCGGTCACGAGAATGTCACTCCGTCCCTGATCGACCAGGAGCTGCCGGACCCGGGGGAACAGGGTCATGTGCGCACCGGAGAGAATCGAGAGGCCGACCACGTCCACGTCTTCCTGGACCGCGGCGGCGGCGATCATCTCGGGCGTCTGATGCAGCCCGGTGTAGATCACTTCCATTCCGGCGTCACGTAACGCCGCTGCGACCACCTTGGCGCCGCGATCGTGGCCGTCGAGGCCGGGCTTGGCAACCAGCACCCGGATCGGGCGCGCCGGCGCCTGCCGAACGGGGCTCGCCATCAGCGAAACCTCAGCAGGCCGGCGAGGTCCTGAATCTCGCGCGCCGCGGCCGCCTCGTAGACCACGTTCACATCTACCTCCTGCCGCAGGGCCTCTTCGATCGCATCGTCCACCACGTCGAGCACCGGCACCGCGCCACCTTGGGGGCGACATTCCTTCTCGGTGAGAGCAAGTCTCCCCGTCTCCGGACAACGGAAGCCGGGAGCGCTCGCATCGCCGCTGACCAGCAGCGCCCGAACCTGTCCGCGGGACAGCGCCAGGAGCGTCGGAGCCAGCCCATTCACGGCCCAGCCGGAGCCCTGCCGCTCGCGCAGCTCGCCCGCCAGCGCGCGCTCGGACGTGCGTTCCCACGCTTCGCGGACGGCGAGGGTGGCCGCGTGAACGGCAGCCGTGGTCACCTCTTTGGGATTGAGCTTGGCGGTTCCCAGCAAGCGTTCCGTCAAATAGGAATGGAGGAAAGGCCGCACGCTCCCCGCTTCCGGGCCAGGCCCCGCGAGGACGATCCCGTGCGCCGGCTGGCGCCGGTCGCGGGCAAACAGCTCGCGAGCGATGGCCTCGAAGTGACGCTGCTTTTCCTCACGGATCCGGTTGTGGTAGTTGTGCTCGCCCCAACCGGGACCGTTCCGATCGCCACGAAAGCGTCCGCCCCGGGTCGAATCCGCCCGCAGGCTGGGAAGCTCGTTGGCATGGTACGCCGTGACCTCGAAGAAGCGCGCGCTGGTCCGGTCGAGCACTACCGTCAGAACGCGGCCGAACTCGTCTTCGATAGCCGCGAGCTCACGGATCAATGGCGTGCCGTCCACCGCGAGCCGGGACCGGTGGACCAGCGGCATCGGGATCACCTCGAACAACCCGATCCCCTCCGAGGCGAAGACAGCGAGGCCCTGCGCCGCCGGCAGGTTCGCCGGCGTGCGAAGATGCTCGATCACCCGGTCGATGTCGCGCTCCGCCGCTTCCTGGGCAGCACGGTCGCGGACCACTTGCGTGAGGGCGGCTTTCACCAGCCGGACCCGATTCTTGAGCTTGATGAGATACTTCCCGCGGGAACGGTCACGCGGCTCGAGCTTGAGGTAGCAGGACACGACGGGATGGCCCGCCGGAGGGGTTCGGGTGAGGCGTTCGAGTTGCAGCCGGACGGCAGGGGCCGCCCTCAGATCCGGACGAGGGGGGGCGAAGCGGCGGCGAACGGCCGCGGCGTCGCCCAGGTCAGAAGAAGACCGGCTCACGGTAGCTCCCATATATCTCTTCCAGCACATGCCGGATTTCGTAGAGCGTGCAGTACGCTCGGGCACAGTCCAGCATGGCAGGGATGACGTTGCGATCCTCGGCGGCCGCGGTTCGGAGGGCCGCCAGCCGCTGGGCGACGAGCGATGCGTCGCGCCTCGCGCGAACGTCGGCGAGCCGGCGGCGCTGGGTACGCTCCGCATCATCGCCGACGCGGAGAATCTCGACCGGCGCTTCCGCTTCCTCGAGGAAGTCGTTCACGCCGACGATCAACCGATGGTGCTGCTCCACTTCCGCCTGGAACCGGGCCGAGGCGCGCGCGATCTGGCGTTGGAACCAGCCGGACTCGATGGCCCGCACGACCCCGCCCTGCGCCTCGATCTCGGCAAACAGCCCTTCCGCTTCTCGTTCGAGCCCGTCGGTGAGGGCCTCTACGAAATACGAGCCGCCCATGGGATCGGCGACGTTGGCGACGCCCGTCTCGTACGCGAGAATCTGCTGCGTGCGAAGCGCAATTCGCACCGATTCCTCGGTCGGCAGCGCAAGCGTCTCATCGAGAGCGTTGGTGTGAAGGGATTGGGTCCCTCCCAGAACTGCAGCCAGCGCCTGGTAGGCGACCCGCACGATGTTGTTGTGCGGTTGCGGCGCCGTGAGGGTGACGCCCGCGGTTTGACAGTGAAACCGCATCTTCCAGCTGCGAGGGTCCCGGGCCCCGTAACGGTCGCGCATCGCACGCGCCCAGATGCGACGAGCAGCCCGGAGCTTGGCGATCTCCTCGAAGAAATCGCTGTGAACGTCCCAGAAGAATGAAAGCTGGGGAGCGAAGCGGTCCACCTGGAGGCCGCGGGCCACGCCGTGCTCCACGTAGCAGAAGCCGTTGGCCAGAGTAAACGCGAGCTCCTGCGCCGCGGTGGCCCCCGCCTCACGGATGTGGTACCCCGAAATCGATATCGTGTTCCATTTGGGCGTGTGCTCCGCGGCCCATTCGAACAGGTCCACGATGATCTTGAGCGCGGGCTCCGCCGGGTAGATCCAGGCGTGCTGCGCCATGTACTCCTTGAGAATGTCGTTCTGGATGGTGCCCCGGAGCCGGTCGATGGGCACGCCCTGCCGCTCGGCAGCCGCGACATAGAAACAGAAGAGAATCGCCGCGGGACCGTTGATGGTCATCGAGGTGGAGACCTGGTCGAGAGGAATACCGTCGAACAGCGTCTCCATGTCCGCCAGACTCGAGATCGCGACCCCACACTTGCCGACCTCCCCCTCGGAACGGGGGTGATCGGAGTCGTAGCCCATGAGCGTGGGAAAATCAAAGGCGACCGACAGTCCGGTCTGCCCGCGCGACAATAAGAACTTGTACCGCTCGTTGGTATCCTCGGCGGTACCGAACCCGGCGAACTGGCGCATGGTCCAGAGTCGGCCGCGGTACATGGTCTCGTGAATGCCGCGTGTGAAGGGAAATTCTCCGGGGAGGCTCAGCCGCTTGGCCTCGTCGGCCGGGATGTCCGGTGCGGAGTAGACCGGCTCCAGCGCGCGACCGGAAACCGTCGTGAACTCCGCATCGTCCCGGACAGGCAGTCGCGACACCCGCTCGCGCCAGGCGCGCAGCTCGGCCCGCAGCTGCTCGAGCTCCCGCTCTTGCTCGGCGAGCCGAGCGCTCAAGGTCTGTTTGTCAGCGTCGAGGTTCGAGGCGGTCATACCTGCTCACCCTGGCGCAATTCGTCCAGGATCTCGGCCGCGAGATCGTAGGGACTGAGGCGACCATCGGCCACTTCGTCCAGGCGCCCGCGGACCAGCTGCTCCGCCGGAGTCTCCTGCCAGAGCCAGCGCCGGGTGGCCCGATCCACTACCTCGCGGGTGCGCTCGAACATTCGCTGCCGGCGGCGTTGCGCGAGCTCGCCGGTAGCAACGAGCCACTCATGATGCCGGTCTAGCGCCGCAACCAGCTCGGCGATGCCTTCCCCCTTGGACGCGGCGGCCAGAATCACCGGATGGTCCCAGAGGGGCGGCCCGGTCCGAGCCGACTCGCTTGCTTGACGTCCGCCCGCGCGTCCATGGTGGGCCGGGACGTGCCTGTAGGCGTTCCCTCGACGAATCCCCAACGTCACTTCGATCTCCTGGCGAAGCTTGTCGGCACCGGGCCGATCCGCCTTGTTGACGACGAAGATGTCAGCCGCTTCCATCACACCTGCCTTGAGCGTCTGAATGGCATCGCCCGACTCGGGGACCAGCAGCAACACGGTCGAATCCGCCATCCGCGCCACGTCCAGCTCGGATTGGCCGACGCCGACGGTTTCGACCAGGACGCGCGCGAAGCCCGCGGCGTCTAGCAAGTCACAAACCTCGCGGGTCGTGGTCGCCAAGCCGCCGAGCGAGCCACGGCTCGCCATGGAGCGAATGAAGACACCGGGATCGAGAGCGACGGACTCCATGCGGATCCGGTCACCCAGCAGGGCCCCGCCGCTGAAGGGACTGGTAGGATCAACTGCCACCACGGCGACGCCGAGACCGCCTTCGCGGTAGGCTGCGACGAGGCGCTCGGTCAGCGTCGACTTGCCGGCGCCGGGAGGTCCGGTGATACCAATTCGGCGCGCGCGCCCGAGGTGGGGATGCACCCCCGCCAGCAGCTGCTCAAACCCCGGCCGAGCGTTCTCCACCTCCGAGATCGCCCGTGCCACAGCCGCGGTCCGGCCGGCGAGGAGATCCCCGAGCAGGCGGTCGGAGGTCATGCTTGAAAAGTCGCCTGGCCTCGCGGGAGAGGCAAGCTTATTCGATGCCCTGCTGCGCGCTCTCACGCCGCTGCGCCAGAGCCCTGATGAGGATGAGGACCAGGATCGCAACGGCCACGGCGCCGAGGAACAGAAACTCGAGTCGCTTGACATGGCCCAGCAGCGCCTCCGCTCCATCGCCGACGAGATATCCGAGTCCCACAAAGAAACTGGCGCTGAGAGCGCACCCAATGGCGTCCACCACGACGAATCGATAGGCCGGCAAACCATGTAGACCCCAGAACAGCATGCTCGCGTTCTTGGTCCCGTAAATGAACCGCGCAATCACGATCTGCCATACCCCGACCCGCCGGACGATTTGCTCGATCCGGGGACCGACCCGGCGATAGAAGCTCGCGTTCTGCAACCGGGCGGTGTTGAGCCGGCCGATGGTGTACCAGATGCAGTCCGCGGCAAAGGCGCCCGTGGCCGCCGCCGCGATCGCGATCGTCAGAGGGAAATACCCGCGGTGGGAAACGACTCCGCCGAGAACCATGGTGAGGTCGCCCTCGAGCCCCGATCCTAGGAAGACCGCGGCCAGTCCAAAGCGGATGATGAGGTGCTGGAGGTCCATCGAATGACTCGAGCTCAGCCGCGCCGACCGCGTGTGCGGTCGAGCGCTTCGTCGATGGTGTCGACAAGGTTGTCGGGACCCAGCACATCGACCAGCCCGGCGCGATCGAGCGCGACCATGGGTTGGGCGTGCACCCCAACGAGGATGACCTCGGTGCCGCCCGACCGAAACCGGCGGATCATGTCCTTGAGCGCGTGCAGCCCCGTGGAGTCGATCGCGTTCACGTTGCGCATGATCAGCACCAGTGCGCGGGGCCGGCCAGCCACGGTGGCAAGAGTCTCCTTGAACTTCTCGGCGGCGCCGAAGAAGAAGGGCCCGTCGATCGCGTAGATTTGCACGCCGGACGGGATCTCACGACCCGGCTTGGCATACAACGGCGAATCCAACGCAGTTTCCTCCGCAAACTCCCGGGTCATTGCGCTCACGTTGGTGACCTCCGACATCCGCTTCATGAAAAGGAACGCCGCTGCCACCAGCCCGACTTCCACGGCAGCCGTGAGGTCCACCAAGACAGTCAGAAAAAACGTGAGCAGCATGACGATGACGTCGCTCCTGGGGGCACGCAGCTCCGATACAAACGTTTGCCAGTCGGCCATGTGATAGCTGACCACAACCAGAATGGCCGCCAGGGTGGCCATAGGAATCAGTGCTGCCCAGCGTCCGAAGACGGCCGTGATCAACAGCAGCGTGACCGCGTGAACCATCCCCGCGACCGGCGTGCGCCCGCCGTTTCTAACGTTCGTGGCGGTCCGAGCGATGGCCCCGGTCGCGGGGATCCCGCCGAAGATAGGCGACGCAACATTGGCCACACCTTGTGCCACCAACTCCATATTGGATCGGTGATGGCCGCCGATCATCCCGTCCGCCACCACGGCCGACAGCAGCGACTCGATGGCGCCGAGTAGCGCGATCGTGATGGCCGGCTGAACCAGTTGGCGGCCGGTTTCCCAGGTCACCTCGGGGAGATGAGGAACAGGCAGGCCGCCGCTGATGGCCCCGAACCGCGCTCCGATAGTCTCGACGTCCAGGTGAAACACCTGCACAGCCGCCGTAGTGATCAGGAGCGCCACGAACGGGCCCGGGATCCGGCGGCTCAAGCGGGGCCACAGTTGGATAATGAGCAGCGTGGCCAGCGCGATTCCCAGGGCAGCCGGATTGAAGCTGCCAAGGTGGTGGCCAAGGCTCCGCCACTTCTCGACGAACTCGGCCGGTACCGGGCCCATCTCGAGACCCAATAAGTCCTTGATCTGACCCGAGAAGATGACGACGGCGATGCCCGCCGTGAAGCCGGTGGTGACCGGGAACGGAATAAACTTGATCGCCCCACCGAGACCCGAGAGCCCGAGTGCGATCAGTATGAGCCCCGCCATCACCGTCGCGATGGTGAGCCCTTCAATACCGTATCGCTGAACGATTCCGTAGACGATGACAACGAAGGCACC
>DATJGL010000094.1:0-6148 GCA_035495075.1 Gemmatimonadales bacterium
GTTTCGTAACCGTGACGTCCAAGCACTAGGACTTCAGCGCCACGCGAGATGGACTCCGGCGCCGCACTCCGCGCCAGCGCGATCTCAGAATTCCGGTCCTCAATCAGGTATTGGTCAAGAGGAGCCATGCTCGGATACGGTGCTCTAGCAGCCTGTGCTATCGCGTGCCGCGCCGTGCCAAGCGCAACAGCCAGCGTAATACTCTGAACCGCGATTGCGCGGACCTTCTTCCCCAGCATGACCTTCTGCAGTGGTTCGGCAGCCATTAGGGGCCTCCCGTATTAACCCCGAAACGTATTTTGCGCATTCCTGACCAGGTAACTCAGAAGACGCGTACCCGGCCCTGGGGGCGCACAGGGGTCGGGGCATGGGCTGCCTGTGGGCAAAACTGTGGGCAGACCGTCCCGGAAAGGAGTGACTCCGCTGGACTCAGAGGGAACGGAGCCTCACGTCCATGCGGAGCCAGCCGTCTTACTTAGGACTGGTACGGACTCGGCAAGAAAACATCCGAGGCCCTTATGAGTCCGCTGCTCTAACCACCTGAGCTAAGGGCCCGACATCACTTACAAAGCTGGCCACGCCCGCAGTGTCAGCGTCGGTGCCAAACCGCAGGGCGAGCTCATCCAGCCGAGCTCGAAGAATATTGGCGTGCTGCTCAACCCGGTACTCAACGACGTCGGCCCGGTGGCGGACGTAGCCTGACACTCTGATCGGCCTCCGGGTCGGCGTCACCGGCGTCACCGGCGTCACCGGCGTCACCGGCGGCACCTCGGGCGCGACCCGCGCCCTGGCTGGTTGCCGTCTGCTCGAAGAAGAGGAAGAGCCGCAACTCGCTTGGGCTGTGCTTCTGTGCCTGCTCGAGCAACTGTGGTAGGTTCCGGATACCTTCGCCACCCTCGGGCCCGGTGCCCGCCAGAATCACTCGCTGCACCAGTGCGGGATGCTCGGCCGCGATCACCTGAGCGACGAAGCCACCCAGCGAGAAGCACAGCAGGTCCACCTGCTTCAATCCGAGCGCGGTGATGAACGCAACAGCATCGTTCGCCATCGCCGCCACGTTGTCGGGCGTAGTGCCACCGGAACGACTCACGCCCGCGTTGTCGAAGAGGACGACGGGCCGGGCCTCGGCGAAGCCATCCACAAACAAGGGATCCCAGCTGTCCATCGTCCCGGTAAAGTGCTGCAGGAATACGAGCGGCACGCCACTGGTTGGCCCAAGCGGCGGTAGGCGTAGTTGATCCCCTCGGCTTCGATGAATTTCGTCGGTGCGTTTGCGGAAAGTTCGATTGTCATGGTGCCGTCAGCTCCTCTGACTGTCACGTGGTTTGCCACCGAACGCCGCTGCGGCGACGGTGAGGATTTCGTTGGAGAGGACGGCGTCGTCCACCAGTCGTGCTACGACCATGGCTCCCACCAGGCCCGACAGGGTGGCGATTGCCTGCTCTCGCCGCTCGGATTTCGAGCGCCCGCCCGCAACCCGTTCGAGGATGCCGAGCTGAGCCTGAACGCCCTTGGTGACGGTCGCGCGCACGCCGTCGGACCGGCGCGCCACCTCGCCGCCGAGCGCGGCAAATACGCAGCCGGTACCGGGCTGGTCGCGATGCCGCTTCGATAGATAGGACCGGGCGATCTCAGCGAGCCCGGTCTCGGGCCGGGCGCGGGCCATCGCCTCCCACTTCTCGGTCGACCTGCCAACCGCCGCCGCGCAGGCCTGCTCGGCCAGATCGGCCTTGGAAGCGAAGTGGCCGTAAAACCCTCCGTGGGTCAGGCCGGCCTCCTCCATAATCCCGTCCACCCCGATGCCATCTAACCCCTTCTCGCGGAACCGTTTGGCCGCAACCTCCAGGATGCGCTGACGATTTTCGCCGAACTGCTCCCGGCTGACTCTCATGACACCACCCCCGGTCTCGATCTTGGAACTTTATTTACATGACGAGCGTCATATATGCAAGTGCAGCTGTAGTGGTCGGGGAATGCCTGGCGGTGAAGAGCTTCGGTACCGGGGGGCGAGGAGGTTCAGATGAGGTTCAAGATCTGGGGAAACGGGTCTGGCCTTCGAGCAACTCGCGCCCCCAATCGCGAAGACCTTGAATCCGTAGTCATCGGCGCGCTGGACGCATCTGTCGCCGGTCCTGGTCCTAACCTGCCGCGCCGCCGCCTGCGGCGCCTGGGACTCGTTGTCGCCGTTTTGGCGATCCTTTCCGGCGGCGCCTGGGCCGGCCGGCACTGGTGGACCGTGGGACGCTACATCGAGACGACGGACGACGCCTACATCGGCGGCAACGTGACCGCGATCGCGCCGCATGTGAGCGGGTTCGTCGCCGAAGTCATGGTCGTGGACAATGATCGCGTCCATGCAGGCCAGGTGCTCGTTCGGCTCGACGCACGAGACTACCAGGCCGCGCTCGACCATGCGGCTGCCGTGGTCGCCGCGCGGACGACCGCGCTCGAGGGGCTGCGCGCGCGCTACGTACTACAGCAATCCACCATCCGCCAGCAGGAAGCCGATCTGGCGGCCAGGGCGGCGCGGGCAACCTTCGCCGGGCAGGACGCCGAGCGGTATCGCAGCTTGGCGCAGACGAACGCCGTCTCTAAACAGGAGGCGCAGCAGTCAGCCACGCTCGACCAGGAGGCCCGATCCGCGGTGGGTTCGTCCGCGGCCGCCCTCGCGGGCGCTCGCCAGCAGCTCAAAGTCCTGGATGCCGAGATCGCTGCTGCGCGAGCAGCGGAAGCGGAGGCGCGGTCCGACTTGACGACGGCCCAGCTCAACCTCGGCTACACCGAGATTCGCTCGCCGATCGACGGTTACGTCAGCCACCGCGCCGCACAGGTTGGCGCCTATGTGGCGCCCGGCGCGTATCTGGTCTCCGTCGTTCCCACGACGGGCTTGTGGGTAGACGCCAACTTCAAGGAAGATCAGCTCGCCCGCATAAGGCCGGGACAGATCGCGAGCGTCACAGCCGATGTCCTGCCACACCAACCCTTCCGCGGCCGCGTCGTCAGCCTGGCGCACGGTACCGGGGCGGTGTTCAGCGTCATTCCTCCCGAGAACGCGACGGGCAACTTCACAAAGATCGTCCAGCGCGTCCCGGTACGCATCGAGCTGGACCCGCGGGAGGCGGGCGTTGAGATGCTGCGTCCCGGCCTGTCCATCACAGCGAGTGTCGAGACCCGGTTGGATCTGCGGGTTCCATGACTGCCGCCCCGAAGCAGCCGTCGTTGCTGCCGTTCGTGGTGATGTGCGCCGGGATGTTCATCGCCTTGCTGGATATCCAGATCGTCGCGTCGTCGCTGCAGGAGATCGGCGGCGGACTCTCAGCGGCGCAGGACGAGATCAGCTGGGTGCAGACAGCCTACCTGATCGCCGAGATCATCGTGATCCCCCTCTCGGGCTGGCTGACGCGGGTGTTCTCGACCCGCTGGCTGTTCACCATCTCTGCCGCCGGCTTCACCCTCTCCAGCATGCTCTGCGGCGTCGCATGGAGCATCCAGAGCATGATTCTCTTCCGCGCACTGCAGGGGCTCTTGGGCGCGTCGATGATACCGACGGTATTCACCTCATCCTTTTACTACTTCCAGGGGTCGCGGCGGGTCTATTCGGCGGCTGTGATCGGCACCATCGCCTCGATCGCGCCTACGCTCGGGCCGGTGATCGGGGGCTGGATCACCGACACGCTCAACTGGCACTGGCTCTTCTACATCAACCTCGTGCCCGGCATCGCCATCACCGTGCTGATCCCGCTCCTGGTCAACATCGACAAGCCCGATCTATCGCTGCTTCGTGAAGCCGACTACCCCGGCATTGCCCTCATGGCGGTTGGACTGGGGATGCTGGAATACGTGCTCGAGGAGGGTACCCGATGGAACTGGTTTGACGACGCGACTATCCGCACCTGCGCCTGGATCGCCGGCATTGCACTCGCCCTCTTTGTTGCGCGGAGCCTTAGCTACCGGAACCCGGTGCTCGACCTCCGCGCGCTCACCAACCGCAACTTCGCGCTCGGCTGCGTGCTCTCCTTCGTCACCGGCGTCGGGATCTTCACCACGATCTACCTGACGCCGCTGTTCCTCGGGTACGTGCGCGGGTTCAGCGCCTGGCAGACCGGGACCGCAATCTTTTCGACCGGAGCCGCCTCGCTCATCGGCACGCCGGTCTACATCGCGCTCGCGCGCCGCTTCGACGGGCGCTGGCTGATGATGTTCGGGATGGCGTGCTTCGGGCTGGCCATGTGGAGCTACGGCTTCATCACGCACGAGTGGGGTGCGGCGCAGTTCCTGCTGCCCCAGCTCCTGCGCGGGTTCCCCCAGGTCTTCGCGGTGGCGCCCGCCGTCAATCTCGGCCTCGGCAGCCTGCCGCCGGAGCGGCTGAAGTATGCCAGCGGCTTGTTCAACATGATGCGTAACCTCGGCGGGGCTGTCGGGATCGCAGTCGTTGCAGCGGTCATCAACGACCGGACCAACCTGCACTTTCTCCACATCGCGTCGCGCCTGACGCCGGCGAACGGTGCGATGGACAGGTTTCTTCTCGCTATGGAAGGGCGATACGCCACGCTGCCTGGCAGCCAGCAGGGCGGACATCTCGCGGCGCTCGAGCGACTGTGGCACCTGGCCTATCGCGAGGCCTCCACCCTCGCCTTCGCGGATGCGTTCCATACGATCATGCTCGCCTTCGTGGTCGCAACCCTGCTCGTGCCGCTCATGCGGAAAGTGGCGCCGCCCGCGCCCGCGGTCGCTGCGTCGGCCCACTGAGCGAAGCGCTTAGGCATGAAGCTGCTGGCGACGGAATGACGAGGGGCCGCCCTAACCACCTACAGAGCTCATCCGAAATCGGAATCCAATGGCCCATGCTCGTCGGATTTACCGTACGCGCCATACCTCACCTCCCAAAAGGTCGCCAGGACGCGCCAAAGGCCACGTCCCCATCTCCCGCCACCATCAGTTGTCACGAGGGAACCCACAGAAACCCGCGAAATCACCGCTCTCTATAGGTACGGCCCAAAAATCAAGTTTTGGCATACCCCGAGGCAAGAGCCTGGTGTAAGGACTTACCAAGCATCTCGCTCCCCACCAACAGAACTCCCCGCCAATCCTGAGCGGGAGCGGGAACGGCCTCGATTCTCTGCAACGAGGCTCAGGCGCCCACGCCCGAAATGGCCGTGACCCCGCCGTCGATCAGGAAGTCTGCCCCGACGACGTACGCGGAATCGTCCGACGCGAGATAAACTGCCAGCTTCGCGATTTCCAACGGATCGGCCATCCGCTTGCTTGGATTGTGGGTTCGGAGGACGTCCTTAACCGCCTCGCCCTGCTCTTCGCCTGGGAAGCGACCGAACATCGCCGTGTCCGTCGGGCCCGGGCTTAGGGTATTCACGCGAATCCCGCGGTCCACGAGTTCGGCGCTGAGGATTCGAGCGAGATGGACGACCGCGGCCTTGCAGGTCGACACGGTCGAGGTTGTCGGCCACCCCTTGCGCGCACCCACGGACGCATTGATGATTACAGACGAGCCTTGCCTGAGTAGCGGCAAGGCTTTTTGAATCGTGAAGTAAGCCCCTTTGAAATTGACGGCTATCACCTGGTCGAAGCTTTGCTCCGTCACCTCTTCGAACAACAGGAACTCGCTGTAACCTGCATTTACGAAGACGCCGTCCAGGTGCCCGAACTCCCGCTTAATCGTGGCGAACATCGTGTCGAGGTCGGCGAGATTGCTGACGTCCGCGCGAACGGCGAGACTTCCGGTTCCAAGCGTCTTCTTAGTCGCCTGCAGCGCCCGCTCATTCAAGCCGCAGATAGCGACGCGCGCGCCCTCTCTGTGGAATTCCTGCGCTGCGGCCAGCCCGATCCCGCTGTTGCCGCCGGTGATAAGGATATTCTTGCCCGCCAGCCTACCCATTGTCGTCACTCCTTCGGATAAAACATGTCCGTGTCGGTTACAGTTTCTGGCAAATTTAGCCGACGCCGCGTACCAGCTCCGCGAGACTCGTTTTTGCTGAGAGGCTGCTCAACGAAGTTTACGGAATGGATGCATTGTGTTGACCTTGGATTAAACATATCAGTGTCGGTCCTCCCGCACCTCACGTGCAGGCCGGATCCTAACGGCGCTGGGCTCCGATGATGAAAGAAGCCAGGGTGGCCGGCACGTCCCCAA
>DATJGL010000095.1:0-4407 GCA_035495075.1 Gemmatimonadales bacterium
CATGCGGTTGTTAGATGGCGCCCTCAGTCGCGCGCGTCTGGCGGGATGTGCGCGAGATCCAGGATATAGTTGCCCCCCGGCGGAAGGCCGCGTCGGGACCGGGCAGCCGCGCGTCACGATGCGGCCGTGCGGCAGGGACGCCGTCGCAGGAGAGGCAGCGATGGTGGTCTGACCGGTCACGGATGGGCGCTCTGCTGAGATCGGAGGACGCATCGTTCTTCGCGGCCACCCCTTGCATGCCGCGAACGCGTGCGGTACACTACTGAACCATATGGTTCAGTATATGACGACCCGACTTGATATTTCGTTCGCCGCGCTCTCGGACGCCACGCGGCGTGGCGTTCTGGGGCAGCTCGGACGAGCCGACGCTTCGATCACGGACCTTGCCGAGAAGTTCCAGATGACGCTCACGGGCATGAAGAAGCACGTCGGCGTTCTGGAGCAGGCGGGGCTCGTCACCACGAAGAAGATCGGGCGCGTGCGGACGTGCCAGCTGGGCCGGCGCCGATTGGAGGAAGAGACGGCGTGGCTCGAGAGGTACCGCCAGCGCTGGGACGAACGCTTCGACGAGTTGAACAAGGTTGTCGAGGAACTGACACGAAAGGAGAAGGGCGATGAACGCAAGAATCGAAAGTGAGCCCGGCCCCGTGAAGAACCGCACCACGGTGGAACGGAAGTCGGACCGCGAGGTGGTTGTCACGCGGACCATCAACGGCCCGGCGCGCATCGTGTTCGAGGCATTTACCAAGGCCGAGCTGCTCACGCGTTGGTGGGTGCCCAAGTCGATGGGAATGACTCTGCTGTCCTGCGAGGTGGATGCTCGTGTCGGCGGCAAGTACCGATTGGAATTCGACGTCGGTGGCCCCGAGCCTGCCGCGTTTCTCGGCACGTATGTCGAAGTGAAGCCGTATTCGCGCCTCGCGTGGACCAATGACGAAGGTGGCGAGGGCGGGCCTGTCACCACGGTGACCTTCGAGGAAAAGGCCGGCAAGACGCTGGTGGTCCTGCGCGAGAGCTACCCTTCGAAGGAAGCGCTCGACGCTGCCGGCACGGGCTCAGCCGATGCACTGGTCGAGACGTTCGATCAGCTGGACGAGCTTCTCGTCGCCCTGGGTGAGAGCGCGGGACAGTAACAGAGACGTGGATCTCGCGGTCGGTCGTCCGATAGTCCCGGCTCACACTGGCCGGGGCTATCGGGTCCCACGGTACGTAGTCTCATCTGTCCCGCCATGAGTGCGTGGGCGCCATCTAACGAATCGCGCACAGGCTGCGCGTCGCAGCGGCCACAGTCAAGAAAGATCTGTTCCACCAGAAGTGGCCGCTGCTGCGCGACAGCTTCATGCGCAGGTTAGGCTGCAACCTATTCATCGATTCTCAGTGTGTCGCTCTCGCGGTGGGGCGAAATGACGCGTGAGCTGGCGGACCACGACCACCAGGAGTCCCGCCCCGATCGCCAAGGCCGCCCGATCCTCGACGAGCCAGAGCCATTCAACTGCGAGAATGCCAACTGGGATGAAAACGAGGTCCAGGCTCCACGCCGGGACATCCTTGACCTTGAAGCGTTGAAACGCTTTCCAATCCATGGAGAATCAACCCTGGTTGCAGCCTAACGAATCGCGCTTCAGCTGCGCGGCGAGCCTCTTCTAGACGACCTCTTCTGGATGCTTCTTCTCGACGCCTTTTTCCCCGACGCCTTTCTCTCAACGTCTTCCGTGCTCCGTCGGTGCAGCATGGTGTAGCATTTGCGGCTACCTCTTGCTACCGTCTTACTCTTTTGGATTGTCTGCTAAGCACAAATTTTTGCGACGAACTCAACGGCTTATCCTTCCGGTGAACGCAGCCATACCAACAGCAAGGGCGGCGCATCCCTTCCTTAAGCTCTGAAACGACCCTGTCGACGTGCTCTTTCCGCTTCTCCGGCGTCTTAACGTAGATAGCCCAACAGATCCATTCATTGCGTGAGAGTGGTGTAAGGTCCTCCCATTTCGCCAGCGCCTTGGGATCAGCCGCCAGCGTTTTCCGCAAAGCTGCTGGTAACGCATGCGCCGTACCGCCAGAAATCTTCTTCGTCATGCGTTGAGTATACAAGAAAAGGATGAAAAATCTGGGGCTTCATAAAGACTTGTTGTCCCTGCACTGCGAATTGCGCTCGGCGCTCGGGGAGCGTCGATCGTACGCAACCAATCCTGCCGCCTGGGTGTCCACTATAGCAGAGCATCCCGCTGGCAACCGAGTCGAAAGGATCACGGTGCGTACCCTCGCCCTTGTCACTCTCTTGGCCGCCACCCCGGGAATCGCCGCGTCCCAGGAAATTACCGCCCCATCGAGAGCGCAGGACGTAGCGGCGGCCTTCAGCAAACACAAGCACCTCGTCAAGGAGAAGCGCGGCGTCCGACGGGAGCAGTACGTGGACGTACGGAGCGAACCTCTCGTCGCACACACCAGCGCGGAGTACTCCGGCGTCTATCAAGTCGTTGGTCTGGGAGATGTGATCCATCTCCAAATTGGGAGCGATGGAACGATTCAGGCGGCAGGGCATGACTCGGAGCCATCCCGCTCATTTGTACTCGCAAACGCCAGAATCGAAGGAGCGGTGCTCACGGCCACGAAGGTGTTCCGCGACGGAGCCGCGGAGCCGTTCGAGGGCGTGTTCATGACTCGAACCGAACGCCGGTCTCCCACTGATCCCGGGAAGAGCAGCCTCGGACTCGGCGTCGTGCTCCACACGCCACGCGAGGTCGCCGGCAACACGTACGACAAGCTCTTCTATCAACTGCAGCGGTAACGTCCTGATGGCCCAGGCTGTTGTAGTCATGGACTGCGAACTGGTGTGATGGTAGCACGTGGTATGTGGCTCCGACCTCCCTATGGTGCATCGAGAGTCCCACATACCACGCACCACCGCCCTGCCCTACGCGGCCTGCGGGACATCACTGGGCTCCGTCGCGGGTGGTGCAACGACTGTCCGCGGCTGTCCCAGCACCCGCCGGGCCGCCTTCCACTCGACCATCACCTCCGGATCGTCGCCGAACCGGTACCGCGTGATCCCGTCCAGCAGATTCACCTCGTCCATCAGCTGAGCGGTGATCACCCCGAGGTCCGCCCGGGCGCCGATGTGATCGCGCCGGGCCGTGCGCGCTGCTTCGCTCGCGACCTCGAACTCCGCCACCAACCGGTTGATCTCGTCCAGCGAGGCAACCGCCATGCCCTGCTTGATCAGCAGGTCGCGCTGGCTCTCCGCCGCGGCCACGAGCGCCTTGACGGAGGTGAGAAACGCTGCGTTGGTGGCACTGCCGTCCGGCAGGCGGAACTGCCGCGCCAGCTCGGCCTGGTCCTTCCCCGCGTACGTGCCGAGGGCGACCAGGTAGTGCATCAGCTTGCGGTGCAGCACGTCCCGCAGCTCGCGGCGGTGGGCCCGGGCGCCCTCTGCGGCCACCACGCCCTGGTGCTGCCGCCCCGCGATCACCTCGGCTCGTGCGATCAGCTCGTCGAGCCGCGCAAGCACGGGCGGATAGCCCGGCTCGCTTGCCGAACGGGCCCGGATGAACTCCCGGACGCGCGCGGCCATGTCGAGTCTCCTGCGTACGACGCTGTTCATACCTCCTCCTCTGTGCCGGCACGACCGTCGAGGGATCGCACCCGTTTTGCTCGCGAGACTGCTCGGCCGACGCCCCGACCGGCGGCCGGCCGATGGCAATGCATCGGGCGCGCCAGAATGGAACGCACCGATCACGCGAGACCTGGGTGGCGATTCCACTTGAGGAGCATTGGAGAATCTCCGGCTCGACGGCACGCGCGAGACCAGGTGCAAAGGGGTTCACGCGATGATGCAGTGTCCTCCGCAGAGGACGCGAGTGACCGGCGCCGTAACAACAATGTGTGGAGAATGTGTCGTCGGGCTCCCGGAAACCGGCGTGCGGCTCCGAAATGCCAGCGATGAGGAGCAAGCTGTTCGCGTGCGCCTGTCGGAAACGGGCGTCATGCACGCCGCAGTGATCGCTCGGCGCCGGGACGTCGGCGTGAAACGCGGAGAAACCGGCAGCGTGTCAGGAGAAGGTAACGAACGGCGTCCGGAGAACGCCGTGAAGCTCCAGGAAACCCCCGTTGGGGTCCGAGACTCTCGTGTCATGGGCGGAGAGAGTGACGCGACGTTGTGAAATGACACAGCGAGCGCCGGGACGGTGATCGCATGCGTCGGGATGGTGGCGCGATGGCGCGGGAGGTGATAAGGTGGCCGGTCATGGTAACTGTCCGGCCGGCCACCGCCGCCGACCTGCCCCGCATCGGCCGGCTCGGCGCCCTGCTCGTCGAGGCCCACTACAATCTCGACGCGAAGCGCTTCCTGGCCACCAAACCCAGGACGCCGTTGGACTACGCCTCGTTCCTGGCCGCGCAGCTCGGAAAGCC
>DATJGL010000096.1:0-8890 GCA_035495075.1 Gemmatimonadales bacterium
CGCGTCCGATGTCCAGGGCGTCAAGTTTTCCTGGAAGGCGGACTGGTACATCACGGTGGACCTCGCCCAGCTCGGCAACGTCTGCGCCGCCGGGGCGATGACGCACGTTCGGCCCGCCGGCATGCAGCTTCCGGACGCGGCTACGTGCGCCCTGATCTTCCAAGGGATTCCGAACGCGTTCTACGAGGGTCGGGAAAACATCGGCGCGGATGTGTTCCAGGTCGACATTGCGCAGCTCAGCAACTGGGTCGGCCTGAATGCCACGCGGCGGACGATGACGTTCTACATCACATTCATCAACAGCGACGGGACGACCGGCCGCGACTATCCGGTGCTTCGCCTTAAGAACGGGGCCCAATTGCCCAATCCGCTGACGGTCGCAACCGACCGGCCGCTCTACGTCTGGGGAGACAACAACTCCGGTATCTGGCAGCCCGCAGCGTTGGCAGCGGACGAGATCACTTTCCTCTCCAACGGATGGGCCGAGGGCACCAACCCGGGTGACTCCCACCGCTGGGACCCGGCCTGGGACCCGAACGCGAACCACGCGTACCCGGTCACTAATGCCGCGTCCACGACGGTCTACGCAGCGATCGCAGCCGGACACTCGGCCACTCCCTGCGATTGGCAGGTGTCCGGTTGCGCGGTCCCCGCATTCCCGCCGCCCACGCCGAATGGGAGCTACGGGGGCGGTCTGGAGAATTTCCCCCGGTTCCTCGAGAACTGGGGTGGGAGAACGTTTACCTACCGCGGCTCTCTGGTGTCGCTGTTCGAGAGTCAATACGCCGCGCGCCGGCGGTGGAGCTGGCAGAGCTACTACAGTCCGCCCAACCGTGACTGGCAGTTCGAGCTCCGCTTCCAGGACCCCGTCAACCTGCCGCCGTCGACGCCGGTTGTGGGCAACATCGCCCAGACCTCGTTCCGAACCGTGTACTGAGGCGGATCATGGCTGAGCGGCGCGGGTTCACTCTGATCGAGATGGTAGTCGTGATCGCGGTGTTGGCCATTCTGGCCGCGATCGCGACGCCGCGCCTGGCGATGACGGCCGGCATGCGGACGCGGGGTGCAGCCCGTCAGATCACGCTCGACCTCGAGCTCGCCCGCACCAAGGCCCTGGCGTCGAAGCGAATCGCGCGGCTGGTGTTCGACACCGCCGGCGGCACCTACACGGGCTATCTCGACACCGACGGCGACACCGTGTTCGCTTACTCCGATGCGGAGGCATCGGCGCTCGGCGGCGCCCGGCAGCGTCATCTCCCGGACGGCGTGCTCTTCGGCCGAGGCAGCGCGCCGATGATGCCGAACGATTCGATCGACCGGGCGGTGACGCTGCCGAACGGCCGGATCGATTTCGAGGCCGCGGGCCTGACCCGGCCGTTGAACAGCCGCGGCACGATCTACCTCCGGGATGCAAAGGATCCCAACACGGTAGCTGCGGTGACTGCGACCGGGGCGGCGTCGTTCCGCGTCTGGTTGTACAAGGGAGGGACATGGCAATGACCCGCAACGAGCGAGGCAACACCCTCATTGCCGTGACGGTCGCGCTCATCATCCTCGCGGTGGGCCTGACCGCGCTGGCCAAGACCCAGACGGCGCTGCTGTCGGCGCGGAACATCGCCGACAATCGCTCGGTCGCCCTCGGCGTGGCTCGCGGCTACATGGAGGAGCTGCGCGCTCGCGATCCGGCGACGCTGGCCAACGAAGGTCCGGTTTCATTGAATGAGCGCGGAGACATCGTGCCGGGCGGGGCTTACAGCGGCTCGGTCGAAGTCACCCAAGCGGGAGCCAATCTCCTGCGCCTCCGCGTGCTCGTGAGCGTCCCGCGCACTACGGGATCGCTCGAGTTGGTCTCACTCGTCTACCGGCCGTCGTCATGAACCCGTCCACGACCAGGCCTCGAGGGCGCGGCGGGTTCACGATCATCGAGCTTCTCATCGCGATGGTGGTGGGCGTCGTCGTATTCATGTCCGCCACGGGAATCCTGCTCGCGACGTTCCGGGCGCAGGCCGGGAGCGACATGCGGGAGGAGGTGGCCCGTAACGCGCGCTTCCTGGGAGAAGCCCTGCAGCGGGATCTTTCCGAGGCAGGCGTCGAATTGCGCAGCACCTCCACGTTTGGCTCAGTGGACGTGCGTAACGACACGATCAGCGTCCTCTCGGTTCCGTTCGATCCCGACGAGGCTCCGGTCTACCGAATCGCGCCCCCTGCCGGGAGTCCCAATCCGCTCCCCGCGGGCGGCACCTGCGGCTCCGCCTGTATCGCGGTGGTCTCCGACTCCGCCGGGAAGCCCGTCCGGCTGCAAGCTGGTGACGTCGCCAAGCTCCAGGTCAACAACGTCCGCCATCTGATCGTCGTGACCGGCGTGGCAGCGGCAGGGCCCGACACCTTTCGGATCTCGTTCCTGAACACCGACTCGCTGCTCCATCGACCGGCCGCGTTTGCCAGCGGCCTCCTGCTGGACCGCGCGGGGACGTCCATTCAGCGCCTTACGATGGCGGCATATTGGCGCGACACCTCAGGTCGGCTCATGCGAGCCACCCGATTCAACACCAACGGTACGCTCCAGGGTGAGTCCCTGTTCGAGGATGTTACGACGTTCCAGGTGTCGGTGATTTTCCTGGACGGCGACGAGCTGACGAGCGTAAGCGGGACGGATGCGGACCAGACCAACAACTACGACCAGATCGCGAGCGTCAGGGTTCAGGGAACCCTGGAGTCGAGCACCACGAACCCACATGTAAACAACGGCTCGCCTGCCCAGCGTCGGTTCAGCTGGCGATTCTCGCCCCGTAACCTGCGCTACGAACGGGCCCGGCCGAGCTAGCGGCTCCGGTTCCTCCGCCGCTCCGTAGGTTGATAATTCGCTTTCCGGCGCTCGAGGACATCGCGAACGATCAATTCGCCGTGTCCTCGGGCATTCTCGATGAACAGACGGTTGGCGTCGTTGCCGCTCGCGATCACGCCGGCGAGGTAGCAGCCGGGTACGGGCGTCGCCATCGTCCGTTCGTCGTGGGCCGGAATCCCGGTACCCTCGTCCACCGGAACTCCCAGCCGACAGAGAATCTCGGTATCGGCATGGTAGCCGGTCATAGCGAGGACCGCCTCGACCGGAATCTCCTCGACCTCAGCCTTCCCGTCGGTCTCGATCTCGACGTGGGTCGGGGTGATCGCCCGGACGCGGGACCGCCAGCGTACCGCGATGCTTCCTTCCTTGATGCGGTTGGTGATGTCGGGCAGCACCCACGGCTTGACGGTGCGGTCGAGCGCGTCCGCGAAGTGGACGATCGTGACGTGAGCACCCGCCCGCCAGCACTCGAGCGCAGCGTCCACTGAACTGTTCCCCGCCCCGATCACGAGGACCCGCTGATGCCAATAGGGGTGGCCCTCGGTGAAGTAGTGCGCGACATGCGGGAGATCCTCGCCGGGTACCCTGAGCAGATTGGGATTGTCGAAGTACCCGGTGGCGAACACCAGCGCCTGTGCCCGGTAGGTCTTCGAGTCGTGCCGCCGGCTCACCGCGATTCGGAAACCTCCGTCAGGCTCCCGTAGTGCATCCACGACCTCCTCGCCCGGCCGCACGTCCAGGGTGTAATGCTCTGCGACTCGACGGTAGTAGATCAGCCCGTCACGTCGGGTAGGCTTTTCGTGGCTCGCAACGAAGGGAACTCCGCCGATCTCGATTCGCTCGGGAGTAGAGAAGAACGTCATTCCCAACGGGTAACGCTCGATCGTCGAGACGATGTTGCGCCGATCGACGAGAATACACGGGATGCCCGCCTGCTTGGCGGCCACGCCGACGGCCAGGCCACAAGGCCCGGCGCCGACGACTACCAGGTAGGTGGATTCAGTCCCGATGTCTTCGGCCATTGATCCCCAGAACTGCGTGAACGCCTTTATACCTCGATGATCTGGTCTCGCCGGGTCCCGACGCTCACATACCGGATCGGGGTTCCCGAGAGGTCCTGGAGCCGGTCGAGATAGCGCCGCGCCTCGACCGGCAGGTCGGTCAGTCTTCGCGCGTCGCCGGTGGGGCGATTCCAGCCCGGCAACGTCTCGTAGATCGGTTGCACTCGCCCAAGCAGGTCTACCTCCGACGGCATCTCGGCGCACGACGACCCATCCAGCCGGTATGCAGTTCCCACCGGAATCTCCGTGAAGCCGTCGAGCACGTCGAGTTTGGTGACCGCAAGCCCCGTGAGGCCGTTGACCCGCACCGCATAACGCACCACAGTCGCGTCGAACCATCCACATCGGCGCGGGCGACCGGTTACCGCCCCGAACTCTCCGCCCAGCTCCCGCAGCTTTGCCCCGGATTCGTCCACGGCTTCGGTGGGCAGTGGTCCGTTGCCCACTCTCGTGGTGTAAGCCTTGACCACGCCGAGCACGCCGTGGATGGCGGTCGGGCCGATGCCGGCGCCGACCGCTGCGCCGCCGGCAGTAGTGTTGGACGAGGTGACGAACGGGTACGTCCCGTGATCCACGTCGAGGAGCGAGCCTTGGGCGCCTTCGAGCAGAACCCGCTTGCCGTCCTTGATGGCGCGATAGACCACGAGGCCGGTGTCCACGGTGAGCGGAAGCAGGCGCGGCGCCCACCGCTCCAGCAACGCCATCTCGGCCTCCAGCGTGACCCGCTCGGAGCTGCCCATCAACTCGAGCAGCCGATTGGCTCGCTCGACCCGCTCGGCCAGAATCGGGCGGAGGCAGTCCAGTTGACGCAGGTCCCCCACCCGAATGCCGCGGCGGCCGTACTTGTCCTCGTAGGTGGGTCCGATGCCCCGCCCCGTCGTGCCGATATTCTGGCTGCGTTCGCTCGCCCGATCCAACTGCTTGTGGTAGGGGAGAACCAGGTGGGCCCGGTCCGACACGAAGAGCCGGTTGGTCGGATCGATTCCCTTGGCCGCGAGCTGGTCCAGCTCGGTGAACAGTTGGTCCGGGTCGAGGACCACGCCGTTACCGACGATGCAAATGACCCGGGGATGCAGGATGCCCGACGGAATCTGCTGCAGAATGAACTGCGTCTGGCCGGTGACCACGGTGTGCCCGGCGTTGGCCCCGCCCTGATACCGGACGACCAGGTCCGCCCGCTCCGCCAGGACGTCGACGAGCTTGCCCTTTCCCTCGTCGCCCCATTGGGCTCCCACGACCACGACGCAAGCAGTTCGCCCGTCGAACATGCACGTCCTCCGGCGGCCAACGAGTCACCCCGAGCCAACAAAAAAACCCCACGCGGGGTTCAGGAATCCTCAGACCAAACTAGCTGCCGGCCTCGAAAACGTCAAAGCGGCGGGCGATGATTTCTCCCGTGCGTTCCGCGGTCTCGAACGAGCAGCCGTCGGCCGAATCGCCAGGGGTATGCAGGCGCTCGAGCGTAGACCAGTCGAGCCGGGCGACCGTCACCGCCCGCGCGCCCGCGCGGGCAAAAGGAAGGCTGTCCACCAGGATGCCAAGCGGGAGCCGTCGCGCTTTCACCGGAAGGCCGATGGCTTCGAGCGCACCGACTGCGGCTCGCCCGGCCGCATGCCCGGCCAGGTCGTGGCTCACGACCTGGAGAGCACCGGTCTCGTCCAGCGTGTCGAAGTTCACCACGACCCGTCCGGCGAACACGCCCGGCCGCTCCCGCACCAGGGCGCGAGCGCCGAACAGGCCGAACTCTTCCGCCCCGGTAATCATGATGCCAATTCCAGGGTCGGTGAGGACCGACGCCGCGCAGATGGCCGCAGCGACGCCGCTGCCGTTGTCCCGTGCCCCCGGCGACTGCCCCAGTAATCGTCCTCGGCCTGCGAGCATACCGGCGACCACACCGAGCAGCGGTGCCATGATCGCGATCCAGAGCGGCAGGGGGCCGGCGAGCCGGGCTGAGGCGAGCCCCGTCAATCCCAGTGCTGCGACCACGATGAACCACACCGCCACCAGACGCCCAGCCATTGAGTGTCCCTGCGCTTTGGTGTCCAGGTGAGCGATGATCCACCCGCGCACGTCGCCCGCGCGCGTAGCCAACAGGTTGGCATCGTCGCGAAAGCCGCCGATTGCCAGAGGAGTCGCGCCGGAGCCCACGCCGAAGGCGAGCGCCCCCAAACTGGCGCTGCCACACAGCCAGGCGGTCGCTGCAGCCCAGGCCGGAACCTGCGCCGAGACCAGGAGCGGCGTGAGCACGAGGCCCAGCCAGCCCAGGCCGGCGCCGAGGAGCGGCAATCCCCACAGGGTGGAGGGGTGAAACCGAAAGGGATGGCTCTCGACCGCGTAGCCCAGAGCGCGGAGGCGATCGGCAACGACGTCGCGCGCGGCGGCGGCCGCCGGTGTGCCCGCCTCGCGCGGCCGGGTCAGGATATCCCGGAGCTCCGGGTCAAGCGGATGCGGCCTGCTTGCCACGCTTGCCCGACTGCGATCCAGGCGTGGGGGTCGCTATCAGTGCCGCCTTTGCACTGTCGGGGGCCAGGCGCCCAGCACTGACCAGATCGTTCAGATGCTGCTCGAAGGTTTGCATGCCGTCGCCCTTGGCGTCGCTCATGACTTTCTTCAGGTCGGCCAGGCGGGCGGACGACTTGAGGCACTCGCGAACAGCGGGCGTGGCGATGAGAATCTCCATCGCCGCGATCCGCCCGCTCTCGTCCTTGCGCGGCAACAGCTGCTGGGCCAGGATCGCGCGGACCCCTTCTGCGAACCGCATCCGGCCAATGTCGCGCTCCTCAGCGGGCAACGTCGCGAGAATGCGCTCGATCGTGGTGGTCACGTCCGGTGTGGGCAGCGTGGCGATCAGCAGGCGGCCGGTCTCCGCCGCCTTGATGGCGGCGTCGATGGTGGTGGCGTCGGCGATGTCGCCGATGACCACGACGTCGGGATCCTGTCGAAGCGCGGCACGGAGACCGACCGCCAGTGCGTCCGTGTCCACCCCCACCTCGCGCTGGGTCACCGAGCAGCTCAGATCGCGGTGCAGGAATTCGATCGGGTTTTCGACGGTGACGATGTGCTTGTGCTGGGTCTTGTTGATGTGGTGCACCATCGCCGCCACGGTCGAGCTCTTGCCGCTGCCGCTCACACCGGCCACCACGATGAGCCCCCGATCGGCCTCGGCGATGGATTTGAGCGCCTCCGGCAACGCTAGCGACTCGATCGATGGCACCGTGAACGGAATCACCCGCATCACAACCATGAAGCTCGAGCGCTGGCGCAGCACATTGACCCGGAATCGGCCTACTCCGGGCATTCCCCACGAACAGTCGAAATCACGGACCTGGTCGATCCGGGCACGATCCGTGTCGCTGCTCATGAGCTTGAGGGCGATGGCCTTGGTCTGATCCGGCGTCAGCCGCTGCTTGGTGAGTGCCACCAGCTTCCCGTTGATCCGGGCGCGAAAGACATCGCCCGCCTTTATGTGGAGGTCGGACGCACCGCGCTCGACCGCCGCCTTGATGATTTTTTCCATGTCTGCTCGAATCGTCACCTGTCGTGGTTCAATCGTTGATCGTAGAGACTGGCGGGAGGAACCCCATCAGTTCGCGCGCCTCTCTCAGGGTTTCCCGCGCGATCGAGCGGGCCCGCGCTGCCCCGGCGCCCAGAAGCTCCTCGACCCGCGCGGGATGAGCCTTCAGCTCGCGGGCCCGCTCGCGGATCGGCGCGAAGTGGGCGGTAATTGACTCAGCCAGCACCCGCTTGCAATCGAGACACCCCCACTTGGCTCCGCGGCAGTTCTCCGCCACCTGCGCCGTGGTCTCGGGAGACGAGAAGTACCGGTGCAGATGGTACAGGTTACAGATCTCCGGCGTGCCCGGATCCTTCTTGGTGACGCGTGCCGGATCGGTGACGGCCGGTCGGAGCTTCTGCCAGATAGCCTCGGGCTCCTCGAGAATGCCGATCGTATTGCCCAGGCTCTTCGACATCTTGGCGTGCCCGTCGAGACCCATGATTCGCTTGGCTTCGGTGAGGAGCGGTTTCGGCTCGAGAAAGAACTCCCGGTCGGGGCTGAACTCCGCGTTCCACCGGCGGGTGATTTCCCGAGCAAGCTCGAGATGCTGCACCTGGTCCTCCCCCACCGGCACCAGGTCCGCCCGGTAGAGCAGGATGTCCGCCGCCATGAGCACTGGATAGTTGAGGACACCGGCCGGAACGCTTTCGAACCGTTGCGCCTTATCTTTGTACTGGGTCATCCGCTCGAGCTCACCGACCGGCGCCACGGCGTTCAGCAGCCACATGAGTTCCGAGTGCTCCGCCACGTGCGATTGCACGAAGAGCGTGACACGGTCGGGATCGATGCCCGCCGCTAGCAGACCGATCGCCATTTCGCGGGTCCGGGCGCTCAGCGTCGTAGTATCGTATTTGGCCGTGATGGCGTGCAGGTCCACGATGCAGAAGAAGCATTCGTACGAGAGCTGCAGCCGGACCCAGTTCTGGACCGCGCCGAGGTAGTTGCCGATGTGGAGCTCACCGGACGGTTGTATTCCGGAAAAGATGCGAGGCATCACCGAAGCTACCCACCCGGACCCAGAGCAGCAAGATGCTGTCGCCATTGAACTTAGTAGACCGAGCCCGGGCTGCGGCCGCCCGTGCAGCCGACTACGTTCGGAGCAGCGCCCAGCCGGACACGAGCGGCTGGTCGGCCAAGGGCCGGCACGATTTCGTTACGGAAGTGGATCGCAACGCCGAGCGCCTGATCGCGGACAGCCTGATGTCCGGAGACGGTGCCGGGCGGATCGTGGGTGAGGAGCTCAGCCCCGAGCTGGCACGAGACGGCTTGGTCTGGGTGGTCGATCCACTCGATGGTACCACCAACTTTCTTCATGGCTATCCGGCCTACGCGGTCTCGATTGCCGCCGTGCTGGACGGTATGCTCCAAGCGGGCGTAGTCCACCATGTGCCGCAGGGGCAGGTATACTGGGCAGCCCGCGGCGCGGGC
>DATJGL010000097.1:0-3299 GCA_035495075.1 Gemmatimonadales bacterium
GCGAGTGGCGTCCGGCGATCCGACTGCATGTACTACCGCGAGACCTCCTGTTTTCCATAGAGGCGCGAGCGGCGCGAGCCGGGGGTGCAGCCCGAAGTGCCCGTCGAGATCGATGAGTTGGTCCCGGGGAATCGCGATGCGCTGGCGCTCAGTGTAGTACGACGGGTCGCCGTGAGGCACGACCATGCTAAGCCCGTCCACCGCGCCGCGCTGGAAGAGGCAGACCAGCGTGGAGCGGCGTGAAGGGCGGGACCGTAGAGCGCCCCGGAAGGCATACGCCGCGCGGACCAGAAACAGGGGATCAAGCCCGAGACTCACCAGCGCCAGGCCGCCCGCCTTCACGAAGACGCGTCGCGAAATGGTCATCTCATTGCCTCTGAAACTCGGGTCCGCCCAGCGCCAGCCCAACTGCCAGCGCCCGGGCTTCCACGGGGTCTGTCACGTCGGCGAGCTGCTTCCGGATCACTTGACGCGTGTGCTCGGTCATCCGCCCGCTCAGGCACCGCTGATTCACCGTCTCGACCAGGTCGTCATAGTCGGTGGTCGGTGGCGAAACGTGATCGAGATCGGCTACTACGCCAGGAAGCCGGCCGGCCGCGAGCAGCGTGGCGAACGTCATCCGATTCAGTAGAGCCCCGCTGTTCACCCAGTCTTCCTGGGTCTCGGGATAGCCCGCTGGCGAAGTCTGGAGGAACAGGGGCTGGCCCAGCCGAGCAACCTGCTGGGAAAGGCGTGGCGTCGAGTCGGGGTCACCGCCCACCGCGCGCACCGCGCTCACCACGAACTCGAGCGGAGTCTTCACCTTTGCCGCCACGACCGATGGACTCCAAAACGCGGGTGAGCGGAAGATGGCGAGCAGCACCTCGCGCATCTCGCCGTGCGAGCGTTTCCATGCCGCGACCGCCTCGTCGATGCACTCGTCGCTCGGCTCGTCGCTTACGAACCGGGCGCAGAGCTTGGCGGACACGTGATGCATGGTGGCGGGCTGTTCGGCGAGCATGCGGAGCAGTCGCTCGCCTTCGTCCTGGCCGTGACCGGGGGGGAAGGTTCGCCCCAGCACGGTCTTCGGCCCCCGGTCGTGAGCCCAGTCGTGAAAGACGAAACCGCCCCCCTTGGCCGGCCGCTCGACGCTCCACCCCGTCAGCACGCGCGCGACGGCAATGACGTCTTCCTGCGTATAACCACCGTCCACACCGAGCGTGTGGAGCTCCATCAACTCACGGGCGTAGTTCTCGTTGATACCGGTCGGTCGCCGAGCCCGGGCCTGTGCCCGGGTGGAGTCGAGGCGGGGAGGATCCGCGAAGGCGACATGGCCCAAAGCGCCAAACCGGCCGTAGCGCACCCGCGGTTCACGCCGGCCCGGCCCGGGTGGCGACGAGCCCGGCGCCACGCTCTCGGCGTTGTCGAGGTAGAACAGCATCGCCGGACTGTGGGCGACTGCCAGCAGCAGATCCTCGAAGCGCCCCAAGGCCCTGGGCCGGATCGTCTCTTCGACGTATGCCGGGACCAGGTAGCGATCCGCCCCCTTGTTCAGATAGACGTTGAAGTGATTCAGCCAGAAGTCGGTCATGATTTCGGCGAGCTGGTGATCGGCGAAGGTGGCGCGTACGACGGTCCACTGGGCGAGTTCGCCGCCCAACTCGCGGAATTCCCTCATAGGACGGCTGGCCTTCGGATCTCTCGCCGCCCGGCGCGAAACCGGTCCATCGCCCACGCTGTCGGCCATCACCTGCTTCATCATCCGGCGTTCGCGCTCCGCCTCCGCGAAGCGGCGGGCCAGGTCCTCCCGCGAAGCGTCCAGGTCGGAGAACTCGCGCCGGCGGTCGGCTAGGGTCCGGCTGGTCTCGTCCTTCTGCTTGAGCTGGGTCTCGATCCAGCGCATCACCCCTACCCGGGCAACGGAGTCAGCCTGACCGGGGCTCGGGCCGTAGGCGATGCGATTGAGGGCATGGATCGCGGAATCCCGCGGGGACAGCAGCTGCTGGGCGAGGGCGGGGCTGGCCGCGGCGCCGGCGAGAACGACTGCCGGGAAGAAGAATCTTGTCATGGGTGAGGTTGTGGACGATCGGCCGCCCCTCGTGTTAACAGGCCTCTCGACCAGGGCAATCGGGGGGAGCCACAACAACTTGACTCCTGGTGTTCTGGAGTTGTCAGCCGCTTGTCCCGGCGCTGCTATCGTGAGCCCGAACTGAGCGACGGATGCTCACCGGCACCCCGCCCGTAGCGGGTCAGGAAGGAGGAGGCAATGCTGGTCACTCGGCTCCTGGTTTTGAGCGGGCTCCTGGCACTGGCAGCTTGCTCGTCACCGACCGGCCCTGATGAGATTCAGAAGTCTGTCAACCGGCCGGTGTCGGCAGGCGGGCAGGGGGTGGGGGTCATGAATCCATGCGGCCCAAACTCGTGCCCCAAGACCTCGGGCAGGTTGTGAGCAGATCTGCGCTTACCTGTCACGAGTCGCTTGGCTTTGCTCGGTACCGTTGAAGTGATTGGACACCCCTAGGCTCCGAGCAAAACTCGGCCACCGCACATGCGGTGGCCGACCCATAGGCCGCTCCCCAATTTCGTGCCCGCCCCCTCGATGCCGAAAAACACATCGCCCCCTCACCCCCTAATGCCAAATTGCTCACAGAAATTTCCAAGACACACCGATGACGCGACTGATTTACGACGACCGCAATGGGCGGCGGCCTTGGAATTCACGGCGGCGTTGGAAAGCGTGGGCTCCGTTCACTCTTGTAGTCATTCTGTGCGTGACCGCACTCCTCGTGCTTGCGCTCACGGCTCCAGTCTTTCGTCCCCTCCCCATTCCGCGTTCGAAAGTGTCTCGGACTTCCTATGTCGATCGTGTTGCCGAGCTGGTTGGCTTCATCCGGGATTCAACCGACCGGATGGACGTTGAGTCGGCACAGCTTGAGCGATCGCCTAAGGACTCGAACGAGCAGCACGATTCCGAACCCAATCGATAGCTTCGACCGGACGCTACGGCTTCTGCCTGACGGCAAGGCAGTCTCCCCAACTTACTGCACCGTACCGAGCAAATAGGCTCTCTTATCCTTGTGGACCTTGGAGTGCGCGGGTGGGTGGACCGCCCTCATGGTAACTGTTAGCGGAGACACGGGATGACTTTGCAGTGGCTCGAGGCACTGACAAATGCGCCAACTGTTATTGGGGCTGTAGGGGGTGTTGCGACAGGAACCGTGTTCGTCATTCGAGCACGGGCCAAGTCGATCGCGGCCCTGCGGAACGGTCTAGCCCGATGCTGGACCAATGAGGACGGGTTAGCCGGACACGAACGCCAG
>DATJGL010000098.1:0-9023 GCA_035495075.1 Gemmatimonadales bacterium
GGCGTTGCTGCCCACTGCATACACCACGGTCTCGCCGCTGCCCGCTTTCTCCTTCAGGGCAATGGCTTCCTCGACGGCAAATTCGTCGTAGGGATTGGGCACGAACTTGAGGCCGGTTTCGTCGATCGATTTCCGGTCGGGGCCGACCGTGATCTTGGCGACGGTGTCCGGAACTCGCTTGAGACAGACTGCGATCTTCAAACGAACGTCCTCAGGTGAGGAGCGAATGGTCGGGCGTCACGAGGCGACTCAGGCCAATGGACGTGGCCAAAGCGGGGCAAAGGTAGCCGAGCACCGGGCGGCTGGGTAGCGGGGTTGCTACCGTCGTCTATTTTGTGTAAGCTGAATATGAATTCATATTCATATCGACCAAACAGCCCCGGAGCGTTCGACTAAACGTGCCTGACGCCGACCCACTTCCCGCCCCCCAGCAGGCCAGGAGTCGAGCCGCCCTCGGGCGCCTGCTCGGCGCGGTGGAAGGCGCTATCGCCGAGCGTGGCGTCGCCAACCTCACGGTGCAGGAGGTCGCCGGCCGCGCCGGGCTCGCCGTCGGAACGCTCTACACCCGGTTCCCCGGCAAGGACGCGTTGCTTCGCGCGTTTACCATCGCGTTTTTCGATCGGGCTCGACGCGCCGCCGATACGCTGCTGGATGACGCCCGCTGGCGACGGCTCCCGCCCAGAGAGTTGGTAGGTGGGGTCGTTCGAGCGTTGGTGAAGAGCTATCGCGCCAAGCGAGGTCTCCTGCGGGCACTGCACCTGTACGTCCGGGGTCATTCCGACACCGCCTTCCGAGCGCAGGCGGCGGCGTTCAACGCGGAGTTCGTCCGGCGGCTCACGGTCCTTCTATTGCAACACCGCGAAGTGATGGCGCACCCTGAGCCGGAGCGGGGTGTGCTGCTCGGATTCCTCATGGTGGATGCGGCCGCCAAAGAGGCGATCCTGTTCGACGACGCGCGCCCGCCCGACTTTCGCGTGTCCGACGACGAGCTGATCGAGACTCTGACTCGGGCCTACTCCAGCCTCCTCGACCTCTCGGATGGAGGGTTGGGCCGGTAAGAGCGGCGGTCGGCCCTCAGTCGGTGTCCAACCCGCCGCCGCTCGTGTGGCTCCCGCCGAAGGAGCGGCGAACGACGAGCCGGAATGCCACTTTCTGTCCCGGTGTCAGGAATCGCTCGAGCGGAGCGCCGGGCAAGCCCTCATTGAAGTTGAAGGTTCCGAAGTTCGCGTAGTGACGATTGAACAGGTTGGTGACGATCCCGACCACTTCCCATTGGGCCATCTCGAACCCTACCCGCGCGTCCGCCACGAAATAGCTCGGCAGTTGTGCCGTCTGATTGGCCTCATCGCCTCGAAGCCACTGAGGGCCGACAAACCGCCCCTCCAGCCCAACCGTCAGCGGGCGCACGGGGTGGACTTCGACGCCACCCTTGATCTGGTCCGTGGGCACCAATGGGAAGTGGTCCCCGGGTTGTACGTCGTTGACGAATCCCGCTTCTTCGAGCGGGCTGAAGATCTCGGCGGGCGATTCGAATGTGGCGAGCGTGTGGGCATAGTTGAGGTACACCGAATGACCCGCCGGCCAGAGATAGCGGGTACTTACCTCGATGCCCTTCCGCCGAGTCTTGTCGAGATTGATGAAGTACCCGGCGATCGTGCTCCCCTCGGGCGTGTTCTGGTTCGGGGTCACGAAAATGTCGTTCGAGACATTGGTGTAGTAGGCGGAAACACCGGCGTAGACCCGCTCGGAAGCGTACGTCGCTCCGGTCTCGAACGTGCTGGCTTTTACCGGCTTGAGCGGCGGATCATCGCCCAATGCAAAGGGAAGTGGACAGGCTTGCTCCGGATCCGAGCACGCGTTCTCGATGACCGCCGGCGCGCGGAAGCTCTGTCCCCAGGAACCGTAAACGGAGAACCCACTGCCCAGGTCCACGCTCACGCCGACTCTCGGATTGACCTGGTTGTACACCCCGGTCGTGTCGAGACTCGGGTCCTGCAGGTCCTCAAACGGGATCTCGACGTGGTCGAACCGCGCCCCCGCGGAGAACGTCGCACGCCCAACAGTGAGATCGGCCAGCACAAATGGCGCGATATCCCACACCGGCGAGCGCGCATTGGTGGTCGGCAGGCGGGGGCCACCAAGTTTTGTGGAGTCGGTAAACAGCTCGATATCGGCGCGGTTCACGCTTCCATCTACCCCGCCGCGGAGGCTCAGTGCAGCGTTGGAGCCCACCGGCGTAGCCCACCGGTAGTCGAGCGTATAACCGAAGCTGTTGTTGCTCGAGGTCCCGAACGCATCCGGATCGTTTTCCTGGTTGACGTTGAACCGCTCAGCCTCATGATGCCGGAAGAACGTGATAAACGAACCCCGGCCCGGGCCGATTTGAGTGTAACCGGCGACCGACCCCTGGATCTGCCAGAGGTCTTCGAAGTCTCCCGCGGTGAGGTTTGAATCCGGGTTCACGTCGAACACGGACTCGGGAAGCGACCCGGCGGGCTGTACGTTGGACTTGGCGTAGAGTGCCTGAAAGCGGATGCCAGACTGCTGACCCAGTTTGCCGACGTTCAGGAAGCCGTTGTATTCCCGTGCGCCGGTCACCTGGCGCCAACCGTCTTCCCGGTTGTACATCCCTCCCGCGTAGTAGTCGATGCCGCTCTTGCTCAGTCCCGAAACACTGCCCTCTCCGCGGAATGAGTCGAAGCTGCCGCCCGACAGCTCGAGGCTTCCGCCGAGCGGCCCTTCGCCCCGTGCGGTCACCAAGTTGACCGCGCCACCAAGGGAGTTGCGGCCGAGCAGGGACCCGTTTCCCTGGAGGATCTCAATCCGCTTGATGTGCTCCATCGGGAGCAGGTCGAAATTCACCTGCGAAGCATCCACTTCGTTCATCCGGACACCGTCGAGAAAGACGGACACGCCCTGGGGCACCCCCACGACCGGCGAGGCATAGAAGCCGCGCAAGGAGAGGTTCAGCTTGTAGGGGCTGCCCAAGTCATCGTAGGTCGAGATGCCCGCCTGCTGCTGCAGCACGTCCGAGATGAGGCGCGGTTCGTATGCGTCGACCTCGCGCCCGGACAGAATCGTGATGCGCGCGGGCACACCCGAGCCGATCGACGGGTTGGC
Organism: Gemmatimonadales bacterium; assembly: GCA_035495075.1. GTDB lineage: Bacteria > Gemmatimonadota > Gemmatimonadetes > Gemmatimonadales > GWC2-71-9 > DASQPE01. The sequence goes on from DATJGL010000098.1 coordinate 3,121, forward strand.
CTGCGGTCTGATGCTCCCCACCACCTCGATGGGTGGCAGCGTCCGGGCTGTGTCTCGCTTGGTGCTGTCGGGAAGGGCACCCGGCGCCGCAGGCTGTTGCGCCGCGAGCGGCGGCGTGAAGGCCGTCACCACGGCGATCCAGACGAACAGACGCGTGCCAGAGGCCGTCATCGGTAGCGCATTCCCGCGTGGGTGGAGTGGAGTAAGCCCGGCTATCGCAGCGGAAGCTGGCTTTGCGGCAGGTCGGGGTGGCGTTCGTATAACGCCACCATGGTCACCTTGTCGGGCGGTACGGAGACGAGAAGCAGGCCATCGTCGGCGGGGCCACCACCATCCAGGTCACTGCAGCAGTGGCGGGCGGTGACGGTGCCCTCCGCGAGCCCGGCAGCAACAGCGAGGCGATGTCCGCGGTCGAACCGAATCACGTCACCGGCGGTGAAGCTATGAGAGCCGTCGCGGTCCTCGTAGACGGCAATCCGGCGCACCTGTTCGCCATGAGCTGAAACGACCAGGACTCCGTCGTCCGCCGCCCCACCTCCATCGAAGTCGAAGCAACACTGATCCACGACCGTTTCTCTGGATTGGTAGATGAGCCACGCTCCGCCGCTGACCGCGATCAGTAACGCGGCGGCGATAGCCCAGAGCGTCGGCCGGTTGAACCGTGGCGAAGCGACACCCTTCGACCGCTCCCCACGACGCACCCGGCCGATCAGCTCTGGGCCAAGCGAGGCCCTGGGACGAAACCGCACATTCCGTAGCGCCGCATCGAGCTGCGACAAATCTTCCGGGATCGCCGGCGGCCGGGTCATAGCCGAAGCGCTTTCCGCAGCCGGCCCAGCGCCCGCCAGAGGCGCGTGCGCGCCGTGCCCTCGCTGATGCCAAGGATCGCAGCCATCTCCGCCGGGTCCAGCTCGCTGCCGTAGCGCAGCCCAATCAACTCACGGTCGGACGCCGAGAGCGTTGCGATCCCATCCATCAAGCGGCCCACCTGCTCCTCCCGGAGGAGTCGCTCCTCTGGCGAAGGAGCCTCGAAGACCAGGTCGTGCATCGTCCCGAGAGAGACGTATTGGCGGAGCCGGGCCCGCCGCCGCCAATCGGCCAGCACGTTACGGGCGACAGTCAGGATCCAGCCTTTGGGCGAGCCTTTGGCCGGGTCGAACCGGTCGGCGGCGCGGACCACATGGAGGAACGTCTCGGCCGTAAGATCGTCCGCCACGTCGGGATCCGGCACATGGAACCGTAAGTAGTTGTAGACAAAGGCCCCGAACGCCTCGTACCAGTCACGGCAGAGCGCCTCGGCCTCGCCTACAGCCGGGACGCCGGCCGCGCGGGTGCTTGGGGATATGGTCGGGGGGGTCACGTCCAATACATACGCATGAAGTCGCCGGGCGTCACGGGGGATGGGCGCCCGCAGCGGGCGTCATGGTCGCAAGTCGACCCCAGAAGTATGGACCAGGCGGAAGCAGGGACGGCGGCCGACGCGGCCGGGCAAGCCTATAGCCTAGAACGCGGCCAGTCCCGTGATCGCCTGTCCCAGGATGAGCGAATGCATGTCGTGCGTGCCCTCGTAGGTGTAAACCGATTCCAGATTGGCCAGGTGTCGCATCGAATGGTACTCGGCGAGAATCCCGTTCGCGCCGAGCAATCGCCGGGCTTCGCGCGCGCATTCGCACGCCATGTTGACGTTGTTTCGCTTGGCCAGAGATACCTGCTCCGGGGTCATCGTGCCGGCGTCTTTGAGTCGTCCGAGCTGAAGCACCAGGAGCTGCGCCTTGGTGATCTCGGTCAGCATCTCCACTAGGCGTACTTGCTGAATCTGGGTTTGTCCGATCGGCTTCCCGAACATGATTCGATTCTTGGCGTAACCCACCGCCTCATCGTAGCATGCCATTGCGGCGCCGACCGATCCCCAGGCTATTCCGTACCGGGCTTGGGTCAGGCACATGAGAGGACTCTTGACCCCGGCGGAACCGTGAAGAATGGCATCCGCGGGCAGACGCACGTCCTCGAGATGCAGCTCGCTCGTATCGGACGCACGGAGGGAGAGCTTTCCTTTCTGATCCGTGGCGGTGAATCCAGCGGTGCCGGTGGGTACGATGAACCCGCGGATGGACTTGGAGTCATCGATCGCACCGGTCTTGGCCCAGACGATCGCCACCGAGGCCTGTGAGCCGTTGGTGATCCACATCTTTGTGCCGTTGAGCACCCACCCGTCGCGTGTCTCCCGGGCCGTCGTGATCATCCCCGCCGGATTGGAGCCGAAGTCGGGCTCGGTAAGACCGAAGCAGCCGATCTCCTGCCCAGCGGCGAGTCGCGGCAGCCAGCGCTTCTTTTGCTCTTCGCTCCCGAATGCAAAGATGGGATACATCACCAGCGCACCCTGCACCGACGCGAAAGAGCGAATCCCGCTGTCGCCCCGCTCGAGCTCCTGCATAATGAGCCCGTACGCTACGCTGTTGAGCCCGGCGCAGCCGTACTCCTCGGGGAGGTTCGCGCCGAGCACACCCAACTCCGCGAGTCCGGGGATCAACTCCCGCGGGAAGCGCCCCTCGACATAGCACTCGCCGATGATCGGCATGAGGTGCTCGTCCACCCAGGCGCGAATCGTGTCCCTTACGGCCCGCTCTTCCTCGGCCAGGAGCGAGTCGAGCCCATAGAAATCGACACCGGTAAAACGGGATTTCGCGGTCGCTGTCGCCATTCGAGCCTCGAAGGCCTAGCCGTGATACTTCCGGGCCGGAAGCTCGGAAGTCTCCCGCGCCGCGGAACGAACCGACCGGCCGGCCGCCTGCTCTGCGACCCGGGCCACTGCCCGGCGCGCCGCAGGCAGCACGCCGACCTCGCGCGCCTTCTCGCGGAAGGTGTGGCCGTGGTCGATCGACTGCCCGGTCTCGGCCTGCCACTGGTGCACCATTTCGTGCAGCATCGTGTGCTCGACTTCGCTCCAGGGATGCTCCGCGAGGTGCCGGCGGCTCAGCGCGATCTCGATCGGCCGGCCGGTGCGAAGATCCACGCTCACCTCGCCCAGCCTGGTTCGCATGCGGCCCGAAAGACGGATCGGGATCTCGCCGAGCGAACCGCCGAAGTGGTTGCGGTTGAGCTCGCGATGGAGCGTACGCAAGCGATGCAGCAGGGTAACATCACCGGGTCGAGGGCGCTCCGGGCCGGCCCGTTCGCGAGGTCGGGGTGCGTACAGCTCCACCGGGAACGCGAGGAAGACCTGCTCCGCCCGGCGCCGGTCGGCGCGGGAGGCACGTGGGTTCAGGAAACGGACGATGGCCGAGAGGACTCGGTCCGGGGCGAAGACATAACCGCGATGAAGCCGGAGTCGCTCTCGCTCGTTCAGGCTGACCATCACCGTGCGATTGGTATGCGTGCGCACCGCACTCATCTGCCTAAGACCGAGCAGCCTGAGCCGGTGGGCGAGTACCTCATCAGGGCCGGCGAGCAGCGAAACCGCCGCCATCACAAACCTCCGGCGCTCGAGACCACGGGCTCGGGCAGCGTCCTGCGCGCGAAGCTGAAGCGATCCGACGGCACGAACCGGCCGTCGAGCGGCTCCCAGCGATAGTGCTGCACGTGCACCACCGACGACTCGATCTGGACCAGGTTGAAGATCGACGGACGTCCCCCGCGAGAGCGGCGGCTCGGCGTCCCCGACGTGCTTACCGTCACGCCGCCATCCACCTGCCCCGCTCCCTCCTGGTGGTCGTGACCGCAGAGGACCACATCGGCGCCGGTATCAAAAAGCCGGCGCTGGGCCGAGCGCCAGTTGGCCAGCCCCAATCGGCGAGAGATGGCGCCGGGAAGAATATTGTGATGGATGACGAGGACCCGCGCCGCGTCGGCCGGGGCGCGCGCAAAGATCTGCTTCACCCGGTTGGTCTCCGAGCGCGGAAGGTGACCCTTCACCGCCATGTCATTCGGGTTCCAGGTCAGCGAGCCCAGGGACACACCGTAACTGCTCAAGGCTCCCACGATCACGGCGCCGGGAAGTTCGAGGACCGGGGTGAGCTCGGCGAAGTACTGAAGGTATTTGGCGTACTTGACGCGCCGGCCTCGTAGGCCAAGCGGACTCTTCCACCACTCGATATCGTGGTTGCCCGGAATGACGAGAGTCGGCGCGTGCTCTCGCATCCGCTGCACGAAGACCCTGGCTCGCTGGAACTCGCCATGACGGGCGCGTTGGGAGAGGTCACCCGACACAACGATTGCCTGCGCCGGAAGGGCCGGCACGAAGGCTTCGAGCGCCTCGACCTGGGGCAGATCTGCAAGCCCGCCGAAGTGGAGATCGGAGAGATGAACCAGGGAGACGTCGGTCACCAGATGACGCGGATGCGATAGGTAAGGGTGGACTGACCTCGGGCCGGCACGGTGAGGCGAAACCTAGTCACTGTGGCCGAGACCTTTTCCGCCGGAACCGAGCTGGTGAGCACGGACCATTCGCCCCCACGCGCCTCCTGGACGATAACCGTTGCGGCGGAGTCGGTCGCGTTGGCGACGATGACCTCGTAGGCGGCCTCCGCCCGCATGCGCACGCCCGCCGCACTGCTGTCCCGGCTGGTGACGAAATCCGTCTGGCGACGACGGGCGCTCAGGTCGAACGCGTTTCCAGCCTTGAGCACCAGCTCTTTCCCGGGCGCAGTATGCTCGAGCGTGGCCTCACCGATCACCTGCAGCCGGCCATCGTTGTCGGCACGGAACAGTCGGGCTGTACCAGCGGGAAGCGGCCGATCGCCGAAACCAGTCTTGCGCGGGCGGGCGAGGGTGTACACCAGCTGCACCGGCGGTTCCTCGACTGCTTCGTTTTCCTGATAGATCCCGTAGACGGGCTCTCGCCCCACCACGTACTCGCGCGTGACCCCGGCGGACGACTCGTCGAACAGCGGCAGCAGGCTGGTCGAGCCGGGGCGTAGCGACCAGCGTCCGGCCAGCGTGTAGACGTGGGTCTCCTCGACTCGTTCTTGAGCCGCTCCCGGCGGCACCGCCTTGCGAGCAGCACTCATCGCACCCAGCACCTCGACAGGCCGATACGGTTGTGGCGGCTGCGATATGGTCCCGGCCAGCAACTGAATCTCCGCACTGTCCACCCGAAGCGTTTGCGAGGTGATCACAGCCACTCCCCGCACGCGCGCGTCCGCGCCTCCCAGAATCACCTGATAGCTCGCCTGCCAGAACGCGCCGGTCGTGAAATAACCCAGCCCGAGCGCCGGCCGCGACTGGGCAGCGCGGAGCCGAAGCTCGAGCGACGGCTCGAACGCCACCAGATCGTCGGGCCAGCGAATGAAGCCGGGCCGCTGGAACAGGACGGTGCCGTCATCGAGGCGCCACCGCTCCGGCTCCACCGCAACGAGGGTCGCGGCGATCGGCACCGGCGGATAGCTCTGACTCTGGAAGGTGAACTTCCGGCCCACCGACCGCCGGATCGCGCTCTGCTCACTGCTCACCGAGTCGTACCGAGCGTCCAGGATGGTCACATCCGGATCGAGCGCCAGGAGCGAGCCGGGATCCAGCGGGCCTGGTTGGGCGCGTTGGGTGGACTCACCCTTGGGCACCGCCACGGGAAACACTCGTCTCGAGAAGACCCGGCCATCGTTGTAGATCGTAAGACTGGTCGGGGCCGACTTGGCTGCTTGAGCCGGCAGCAACACCGGGACAAGTAGGAGGAGAGCAACCCAGCCCAGCAGCCTCATTTGGGCAGGAACTCCATCGCGAGTCGGGTGGCGATCCGGCGCACGATGATGTAGGTGGCGAGGACCGCAACAATGCCGTAGAACCGCATGGATGAATGGGCCGGTAGCCGCAGCATCACGTACAGGCCCATCAGCGCGGTGGCGGCCAGCGCCATCCAGCTCGAGAGTCGCCGGGCCCGGGCCTCCCGCTCCCAGCGGCATTCCGGGCAC
>DATJGL010000099.1:0-2239 GCA_035495075.1 Gemmatimonadales bacterium
CCAGGTGTCGGGCTGAAGGGCACGCAGCGCGGCCGCGTCGTCGCCGGTGATGCGTCGCACCTGGTCCACCTGGGCCAGGAACAGCTGCATGGCAACGTCGGCCGAGGCGGCGTCGATCCGCCCGCGGAGCGACGCAAAGGATCGCAACGCGTCGAGATCCGCACCCACCTGCTCGAGCCCGCTCGCGAGCGAGTCCAACGTCGCTTCGACTGCGGCCCCATTCGGGTCCTGCGCCAGTGATCGCCCCAGACCCTCGGCCCAGACCCGCAACGCGTCGCGCTCAGTCCACCGAAGCAACGATCGACCACCCGCGACGACCGGCCCGGCCGCTCGTTCGGCGCGAGCGGCCAGGCTGTCGAGCTCCGGACGAATCCGCTCCAGGTCGGCGGACAGCGACGTCAGCACCACGTTGCCGATGCCGCGCACGGCACTGATCTGGGTTTCCAATGATTCGGCCCGCTGAAACAGCGCGAGCTGCTCCGGCGAAATGTCCAGCTCGATCGGCTCGATCCGCGTCTCGGCACAAGGCACTTCGTCGTTGTACCCCGCCAGCGCGACGGGATACTGGCCCTTGCCCGAGAGCAGATGAGCCCGCAACTCCAGCGTGTAACCGGCGCGCCGATGAAGTGCGTCGAGGTCGGCCCGGGCAAGCCGTATCTCGCGATCCATCAGGCGCCGGAGCGCTTCCCAGTCGTATGGCAACGCGCCGCCGGCGGACAGTACCGGATTCATCTGTTCCCGAGCCTCCGTCGCGGCCTCGACCCGGGTCGTGTCGCCTGCTGCAAGGCGCTGTTGAATCGCCGATTCGACCGCTCGGAGAATTCGCCTGATCGTGGTGGACGAAAGGCGGAGGCGGGCGCGGAAGACGCTGTCCGCACCAGGCCCCCGTCTGGCGTACGCCTGGAATGTGCCCTGAAGCTGTTCGATAGCGGTCGGCAGGGCGGCGACGGCGGCAGTTAGACTGTCGATTCTCGCCGCCAAAGCCCGGGCCGCGCCGGACGTATTGGGCAAGCCCTTCTGTTGATCGAGGAAGGCAAGCAGACAGGTCGTGTCTACCGTGATCTGGATTCTGCTGTTGATATCGACGCCGTACTCCGCGCCCCGCACCGGCGGCAGCGGACGACCGCCTTGCACGAGCGGACCTCGCTCGGGCCACTCGACGTAGCGAAATCCGGTGACGCAGTCCGGTTGTTGAGCCCGCGCCGCGCCCGCGGCAATCGCGAGCGCCCAGACCCCTCCCAGCAACGCGCGGGCGCTCATCGGCCTTCGGCTCCGAGAAAGGCGTCTTCGATGTCGAAGAGCTGGGCCCCGGGATCGAGCCAGGCAGCCGCCTCATTCAGGAGATCGAGAACAACGGCGCAGGCGGAGTTGTGACCGCCGAACAACCGGAGTTCCTCGCCGGGCAGGAAGATTCGTTGATCGGTGACCCACACGATTTCACGCCAGGGGAACGGATCGCTGCGTGTCGCCGCCTTGTCGGCAAAGCGGGTGATCTGGGGTCCCACCCGCCGGATGACCATCACGGTCCGGGAAGGATGATGGATCGTCGCGGCGAGAATGACACGAGCTGACTCGATGTCCTTCTCCTCGAACCCTGCCCGGACGGATAGCACACGCATGGCGACCTCGTCGCAGCTGCAGCCGGTTCCAAGCTACTTCGCTTTCTGGTAGGTGCCCATCAACTCAGCCTGGGCCAGGATATGGCCTTGCATCGCGTGCTCGAGATCAGGCTTCCGGGGAGTCTTCAAATCGCCCAGGGCGGCATCGAGAGCGTAAAGTTTGTGGAAGTAGCGGTGCCGTCCGATGGGCGGACAGGGTCCGCCGTAGCCCGTGCGCTTCCAGTCGTTGATTCCCTCGCGGGTGCCCGCGGGAAGTTGCTTTACCCCTTTAGGCAGGCCAGTCGCTGAAGCCGGGATGTCGTACAAGACCCAATGCACCCAAGTCATCTTGGGCGCCTTGGGATCCGGAGCATCGGGATCATCCACGATCAGAGCGAAGCTCTGCGTGCCCGCCGGAGCTCCCGTCCACTCGAGTGCGGGGCTGATATCGGGCCCCTCGCAGGTGTATTCCCGGGGTATGCTGCCGCCGCCGGAGAATGCAGGCGACGTGAGCGCGAACGCCACGGCTATCCTCCTTTGAATCGGGTGGCCACATCTGAATTGGATGGCCACATCGGGCATGGAGTCCGGTGACGGTACCGTTTGACAGGCACCGGGGCAGTGTCCGGGACGGCCGACAG
>DATJGL010000100.1:0-10174 GCA_035495075.1 Gemmatimonadales bacterium
AATGAAGCCGAACGCAAGACCGAGATGAATCGCAAGGTGGGCCAGGCGACGCCCCCGGCGGTCGAGCGGGAAGCGTCGCGCCGACCAAAGAATGGCAGGAGTCGCCGTCGCCCAGAACAGCAAGAGGACGATCTGCTCGACGATCCAGGGCGCCCCGGGCATTGCAGCGCCCACGAGGCGCGCACTCAACGCGGTGACCACCAGGGTGTAGCAGACCGCAGCACCCCAGATCAGCATCAGCGGGATGGTCATCTAGACCCGCTGGCGCTTGAATGGAATCTCGTAAAGCTGTGCCCGACGGCTCGACTTGGCGCTGTCGTGGATGAAGCAGACGTGGGTGCACCAGCACTGGTCGCGCACGATGGCTCGGGTCTCGCGCGCGAGTGCTTCGGACGGGAGGATGCGGCGGAAGTCACAGCCGACCTCCCGCAGGTTGGCAATCTTGTGGCGAAGCTCGCAGGCTCGGACGTCGCCGTTGTAGTCCACCACCAGGATGGACTGCCCCGCGGTGCAGGGCATCGGCCAGCGCGTGGAGTGCTCCAGGTTGGCGTGCTGGACCGCGTAGTAGAAGGAAAGGGTTCGGGAGTAGTAGAACTCGGCCATGCGTCCCTTGGTGCCGCCCCCGTGACGCTCCGACAACCGCCGAGCGTAGTGCGCGTGCAATGGCTCGACCTGGCGATAGAACTCCGCCAACCGCGCCGGCTGGACGGCCTTGAGCGAGCCGTCCATGGGATCGCCCCGGACCACCTGGAAATACTGACCGTTCAGACGTGCGTGCTCGATCAGCCATCGGCCCAGGGGCTCCAGCTCGTCAATGTTCTCCGCCGTGATAACCGAGTTTACGTGAATCCTGATGTTGGGGTTTCGCTCCCGTGCCGGGTAGAGCGCCTCGATGCACCGCATCGCCTTCTCGAAGTTGCCCGGGACCCCGCGGATCCGGTCGTGCGTCTCGGCGAAGCCGTCCAGGGCCAGGTTGAGATTCACTTTGAGGCGGGGAAGGGATGCGGTGACGAATTCCATGAGCCGGACCAGCCGGTCACTGAACAGGCCATTCGAGGGCAGGTTGAGCGTGCGGATCTGGTTCCGCTGGTAGAACAACTGGATGATGTCGGCCAGGCGGGGTCGCATCATCGGCTCCCCGCCGGAGAGCCACAATTCACGAAATTGCGGCATCGTACGGGTCAGCGTGTCGATCTCGGCGAAGCTCAGATCACCCTGCCGATTCAGCTCCTGCCAGTAGAAGCAGGTCCGGCACTTGGCATTGCACCGGCTGGTAACGAAGAAGATGAGGGTTCTGAGCTGCATCGCGATGCCTTGCGTACTCAGACTGCGGAACCGTGGAGAACCTGACGCAGCTCGTCGGTCAGCTGACGGGCCAACTCGGGTCGGCCGTGAAATGCGGCAGGGGTGTTCTGGAACACGGAAATGCGCCAGCGGTTATCGCGCTTGACTGCCACCAGCGTTTGGACTGCATTGACCGCGGAATTGATGTCCGCCTTGCCGGGCGGGATCATTCCAGCCACAGCGCGGAGAACGGCGACGTCGGCCCGAAGAAAGCGCACGTCCTTCACGATGCCGACGTAAGTGGCTGTGACATGGTCGGCGAAAATCTCCCGGAGCGGACCTTCGATTCCGGCCTGACCGTTCATTTGGGTGCCGTCAAACCCGACCGCGCTTCCCTGATCCTCGAACAAGGCTGCAAAGTCAGCTGCGCTTCGCCTATTCCAGCACACCAGCAGCTGCTCGTAGAGTAGTCGTACGTCGACCTCATCCTCCATCTACCACCTCGATATTGGGGCGCTTTCAATGTTGCTGATTCGAACCCATCGGGACAGGCCCGGGGCAGGCCGTGGTCGCCTCGGCCTCGCATATCTTGCGGCATGATCGGACTCGGTAGAGCCCCGTGTGACGAGGCCAGCGTCCAGGCCGGCGCAAAGAGTCCGGCGGAATGTGTCGAGCGGGCCAAGCCGTGGGTGCTCGCCGCCACGATCCTCGGGACCAGCATGGCCTTCATCGACGGGTCCGTGGTCGGTGTCGCGCTCCCGGCTATTCAGGCAGACCTGAACGCCTCGATGCGGGACGCTCAGTGGGTGGTCAACGCCTACATGCTCATGCTGGGTGCGCTCATCCTCATGGGCGGAGCCGCGGGGGACCGGTACGGCCGAAGACGAATGTTCCTGGTGGGCGTGACCACCTTCACCCTGGCGTCGGTCGCTTGCGGGCTCGCGCCCGGCGCCGTGAGCCTCAGCGTCGCACGCGCCGCCCAGGGTATTGGCGGTGCAATTATGGTCCCCAGCAGCCTGGCCATCATCAGCGCCGTGTTTGCCGATAAAGAACGTGGCCGAGCCATCGGAACCTGGGCCGGCGCGTCGGCGCTCACGACGGCCCTCGGTCCCGTGCTCGGGGGCTGGCTGGTGGACTCGTTCTCCTGGCGAGCCATCTTCTTCGTCAATGTCCCTGTGGCGATGCTCGCCGTGGCGATCGCCCTTTGGCGAGTGCCCGAGAGCCGAGGAGACATTGGTACGGCTGCGGTGGATTGGCGCGGCGGCCTGCTCGCTACGGCAGGTCTGGGAGTGCTGGTGTACGGGTTGACCGCTGCCTCCGAATTTGGCTGGACCAATGCGACGGTGATCGGGTGTGTGGCGGCTGGGGTCGCTGTTCTTGCCGGGTTCGTCTGGCTCGAGTCCCGCACACCGTCGCCCATGATGCCGCTGGCCCTGTTCCGGTCCCGATCGTTCACCGGCGCCAACCTGATCACGCTGCTGCTGTATTTCGGCCTGAGCGGAGCACTCTTTTTCCTTCCTTTCAATCTGATCCGGCTGCAGGGTTACTCCGCCGCGCAGGCCGGCGCGGCCTTTCTCCCGTTCACGTTGATCATGGGTGGGCTGTCTCGCTGGTCGGGCGGGCTGATCGAGCGCTATGGCTCGCGGACGCCCCTCATCATCGGTCCGATAGTGGTGGCGGCCGGATTCGGCCTCCTGGCCCTTCCTGGAATCGGCGGCTCCTTCTGGACGACCTTCCTACCGGCGATGGTCGTGCTTGGTCTCGGCATGGCGGTGAGCGTGGCGCCGCTGACGACGACCGTGATGGACGCGGTGGACCGCCGCCACGCGGGGGTCGCGTCCGGGATCAACAATGCAACGGCCCGACTGGCCGGCGCGCTCGCGGTGGCACTGTTGGGAGCGATCGCGGTCAGCGTGATGCGCGGCGCGCTCGACCATCGGCTGAGCGAGCTGGGGACGGCGCCGGGTATGGGGCACCTGCTTCGCCAGCAAGCGTCCCGCCTGGCGGAAGCGACGGTGCCGGGGGGTGTCTCCGACCCGGAGCGGATGAGACTCATTCGGGCCCTGGCGGAGTCGTTCCTGGAGAGCTTTCGGGTCAGCATGCTGCTGGCGGCCGTTCTGGCGCTTCTAAGCGCGCTCTGCGCCAGGTTGATGATCGAGCCGGCAATCGAGCGAGCCACCAAGCGGTGATCAGCCCGACACGGCCTGTTCGGTGCGGATCCACAACTCGCGGGCCATCGCTGCGTTGTTGGCCAACGCACTGGGGGCCGTTTCGCGGGACTTGTCGTAATAGCGTCCGGTCGCCGTGGCCAGCTCCGGCGCGGTGGCGCAGTAGAGCGGTGTCCTGGCGCCGGCTTCGTTGGAGAGCATCAACAGCTTCATGAACCACTGGAGCGGCTGGGGCACCTTCCGCCAGATGTTCGAGGCTACCGCACCCGGGTGAAGCGCATAGGTCGTCACCCGGCTGCCTGTGAGCCGGCGTGCCAATTCCTTCGCATGCAGCACGTTCATCAGCTTCGTCACGGCATAGTCTGGGAAGGTGCTCCGCTTCGGTGTGGTGCGCCGCTCGAGCACCGACCAGTCGATTTCCTTTACCCGAAAGTGCGCGACGCTCGAGATGTTGACGACGCGCCCCTGTTTCGCCTCCTGCAGTCTGGGAAGGAGCAGGTTCGTGAGCAGAAAGGGCCCGATGTGGTTGGTGGCGTAGGTAAGATCGAAACCGTTGGGCGTGATGCTCTGCGTGCCCGCGACGCCAGCGTTGTTGACCAGCACGTCCAGCCCGCGGCCCGAGGACAGAAACTGCGCCGCGGCGTTTCGGACCGAGGTGAGGTCCGACACGTCCACCGGAAGGAATTGGGCATCGAGGCCTGGGTGCCGGCGCCGAATCTCCTCCAGTACCGGCCGGGTTCGATCCTCCGACCGCGCCGCGAGGACGACACTCCCGCCCCGTTTGGCAAGCGCTTCGACCAATGCGCGGCCAATACCAGAGTTGGCGCCGGTCACGAGAAAGGTCAGGCCGCCGAAGTCGCCAGTGCTCATTTCGCAGTGCTCAATGCCGCCGCTCGTACAGGCGTCGCTCACCCAGCCGACGGCGGTCGCCGATAGCGCGCCGTTCGGTTTCCGAGTGATCCGCTTCCCTAGAGGCCTCCTCAGTAGGTGGACGCGGATGGGGCAGGAGGTCGCCCGATTCCGGCACGTGCACCAGCCACGCGTCGCGCACGAGATCGCCCGATTGCACCAGCGCGCTCACGGTCTCGCCCAGCAGGGCCAACGGCAAGCCCGTAAGGGCGCGCAACGCATCCGGCGGGAGCCCCGGCGATCGTCCCGCGGGGTGCTGTGCGACCACGGCGAGCAACAGCTCTCGCGGCGACGCCGGTTCTGAGACCGCTCGCTCGGCTCCTCCCCCTCCCGGGCTCGCTGTGATGTCGAGATCCGCGAGGCCCAGCTTCCGCTCGAGCCCGGGGGCGATCCGTCGGGCCAGTCCTTCCGGGTCGGAGGCGAGACCGGGAGCGTGGGCCAGTGCATCGGCCAGCAGGCGCGACATTGCGCGGACCAGGGCATCGGTTGTCTCGGGCATGTGAACCCCGTGAGGTTCTGGAAGGAGGCTCTAGGGCACCCGCTCTTTGGTTCCGACCCACGAGGCCGGCAGCTTGGTCCCCGGCCGCTCGTCATCCCACACCGCGCCGGTAATCCACCAACGCGCACCGTCCCAGTAGAGCATCAGATAGTTCACGCCCCGTCCGAGCAACGGGCCATCGGCGACGTGGCGGGTCTCGTAGACGCTGCGAACTTGCGCCACGTCACCGAACCGCTCGATCCGATGGCCGATCTCGATTTCGAAGAATCCGTCCTTCACGAACTCGGCGTTGGTGCTACGGCGAAACTCCTCCGGCGTCATCACCCGGGCGACCGGCTTGCCGTCTCGCTCGCTCATCGCCACAAATGTCGCCGCCACCATGTAAAGGGTACTGTCCCGGCGCCATTGCCGCGGCGCGCCCGGCGGCCCGTTGATCACGTCATAGTAGGCGTTGACGATGCCCTCGATGGTTCCTACGTCGGCGGGATCGGCGGGTGGCATCTGAGCAATGGCTGGCGGCGCGAGAGCCGTGATCGCGACCGCGATCGCGCACAGGGCCGGAATCGTTCGCATGAGGATGTCCTTGCCAAGGGGTTGACAGGCTCCGCATGGTGTCGAGCCCGCGCGGAAACCGAACGGTGCGTGTGGCGAGCCAGCCGCACGTGCGTGCGGGTGCGTTATCAACATTCGACCGCGAAGTACTGCCTCAGTTGCACAGCCCTTGAACCCTTCCTCGCCGGGTGGGCTTGCCGGAGGCTCGGGGTAGCTGCGTGCACCGTCGTCACTTAGCACTGCGTCGAGGGGCATATGCGCCGCGCTCCGGCCCGCCGCCGATCGGTTCGGCTGCTCCAGCGTGCAGCCCCTGTGCTCGTGCGAACAAGACGTAACGCATGGCACGCTCCTTGAGAATGGCGCCCCTGTCCTTCCTGACCATATCGAGAGCGACGACACCATGGCCGTGCCCGACGCGACCGACCATTACGAGATCCTTCAGCTCTCTCCCCGAGCGGATCAGGCGACCATCCAGCGGGTCTTTCGCCTTCTGGCGAAGCGCTTCCATCCCGACAATCACGAGAGCGGCGACGCTGACCGGTTCAAGCAGGTGATGGAAGCGTTTCGTGTTCTATCCAACCCCGTACGACGGGCGGATTATGATGCCCGGTACGAGGAGCGGCGCGAAGCTCGCTGGCGAATCTTCGACCAGACGAGCGCGACTAACGACGTAGCGGCCGACCGGCGTCTGCGCGACGCTGCGCTCTCCCTTCTCTACGCAGCGCGTCGGAATGACCCGGATCAACCGGGAGTGGGCATGCTGGATCTCGAGCGCCTTCTCGGCTGCCCCGAGCAGCACATGAAGTTCCACATCTGGTACCTCAAGGAAAACGGCTGGATCCAGCGCCTGGAGAGCGGCATGCTCGCGATCACGGCGAGCGGAGTCGATCGGGTCTTGGATCAGGAGGCCGCCGTCGAGGACGCCAGGCCCCTGCTTACGCCCGTGAGGGCGACCCACTCAGCCGCCTCTCGCAATGGAGCAGCCTAGCCGAGCCGTTGAGCCCGGCGCTCAGTTGGCGATCAGCTCCCGGAAGCGATCCAGATCGATGTTGCCGCCGCTCACCACGGCGACGACCTTGCCCGTTCCGCACCTGCCGCTGAGCGCCGCGGCCACTGCGCAGGCGCCGGCACCCTCGGCGATTACGTGATTGCGCTCCGCCACCAGCTTCATCGCCCGCCGGATTTCTTCCAGCGAACACACCACCGAGCCTTCCAGCACATGCTGCGCGAGCGCCCACATGCGAGGGAACACGCTCTTGCCTCCGCAGCCGTCCACCCAGCTTGCCTTCCAATCCGGAAACTTCTGGGGTGATCCCGCCTCGAATGAGCGCGCCAGCGGGGCCGCCGTCTCAGGCTCGGCCGCGAATACCCGAACCCGTGGATTGCGGAGATGCATGACGGAGGCAATTCCGCAGGAGAGACCGCCGCCGCCGAAGGCTGCGACCACTGCGTCGACGTCGGGGAGGTCCTCCAGAATCTCGATGCCGGCGGTCGCATTGCCTGCGATGAACGCGTCGTCCTCGAAGGGGTGCACGAAGGCGCCGGTCATGGCGGGATGGGCGCGCTCGCCCAGTGCCTTCCAGCAGTCGTCGTAGGAAGCCGGCACGATCTCGGCGCCGAGGCGGCGAATCGCATTGAGCTTCGCCGCCGGCGCGGTCTCGATCACAAGCACGCGACACGGCACTCCCACACGCTGAGCGGCCAGGGCGACGCCCTGGGCCGCATTGCCGGCGCTCACTGTCCAGACGCCTTGGGCGCGCACGTCCGCCGGCAGCGTGCGAACGGCGTTGTACGCCCCCCGGATCTTGAAGGATCCAATGGGCTGGAGGTTTTCCAGCTTCAGGTAGATCTCGGCGGGGGCGTGGTCGTATTGGAGGCGAACCAACGGCGTTCGCGCGGCAGCGTCATAGACGTGCCGGCGCGCCTCCTCGACCAGGGCGAACGGAATGGTGCGGGACTCGACGAGTTCCACGGGCAAAAGATATGGCGACCCCGACGACCTCGTCAGCCCCAGGCGCTGCGCGAGGCGACGCCGGATTATCGGGGCCCGGTCTGCCCGCTGTCGGCGACCGGGACGGTGAGCGGCGCGTCGGAATCGCAGGTGAAGACGGCGAGGAGCCGGGCCGGCTCGGTGCCGCTGGCATTGGCCGAGACCTGGTGCACGCCGTCGGGCGGCTCGTAGAAGCTTTGACCTGCTTGGTAGACGGCTTCCGGCTCGCCTCGCACCTGCGTCCGGATTGCTCCCTGAAGGACGTACCCGGTCACGGCGCAGGGATGGCTGTGAGGGACAGAGGACGCGCCCGGCGCATATGACACCTCGACTCCGATCGTCTTGAGGTGGTCGCCGTTCATGTGGGGAAGGGCTTGGCTGAATACCGGTCTGATGCCAGCTCCTCGTCCGGCTTCAGCAGGCGGCGCAGCGTGGCACCCCGCCAGACCGATGGCGCTGACAGCAAGCACGACCTGGCTGATTGGCACGTCCGAAGACATCAGTTCCCCCTTCGAGGGAAGAAGCTATCGACAAATAGTCCTGCCAGACAGACCATTGTCGCTATTTTCGATACGTCCGGTAAGGGGGCGTCGTGACGAAGTCCGATCTACTGGAACAAAGCCAGGACCCGCTGCGGCGACAGGGCTGGGGGGACGTGTACGCGCGGCTCTCGACAGCCGATCAGGAGGGGCGTCTCTGCCCGGAGGACGTGGAGCGGATGGCGGTCGCTGCCCATCTGCTCGGTCGCGACAGCGACAGCGCCGAGCTCTGGGCTCGGGCCCATCAGGAGTTCCTCGCCCGCGGCGATGCGCGCCGGGCCGCCCGTTGTGCGTCATGGCTCGCGGTGCGACTGCTACTCGCAGGGGAAATGGCCCGCGGCGGCGGTTGGATCGGTAGAGGGCGCCGGCTGCTCGAGAGCGAGCCGGATTGCGTGGAGCAGGGTTATCTGCTCCTTCCCATGGGCCTGCAGTTCGTCTTCGGGGGCGACTCCGCCAGCGCGTACTCGACGTTCGTGGATGCCGGCAGGCTCGCCGAGCGTCATGCGGATCCCAACCTTGCGGCGCTGGCGCGCCAGGGCCAAGGTCGGACCCTGATCCAGCTGGGCGACACCGCCCACGGAGTCGCTCTTCTGGACGAGGTCATGGTGGCGGTGACGGCCGGCGAGTTGTCTCCGCTGGTCGTGGGCGACATCTACTGCAGCGTCATCGAGGCCTGCCACGAAATCTTCGATCTGCGTCGGGCGCAGGAGTGGACCAGCGCCCTGAGCGTTTGGTGCGAATCGCAGGGCGACCTGGTGCCATATCGCGGCCTCTGCCTGGTCCGCCGCGCTGAGATCATGCAGCTCCACGGTGCCTGGCCGGATGCCATCGAGGAAGCGGAGCGGGCCTGTGAATGGCTCTCGCGGCCCCCGGCGCAGCGGGCGCTCGGCGCCGCGTTCTATCGCCGGGGAGAGATTCATCGTCTGCGAGGAGAATTTGGGAGCGCGGAAGAGGCCTATCGCCAGG
This sequence comes from Gemmatimonadales bacterium, assembly GCA_035495075.1. Classification (GTDB taxonomy): domain Bacteria; phylum Gemmatimonadota; class Gemmatimonadetes; order Gemmatimonadales; family GWC2-71-9; genus DASQPE01. Next base: position 8,908 of record DATJGL010000100.1, read on the forward strand.
CGAGCCACTGGGGCCGAGAGCCGCAGCCCGGCCTTGCTCAGCTGCGACTGGCGCAGGGGCAGGTGGAAGCGGCTCGCACCGCGATCTGCCGAGCCCTCGATGAGACGTCGGAGCGCCGGACGCGATCGCGGCTGTTGGGCGCCTACGTCGAGATCATGCTGGCGGTCGGCGACGTGGCGGCCGCCCGGCATGCTGCGGACGAGCTTGCCCGGATCGCGAACGAGCTCGATGCGCCGTTGCTTCACGCGGTATCGAACCAGGCCACCGGCTCGGTGCTGCGTGCGGAGGCCGACCCTCGGAGCGCGCTCACAGCGTTCCGACGTGCCTGGAAAGGCTGGCGCGAGCTGGAGGCGCCCTACGACGCGGCCCGCGTGCGCGTATTGGTCGGGCTTGCCTGCCGCGACCTGGGCGATACCGACACAGCGGAGATGGAGCTGGACGCCGCACGCCACGCATTCGAAGACCTGGGCGCCGCGCCGGACGTCGCCCTGGTCAGGGATCTGGCTCGCACCATCGCGCCAACAGCTCCGGAACCGCTCACGGCACGAGAGCGGCAGGTGCTCTGCCTGGTTGCGACCGGGAAGACGAATCGCGCCATTGCTGAAACTCTTGCCATCAGCGAAAAAACCGTTGCCCGGCACGTGAGCAACATCTTTACCAAACTCGGCCTCTCCAGCCGCGCGGCTGCCACCGCGTACGCCTTCCAGAACCGTCTCGTCTAGGCCCCCTACATAGAACTACCCATGCCAGGCGCCGGCACGGGTGGATGCTTCGTCCGATGCGGCCACCGGCCTACCACCGTATGATGTCGCCCGGATGATTGGCGGTCCCAATAGTCAACGGTCGAGGCAACGATGAGCGGTTTGCGCGAAGCGGAGAGAGTTGAAACACTGGTCATTGGCGGGGGACAGGCCGGTCTTTCGGTTGGCTACCATCTGGCTCAACTGGGCCTCCCGTTTCTCATTCTGGAAGCGAACGAGCGGATTGGCGATTCGTGGCGGAGTCGCTGGGACTCCCTGCGGCTGTTCACTCCTGCCCGATTCGACGGTATTCCCGGTATGCCATTTCCTGCCGGGGGGAATGTCTTCCCATCCAAGAACCAGATGGCGGACTACCTCGAGTCGTACGCAGCCCATTTCGCGCTCCCCGTGCGGACGGGGGTCGCGGTGGACCGACTGAGCAGGGAAGGGGATTGGTACGTCGTGACCGCCGGCGATCACCGCTTCGAGGCCAGGCAAGTGGTCGTGGCGATGGCGACGTATCAGCG
>DATJGL010000101.1:0-7952 GCA_035495075.1 Gemmatimonadales bacterium
CGAAAGGCTGCACCACTAGAGTCGGCGGCCCCAACAACGCGAAAGGCAATGCCGTGGCGATCGCGCAGAAGCTCCGCCTGCGACGTGAGTATCCGAAGGAAGGCACGGCCCACGTTGCCGAGGCCCACGAGAATGAGAGAGTGGAGGGAGGTCAGCGCCGGACTAGGCTCGAGGAGGGGGGTGCGCTGCTCATTCCCGAGTCCTTGAACACACGTACTGCTGCTCCGGCATGAAGTCTTTCGCGGTTGACAGCGCCTTGAAGCCCTCGTCGAGATACTTCTGCACGTCCTTCATCCGCTTGGGGTCGACGTCCGGCAGAGTCGCAAAAGCCTGGTTGATCGAGTCTCGCGCAGCCATCACCCGCGCGAGTGTGGGTGAGATCTGATCCGGCGTCCGGCACATGCCCCGGTAGAGCCGTTGCCGTACACTCTTGATCGGCATTCGCGGGTCGGGCCTTGCGTATGATGCGTCTACCAGTCCCGAGAAATCGAAATCGTACGGCACGGGGTAGAGCACGGGGCGCCCTGTGATCTGAACCAGCCGGATGTTATGCCGCATGATCACGGACCAGTCCGTGTTGCCGATCAGGTACTCGAACACGCCGACCAGATCCATCTGGGCCGAGTCCATCTCGGAGTAGGTGCCGAAACTTTCGAACACCTGGCCGCCGTTTCGGGCGGCCATGTCCTTGTCGTCCTCCAGAAAGAATCCCCAACGGATCAGATTCCGCGTCGAGTCGCGCACGTCGGCGTAGGTCACGTGGGTGAGGCGTGCCCGGTGGCTCCAGTCGGTAAGCCGATTGAACGCACGGTAGATCCCGTACTCGACCAGCAGATTCTGCTCGTAGCGCGAGTTCTTGTCGCAATGCGTGACCAGCTTGAGCGAGCCATTGCCGCCGAAGAGCGTTCCTTTGAGCTGATCCTTGGGAAAGTAGACCTTGAGCGGAGGAAAGCCGCAGGTCGAGGTGCGCAGCCGAAAATGCCCCCGGGTAGTGAGCTGGACCGGGACCGTCACCGGACCTGAGTCGCCGGGAAAGGTGAGGGTGGCGGCATGTTTCTGTGGATTGACCGTGTCCCGGCTTGCGAAGATTTCCCGGAAGTCCGCACCCAGCGTGATCGCGAGGGGGGCGTCGTCGCGGAAGAGCCGGCGCGCCTCGGCCTTCCCGCCGCCGCTCTGGGCAAATCCTGCGGTTACGACAATGCAGGACGCGACCGGTCCAAGGACCAGCCACCTTCCATTCATGGGATATCTCTGGTAGGCGTCGAACCTATATGGTACGCCGGCGTACTTGGTTGCGCGAGACTGTTGGGGGACTAGAAGGCAGCGGGCGATTCCACGCCCACGCTGACGGCCGGCTGGGTGACCAGCCGCTGCGCCAGGCTTGCCACATCGGCCATGAGGGGGGCCGAACCCCCGTCGAGCCAGCTGGTCTTGAGCTCCGCGTAAGCAACCTCGGCCTCCTCGCGAAGCCGCTGCGCCAGGGCCACCAGCCCCAGACGGGGATCGTCGTCGCCGGGCGCTGCCTCGCGGGCGTACGCGTCAGGCGCGGCCCAGGCAAGCAGTTCGCGGGAAACCCGGCGGGCCTGTTCGGCCGCGGCCGTCTGCAACGCTCGGGCCAGATAGCCGGCGAACACATGAGCGTCGTGTAGTCTTCCGAGTCCGTCCTGCAGCGCCTTGAGCTGAACGATGATCGCGGGGGCGGTTTCGATGCGGGGAGCCAAGGGCTCCAATACGTATCGAAGCCGCTTGCCCGCGATGCGCGCTTGATGCGCCTCGACCTGGTCGGCGATGGCGCGCACGGCGATCAGCCGGTTGCCTAGCTCGATGCCGAGATCGCCGACCAGCCGGCCGAGCACGCCTGCCCCCGTCACCGCATGTGCCACGGGGAGCGGCGGCACCACCACCACCCGCACGCTCGACAACCCGGCCCGGAGCCTGAGCTCCGTGCGCTCGAAGTCGCCTTTCAGGCGAGCCTCCAGCCGGCGGTCCGCCCGGACTTTCCGGGTTTCCATCCGAGCCAGTAGCCAGTCGGCGCCGGGCCGCTGGTAACCCTTGAGACTCTCGGCCCGTGTGCGCACCCAGGCAAGATGGACCTCGAGGTCGCGGCTGCGCCCGGTTGCCCGGGCGAGAGCGCGTAAGCGGCGGCGCGAGCGCCTGCTCACCGTACTGACCAGATGCGGACGCCACGCCCGCAGCGAACTCCGGAGCCTCCGTAGAGCCACCCGGAAATCGTGGAGTGCTTCAGGATCTTCAGCGTGCCCGAGACGCAGGCGCGCCGTGGCCACATCGGAGAGCAACCGAAGCGTAATCAGTCTCGCGGCCTCATCGGCGGGCCGCTCGAGCAGTGTGTCAGGCAGATCCATGAGTCGTAGGGGCACAGATCGTATAAGTTACCGTGGCGCGCTGAACACGATACCCCTAAGATCTATCGTATGTTGCGCCGCGTGCTCAAGAGCAAGCGGGCGGATCGGCTGCTCTGGGTGGCGCTCTTTATCCTCACCCTGGTCGGCGTCGGCGTCGCGCTTTGGCTCAGTGGCGGGAAGCGGCAGCGGTGGGTTGGGGGCCAGCCCCCCGAGTCGGAGCTTGTGCCGAACCCGCTGGCGGCCACCAATCAGCGCGCCGACTCGCTCCCGGCTCCTCCCAAGGCCGCTCCCGTGGACTCTGCACCCGTCGCGCCGCCCAAGCCCGCGCCGCGGCCCAAGGCCGTGCCGCCCAAAGTTGCACGGCCCAAGCCAACGCCGCGGAAAACCGACACGACGACTACGCAGCCGGGGCCCGATGTCGGAGCGGGCAACGTGCAACAACTGCTCACCACTCCGACCCAGCCCACGCTCGCCGTCATGACGTCGGCCTGCCGCAATGCGATCGACAGTCGGGGCCCTTGGCGCGACAGCAGCACGACACAGCCCTGGCCGGAATGCGTGGCAAACGGCAATCCCATGCTTGTGCAGTTTTGTACTTACGCGCAGCTCGCAAGCGAAGGATGGGTGCTCGCCGAGAACTCCAAGGATGTTCCCCGCTGCCGCTCCGAGCTTCCGCAGGTGCAGGCAGGAAAGCTGCGCGCGCTCAAGAGCCAGTGACCCGAGTCCGCTCACATGGACCCGATTGACGCAGGACGGGAGCGCCCGCTATGACTTGGCCGCTGACGGTCCTGATCGTGATTGGCGCCGCCTTTGTCGGGTGGCTCGCACGGGAGCTGGTGCTCCGGTTTCGGCGCAGCAAAGCGTCGGGAAGCAATGGGATTCCCATTGCCGATATGCTGGAGGCCGCGCTCGGCGCTACGCCGATCGGCATCGGCTACGCCGATCGTGACCTCCGCTGCGTTCGAGTGAACCAGGCGTTCGCCCAATTCAACGGAATACCTCCCGAAGCGCATGTCGGCCGCCCCGTTCGCGAGCTGCTCCCGGCGCGGGCGTGGGAAATCGGCGAGCCGCTGCTTCGGCGCGTGCTCGAGACCGGCGAGCCGGTGCTCGGCGTCCACGTGCGGCTCGGCGAGCCCGGCACCAGTGAGCCGGTCCGGGATTTCTACGGAAACATCTTCCCGGTCCGAGGGCCCTGGGGCCGCGTGGTGTGGGTCGGCGCGACGGTTCTCGACGTTACGGCGCGGGTCCGAAACGAAGAGGAGCGGGAACGGTTGCTCGCCGCACTCCGAGAGAGCGAGGCCCGCTTTCGCGCGCTGTTCGAATCGGGCGTAATGGGTGTGCTGGTCGCCAATCAGGATCGCGTGCTGGAAGCCAACGAGGCGTTCCTCGACCTCGTCGGCTATTCCCGCAGCGAAATGCTCGATGGTCGCCTGCGTTGGGGCGTAATCAATCCTCCCGAGCATACCGAGGTCGACGAGCGGGCGCTTCGTGAGCTGGCCCATACCGGCGTCGTGCGGCCCTTCGAGAAGGAACTGTTCCGGAAGGACGGTACCCGGGTGCCGGTGGTCGTCGGCGGGGCGGTCACCGGACACCAGCCGCTGGAGTGGACGTCCTTCATTCTCGACGCCAGCGAGCGCAAGCGGGCCGAGGCCGAGATCCTGGCGAGCGAGACCCGATACCGGAGCCTGTTCGAGCGGATCCCGGCGCCGATGTGGGTCTATGATTTCGAGTCACTGCGCTTTCTCGACGTCAATCAGGCTGCAATCGATCAGTATGGCTGGACCCGGGAGGAGTTTCTGCGGATGACGATCCGCGAGATTCGACCTCCGGAGGACCTCCCCGCATTCGAGGAGCGGCTTCGCCGTCGGGCGCCGGGCATCACCGTCGGCGGCCGCTATCGCCACGTGCGCAAGGACGGCAGCCGGATCGAGGTCGAAATCTCGAGTCAGGAAGTGCTCTACGGCGGGATGCGATCCCGGCTGGTGCTCGCTACCGACGTCACCGGCCGTGTCCGCATGCAGGAGGACGTTCAGCGCTTCGTGTCGTTGGTCGAGAATGCGGGCGACTTCATCGCGATGGTCGCTCCCGACTGGCGGGTGCTCTACCTCAACAAGGCGGGGCGCGATCTCATCGGTATCACGGAGGAGTCCCTTGCCGCAGGGATCTCGCTGATGAGCCTGTGGCACGAGGACTCGCGCGCCACCATCACGCGAGAGGTCCTGCCTCGCCTGTGGCAGGGGGAGCCGTGGGACTTCGGCGGCCGAGTCCGGCATGTCGAGACCGGAGAGCCGATCGAGGTCGAGTGCAATGCGTTCGGGATCCGGGATGCTCAAACCGGGCGCCTGCTCGCTGGGGCGTTTGTTTTGCGAGACCTCACCGAGCGAAAGCGGGTCGAGGAACATCTGCGGCAAGCGCAACGTATGGAAGCTATCGGGCGACTGGCGGGTGGGGTGGCGCACGAAGTCAACAACATGATGACGGTGATCCTCGGATTCTGCACCTTCCTCACCAAGGGCCTCGACGAAAGCGACCAGCGACAGCAGGACGTCGGCCAGATCGCCCGCGCGGCCGAGCGGTCTGCCGAGGTCAGCCGGCAGCTGCTCGCCTACAGTCGGCGGCAGCTGCTCCAGCCGCGGGTGCTCGACCTCAACGCCGTGCTGGGGGACATGGAATCGGTGCTGCGCCGCCTGATGGGCGAAGACCGGGAAGTGGTGTTGCGTCTTGGCGTCGATCGAAACTGGATCAAGACCGATCGGACACAGCTCGAGCAGGTGATTCTGAACCTGGCCCTCAATGCGCGCGACGCGATGCCACAGGGAGGCCGCCTGGCGATGGAGACGAGCTCCGTCATGCTCGACAACGAGTACGCCCATCGCCACCCGGCCACCCTCGTCCGCGCGGGGCCGTATGTCAGGCTGACCGTGAGCGACACGGGCCGCGGTATGGATCTGGACACGCAAGCCCAGGTGTTCGATCCGTTTTTCACCACCAAGCCGGTGGGCCACGGCACGGGGCTAGGCCTTTCGATGGCATACGGAATCGTGAAGCAGAGCGGGGGCTACATCTGGGTGTACAGCGAGCCGGGCGAAGGCACCGTGTTCAAGATCTACTTGCCGCAGGTGGCAGAGAGTGGCCAGCCGGCCGTCTGGGAGCCCGCGAAGGCGCCGCCCCGGGGCACCGGCGAAACCATCCTGGTGGTCGAGGACGAAGACCTGGTCCGTGGCTTCGCCTGCCGCTATCTCAGGAACGAAGGGTACGCCACCCGTGAGAGCACCGACGGTCACCGGGCTTTGGAGTTGCTCGCGTCGGAGGCCAATGCGGTCGATCTGGTCATCACCGACGCAGTGATGCCACGCATGGGTGGACGGGAGCTGGCGGACGAGATAGCGCGAATCCGGCCTGGGCTGCCGGTGCTGTTCATGTCCGGCTACACCAACGACGAAATCATTCGCCGGGGGCTACTGAGTCCCGGTGTCCCCTTCCTGCAAAAGCCGTTTTCGCCGGAGGACCTGGCTACCAAAGTTCGCGAGGTGCTCGACGCAGCGCGCGCGCGGCGCAGCGAACCGGTAGCCGCCTCGTGATGCGCTGTCTGGTGGTGGACGACGAAGCGATCGTCCGCCGATCTGTCGTGCGCATGCTCGAGGCCCAGGGCTTCACCTGCCTGGAGGCCGCCAGCGGACGCGAGGGCCTGGAGCTGCTCGCCAGTGACGGCGAGCTACCGCTGGTCATCTGCGACTTGCGGATGCCCGAGCTCGATGGCATGGCCTTTCTCACCGAAGTGCGCCGCCGGTTCCCTGATATCGCGGTGCTCATGCTGAGCGGCATGGCCGAGACCAACGTCGCTGTCGAGTGCCTCCACTTGGGCGCGGCGGATTTCCTGGTCAAGCCGGTCTCGGTGAGCGAGATGCATGCCCGCGTCGCCCGCGCGCTCGAAAAGCGGTCGTTGGTCATGCAGAATCGTTACTACCAGGCGCACCTGGAGCGACGGATCCAGGAACAGGCCCAGCGCATCCGGGAACTCTTCCTGGAAGGTGTCCAGATGCTCGCGCGGGCCATGGAGGCCAAGGACGCCTACCTGCGAGGGCATTCGGTCCGGGTCAGCCGATATGCGGTCGAGACCGGGAGGCTGCTGGGCCTGCACGAGACCGAGCTCGATCAGATCCGGATCGGTGGAGAGCTCCACGACATCGGCAAGATCGGCACCCGTGAGGCGCTGCTGCAGAAACCCGGATCGCTCACCGACGAGGAGCGGCACCAGATCAGCGAGCACCCGGAACTGGGCGAACGGATGCTGGCTCCGCTCGCCCGGGAGTCGCCGGTGGTTCTGCGCATCATCCGCTCCCATCACGAGCGGCTGGACGGAAGCGGATTCCCCGATGGACTTCGCGGGAACGATATTCCGCTTGAGGCCCGCATCGTTGCGGTGGCCGATTCGTTCGACGCGATGACGTCCGAGCGGCCCTACCGCGATCCCCGCGCGCCTGACGAAGCGCTGCGAGAGCTGCGGCGGGTCGCGGGCAGCCAGCTCGATCCGGATGCGGTCGAAGCCTTCAGCGCGGCATTCCGCGATCTGGGATCACGGCCCACCAATCCGTAGCACCCGACTACAGCACGCCCCGCCGTTTGAGTTGGTGATAACGCTCCACCACTGCGTCGGCCGCCGCACCAGGCAGCACGTCCAGCACCAGAATCCCCCGGCGACGCATCTCGCCCAGCGCCTCCTCCCGGGCCAGAAGCAACTCCTCCGCGGCCGCACGCTCGAACGCCCGTTGCTCGTTCACCGGTCGCCCCGAGGCCAGTCGCTCGAGCGCGGGATCCCGCAGCGTCACAGCCAGCGGGACATGACGGCCTTGCAGCGTTGCGACCTGCCCAACCACCGATTCGCTCGCGGTACGATCGATCACGTCGGTGAAGAAGACGGTGAGCGCCCGGCGTCGGTTGCGGATCGCCAGGTAGCGGAACGCCGCTGGATAGTCCGGCTCGACCAGTCGGGCTTCCGCGGCGGCGAGGGCTTCCAGCACGCCACGGAGGCCGCGCCGCCCCCGCGCCGGTGGCACGAAGCTCTGGATCTCATCGGCGAATACCATCACGCCCACGTTGTCATCGTGCTCCACTCCCGCGTGCGCAAGGCGCACCGCCGCGTCGATCACCGCGTCGAGCCGAGGCAGCCCGTCTACCTCAGCCGTGAGCTGGCGGCCCGCGTCGATCACGATGATCAGGTGCTCTCGTCGCTCATCCTCGTATTGACGAGCGATCGGCTTGCCGCGGCGGGCCGTTGCCTTCCAGTCGATGATCCGGGTGTCGTCGCCCGGTACCCACTCGCGGAGCCCCTCGAACAGCCGGCCTTCGCCCCGCCGCCGGACATTTCGGAGGCCGGCTTGCCGGCGACGGCGTGCCTGCGGGGGGAGCGCCCGCAACGATGCGCCTACCAGGCTGGGGAAGACCACCACTTCCCAAGGAAGCTCCAAACGACGCTGCCACCAGGCCAGGCCCAGCGGCCCCAGCACGCGAAGCGTCATGCGTCCACCGGCGCCGCGTCCCCGAGCGACCGGACGCATGGACAGCTCCTCGTCCGTTGCCACACCCGGC
>DATJGL010000102.1:0-6298 GCA_035495075.1 Gemmatimonadales bacterium
TTCGTCGCTCGGGTGACCAGGCGCGCCGGGATGAATTTCGTTCCTTAGAACGAGCGGGTCGCCGTGTTCGACAACGACGGCACTTTATGGTGCGAGACCCCACTTCGAGCTGCGAAACGGGACGCTGGTGCTGGTGCGCGACCCGGCGCTCGACTTCTCCGACGACACGGCCGGGAAGCCAGTCGCGATCAACAAGCACATCGGGCGGCTGTCGTCCATCACACCGATGCCGAGCGGCCTGATCCGGCAGCCTGTCTGCTCCGGTAGACATGAACCCATCCAGGAGAGCCACTGTGTCCAGGCAGAACGAGAGACCGGTGTGTTGGCTGGCAGGTGTTGTCGCCCTGACGGCGCTGCTCGCTCCGGAGACCGCCCGCGCGCAGGGTGACTTCAACCTCCCTGCGAGCGGCATGGTGATCAACTACGATCGGGTGCCCATCGGCCAGCGGGAGGGCCTGGAGGCCGGGGCCTACGTGGCCCGGACCGACGACGCCGCTGCCAACTGGTTCAACCCGGCCGGGCTGGCGCTGAGCGAGAAGAGCGGCCTGAACGGAAGCTCCAATGCCTACGAGGTCGCCTCAATCACGCTCGAAGGCATCGGGACGGCCAAAGGCAGCACCCGATTCAGCCCGATCGGGACCTACTTCGGCGGGGTCCTCGGCGCGCCCATCATCCACAACCCCAAGCTTCGCATCGGTTTCTACTACGCGAAACCAGTGTCCTGGTCACCCAGCGTGCTCGACGGCGCCTTCAGCCTCCCGACCAGCGGGGGCACGGAGGCGTTTTCCTACAGCACGTCGTCCGGCTTCTCCACGATCGTTCCCGGCATCGCCGCTGGCTACCGACTCGGAGACCGCTTCCGGGTAGGCGCGAACCTGGGCTACGCAATCACCAACATGAATCAGGTTCAGTCGATTTCCGACCGATTGATTCTGACCGGGGGGTCCACGACGGGGATTCGATCCTTCGTAACCGACGGCAATACCACCCAGTTGCTGTTCGGCGGCGGCGTGCAGTACGACCTGAGCCCCAAGTTCACGCTCGGTGCGCTGGTGGTCTCGCCCGGGCTCAGGCTGGGTGGCAGCAGCAAGATCGAGTTTCAGAACTCGGCCTTTACCGGTGCCGGGTCACGCGAGGTCGCGTTCCGCGACGAGGAGGCCACGTTCCGGTACAAGATCCCCTTCCGCATCACGGCCGGGGCAGCCGCGCGCCTCGGCAGGTTCGAGTTGGAGGGCGACCTCAAATACCACTCCGGCGAGGGCCCCTACGACCTCCTGACCAGCGACTCGTTAGCCAACGTGCTCACTACCAATGCGGCCGGCATTCCCAGCTTGTCCACGCTCCCCTTCGCCCCCGTGGTCGAAAACTTCAAGGCGGTATACAACCTGGCCTTTGGTGCCCACTACGCGGTGTCGAAGGGGTTCCGCATTCACGCCGGCTTTTTCACCGACGATTCGCCGATCAACGATCCCGCCGCGACGATATTCCGCAGCATTGACCTCAAGGGCGCCTCGGCCGGCGTGTCCTTCACGGGATCGCACCTCTCCGGCTCGCTCGGCGTGGCCGGGTCGTGGGGTACTACCGACGACCGGGTGGTAGGGCCGTCGCTGGGCGGAGCGCAGACGACCACGACGGTCAAGGTCAAGACGTTCAACCTGATGTACGCAATCTCCTACGCCTTCTGACCACCCGAGCGCACGGCCAAGGTCTCACTTCACCAGCGGAATGGCCTTGGCCGCCTCATACTGGACGCTGGCGTCCAACTTTCGCTCGATCTGATAGTACCGTGCCACCTTCTTCTGCGGCAGCACTTTCTCGAACTTGCCCAGGTACGACTTCTTGAGCTTGAGCCGGTCCTCGTCGATGGCCATCTGTTGCTTGAGCAGGTCGCTGGCTTTCTCATCGGACATGGAGTCGTAGCTGGCTGCGAAGTCCTTGATCAAGGCAAGCGAGCGGTCGTTGAGCTTGCTTACTTCGCCGCGGTACTGATTGTACAACGGCCAGAACTTCGCTCCTTCCTCTTCGGTCAGGGGGAGATTGGCGGCGACCAGCTTGGTCCGTGCCGCGTGGATATCGGCCCGAGCAGACTGGACTTCCCCGGTCTCTTGCTGTGCCCCAGCAGCTCCTACCCAAGCGAGCATGAGAGTGGTGGCGACCGCGATGGTACGCATAAGTGCTCCGGGAGCTTTGCCCCAGTAAAAGAGTGGCAGGTCAAAAGCCGTAGGTGAACCCGATCATGATGGGCAGGACCTGGCTGTCCACCGGATCGGAAAACGCGTGGTGATATCGTGCCTCGAGGAAGATGGCTCCGCCTTTCGTAAGCGTGTATGCGACCCCGGCTCCCAGGTTGACGCCAAAGCTGTTCTTCGTATACGAGCTGAGCACCGATCCCGCAGCGATGTCCGTGCCTCCCCACCACGGGTCGGTGACCACGACCGAGGTCGTCCCGCCATTGAACTCGACCGTCCGGCTGTAGTACCCGGCTCCCCCGATGACATAAGGCGCGATGCTTCCCTGCCGAAGCAGGGTGGCAACGCCGTTGAGCGTGAGCGACCAGAGCCTGGACGAGCCCTCGGTCGCTGAGAGGGAGTCGAGGAAGTGCCGGCTGATGTCGGTCGAGCTTCGGTTGAACTCGACCGAAATGCCGGCCTTGCCCCCGCGTGGGAAGAAGGCAGCCCCGAGCTGTCCGTGCCAGCCATCATCGACGTACGTGTTGTACGACCCGGTCGGAATAGCAATCCCGCCGCCCAGCTTGAATGCCCAGCGCACCTGCTGCGCCCCCACGATGGTCGGGACCAGAAGAGCCAGCACGGCCGCTCCGATGCCAACACCACGCATACCCACCCCTCCCCAACCTGGTGAATCGTAGCCGCGCGTCGAGACCACGTAGGTTCAGACGAACTCCACCCCGGCCGCAACTGTCACATTTGACAGTCTCACCGCCCGAACACCGAGCCTGCCCTCACCGGCAGGGTTCTTCCTCTTGACCGGCCAATCTCACCAGGTAGACTCGGACAGCGGCCCCGGGCCGGGCCGGCTCACGGCAGAGAGGCGCGGTCCTGGGTGCGTCCTGGACCTGAAGAGCGGGAGATTCAATACGCATGGGACAGCCAGTACTGGCTGAAGAGGCGCTGAGCGAGCGCCCGCTCGCACGCAGCTCGCCCGGATTCAGCCTCGACGCGAGCGCAGGTCTCCTTTACAGTGCGGTCGTCCTGAGTGTGTTCGCCGTCGCGTACTACGGCTGCGCGAGACTCGGGCTTGCCCTTCGTTTTCCCGGCTCCTCGGCATCGGCCCTCTGGCCGGCCAACGCGCTTTTGGTGGCTGCCCTGGTCTACACCCCCCCCCGACGCTGGTGGCTGTTCCTGCTCGCGGCGGTCCCGCCTCACCTGCTCGCGCATCTCCCGTATGGCACCCCCGGCTGGCTGCTGTTGATCCAACTGCTGCATAACTCGCTGCTCACGGTCGGCACCGCACTGGCCCTGCGCGCCACGCTGGGACCGCGCCCGGAATTGGACGACATGAACCAGGTGGGTGCGTTCGTCGGCATTGCGTCCGTTGTCCCGGCCCTCGCGGCGCTCCCCTGTGCGGCCGCGATCCTCTTGGGCGCCCAATGGGCGGGCGCAACCGCGCCGAGCAATCTCCAATTCTGGCTCACGTGGCGACTGGTAACTCTGTCGAATGTCACGGCCTTCTTTACCCTGCTTCCCGCCCTTCTCCTCTGGCTTCCGAGCGTCCTCTCCCCGACCCGCCCCGCGCCGACGACTCACCGTCGAGAGGCCATTGGACTCGCGGTCGCACTTGCGGCGGCCGCGATCTTGGTGTTCGGCGTCCCCGACATCGAGCGCGCTAACATGCCGGCGCTGGTGGTCGCGCCCTTGCCGTTCCTCCTTTGGGCGGCCATCCGGTTCGGGCAGGGTGGTCTGAGCCTGGCGCTCGTTCCCGTCACCATCATGTGCGTGTGGAGTCCGGTGCACGGTCGAGGTCCGTTCGCGATCCCGGACCCGATCGCCCGGGTGCTCGATCTCCAGCTATTCCTGCTCGCCCTGACGCTGCCGCTCATGGTGCTGGCGGCCCTCGTGCACGAGCGCCGCCGGGTCGGCGCAGCCCTCAAGGCGAGCGAGCGGGAAATTCATCACCAGCTCCTCGAGCTCACCGCCATCTACCGGACGGCACCGGTGGGCCTGACGTTCCTGGACCGGGGGCTCCGTTTCGTCAGCATCAACGACTGGCTGGCCGCGATGCACGGGCGGCCCGCGGCCGAGCACCTCGGGCGCCACTTGCGCGAAATGAGTCCCCAGCTCGGCGCGGTGCTCGAGCCGTTGATGCGGCAGGTGCTCGAGACCGGTGCCCCGATCATCGACCAGGAGGTGCGCGCCGAGGCGCTGGACAACGGGGCGGCACGCGACTGGCTTGTCCGATGCTACCCGGTTCGTGATGAGCATGACGCCGTCGACGGAGTGAACTGCGTCCTCCAGGAAATCACGGAACGAAAGCGAGCGGGGGAAGCCCTCCGCACTAGCGAAGCCGCGCTGCGCGCGAGTAGTGCCCGCGCCCGGGACCTCGCCGGTCGCTTGCTGAACGCGCAGGAGGCCGAACGGAGCCGCATTGCGCGGGATCTGCACGACGGGCTGTGCCAGCAGCTCGCGGCCGTGACGATCGGGCTGAGTGGACTGGAGCGCGCTCTCACCGCCAGCCCTACGCTCAAGGCCGACGTGCGCCGCCTGGAAGAGTGGACCATCGAGGTGGCGGACGCGATCCGTCGGTTGTCGCACGACTTGCATCCCGGCGTGCTGCGGCATGCCGGGCTCGGGGTCGCCCTTCAAAGCGCAGGCGGGGAGCTCGAGCGGCAGCATGGTCTCGCCGTAAATTGCGATGTCCCCTCCGACCTCGATGACCTCCCGCCGGACGTCGTCCAGTGTCTTTATCGAGTGGCCCAGGAGGCCTTCCGTAACGTGGCGACGCATGCCGAGGCGAAGCGGGTATCGGTCAAGCTCGCGCGGCGACCCAATGAGGTGGAGCTGATCATCAGAGATGACGGTCGGGGGTTCGAGCTCGATTCGATGTGGCGCCCGCAAGGATTGGGACTGTTGAGCATGGACGAGCGGGCCAGGCTGGTGGGTGGGACAGTCCAGCTTGCGAGCCTGCCTGGCCATGGCACGACGGTTCAAGTCCGCGTGCCACTGTAATAGGCGCCGACAAGTGCCGGCGGCGTCGAGGTGAGATAAGCATGACTCTGCCGCGCGTGCTGCTCGCAGACGACCACACCATTGTGGCCGACGGCCTGCGAAGCTTGCTGAATGAGCATTTCGACCTGGTGGGAACCGTCCGAGACGGGGAGGCGCTGGTCGAAGCGGCGCGCAGGCTTCGCCCCGACATCATCGTGAGCGATATCAGCATGCCGGGGTTGAACGGTCTCGACGCACTACGCCGGCTCAATGAGGACCCGCCCGGACCCCGGATGATTTTTCTCACCATGCATGCCGATGCCGATCTCGCCACCGAGGCGTTCCGGGCAGGCGCGGCGGGATATCTGGTCAAGCATTCGGCAGGTGACGAGTTGATCACGGCAATCCACGAGGTCTTGCGTGGCCGGTTCTACCTGAGCCCCCTGATCACACGAGACGTGCTGGCCAACCTCACAGGGAAGTCCACCCAGCCATCCGGCCGCCTGACGCCTCGGCAACGTGATGTGCTCCGCCTGATCGTTGCGGGTAAGCGGATGAAGGAGATCGCCGCCGCGCTCGAGCTCTCAGCTCGGACAGTTGAGTCCCACAAGTACGAGATGATGCAGACGTTAGGCGTTAAGACCACCGCCGAGCTGATTCAGTTCGCGCTGCGGCACGAGCTGGTTGGCTAGTGAGCCTGCTTGCTGGGATAAGGGTTTCCCTGATACGAGGCCCGGTATTTTTCGGACCTGAAGGCCGCCCTTTCCCGGTTACGGAGTCGCTGTCTCGGCTTTAGAATCGGACAAGTTCCCAAATCGCCCTGGAACGAATTTCCGTCAACGTTCATACCACGACCGAATTGCTGGCCGTGAGGATATGATGACCGCGACCAGGACCCAAAGGCCCCCCGCGAGGGCGGCCTCGCCATCGAAGCCTCGTGCGTCGGGACGACCGCATCCCACGTCGCGGCTCCTCCTCGCCGATGACCATGGGCTGCTGCTCGAGGCCTTTCGCCGGTTACTCGAGCCGGAGTTCGCGGTGGTGGGCGGGATAACGGATGGACATCAATTGGTCGAGGCGGCTCTAGAGCTTCGCCCCGACGTGGTCGTTCTGGACATCTCCATGCCGGGGCT
>DATJGL010000103.1:0-3391 GCA_035495075.1 Gemmatimonadales bacterium
CCCGGCGGGGCATTGGCAGGCCTCTTATTGTTTGGGTTGCCGGTGCTCCTCTGGGTATGGCAGAGTTTGGCCAGAAGCCGCACCGGCCAACGGGACAGCATGGTCTTGTGGTGGCTCACATTTCTGAGCCCGTTGCCGATCCTTGCGCTCTACCTCACGAGCCAGGTGTCTCGGCAATCGCTCTTTCTCGATCGGTATCTGATCTTTGCGACGTTGGCGTATTACGCCCTCGTCGCCGCTGCCGTTCACCGCTTGCAGCCCGTTCGGTTCCGCACCGCTTACATCTGCGTTCTGGCGGCCTGGAGTCTTATCGCGGGTTTTGGCGATCTCCGCAGCAATCGCATGGCATGGGAAGGAGCGCAAATGGGGAGCAGAGTGGACTGGCGCTCCCTGACCCAGCGGCTGGTCGAGGCGGAGCCTGCGTCTGCCGGCGAGGTGCCCCTCTACGTGCTCTCGGTGCCGTCCAAAGGGTTGGCGGCTGGGGGATGGGCTATCTCGGCTTCCATGGGCTTCTTCCTGGACGAGTTTGCTCACAAGCCCTGGAGGCCACAAGTCGGCGCCCGAGGTACCATGTGGTCGGGCCGGCGGGGGCATTTCCTCACCGTGTCTGCAAGCAACGTGTCCGACATCCTCCGGACTTCAGCGAGCGAGCACTTCTGGGTGGGGTATATCCGGTGTGGTCACTGCGATCCGGTGCCAGGGCACGAGCCGAGGCAGCAGCTCATCGAGAGCGGGCTGGAGGTCGGTCCCGCAATCGAGGAGGTCGAAAACGACAATCGGGTCGTTCTGTTGCCGGTGTGGCCTCGTCACACCGACGTTACTCTGGCTTACTGACGGACGTTACACTGGCTCACTGACGAAAGTCGCGCTCTGGCCGATGCCCGACGCAGGTGTTGCAGCAGCGCGACCGCATTTGCAGCCTTACACCCCCCGCCTGTCACGGTTCTAATCGCTTTAGCCCCGGCCTATAACTTGCCCATCTGAGGCGTCGCCACAACAGCAGTACACCCACACGTAACTCACTCGGGTCGCACCCGATGCCGGTTTTAAGCAAGCCCGCCACGCCAACCCCGAGGCTTCATGAGCCGCTGGGTGCGTGGCCGCGCTTGTAGCCCCTGCGCCGAGCGTGTTGGCGCCCTACCAGGGCGTTCGGACGCTCGTTACTGGCGCATCGGGCTTCATCGGACGCTGGATCGCCAGGCTTCTGTCCCGTGCCGGTTCGGACCTGGTGTTGGCTTCCCGGGACCCTGCAGCATTACGCAGCGTAATCGACCAGCTCGAGATCCACGGCGAGGCTCTCGCCGTGGACCTGGGAGACAAAGCCGCCGTCGACGCTTTGATCCGCCGGGTTCGTCCGGCGGTGACGTTTCATCTCGCGGGCTACGGGGTAGACCGCAACGAGACGGATGAGCGGGAAGCGCGGCGAATAAACACCCAGGCGGTGGGGTCGCTGGCCAGCGCGGTCGCTCGCTGGGGAGATCCGGGCTGGCCGGGTACACAGCTGCTCCATGCTGGCACGGCTCAGGAGTACGGCGTCTCCGGAGGCGACCTGGACGAGGACAGCCCGGCGCTGCCGACGACGATGTATGGGAAGACAAAGCTTGACGGCACCGTGCTGCTGATGGAGCGGAGCCGGGACCCGAATCTACGCGCGCTGACCGTGAGGCTGTTCACAGTGTACGGACCCGGTGAACACCCGGGGCGGCTGCTGCCCTCCCTCATCCAGGCGGCCGCGAGGGGCGAGGCGGTGCAGCTCACGGCAGGTACCCAGCGGCGGGACTTTACTTATGTGGGCGACGTGGCTGAAGGGTTTCTTCGGCTCGGGGTCTCCGAAGCACCCGGCCGTTTCGTCGTCAATCTCGCGACCGGTCGCCTGACCTCGGTGCGGGAGTTCGTCGAGATCGCCGCGCCAATCCTTGGGCTGCCGGCCGAGCGACTGCACTTCGGGGTGCTGCCGACACGTTCTGACGAGCTGGAGCATGACGCCGTGAAACTGGTTCGACTGCGGGAGTTGACCGGGGGCTGGCAGCCGGGCACGAGCATCGGCGACGGCGTGAGGGCGACGGTGACCCACCTGGCAGGGGGGCTGACGTGAGAGCCGTGGAAGCGGCCCCGTCGGAGATGAGCGGGGGGGTCGTGACGGGCGGGCCGGCGCTCTCGCTGGTGATGCCCTGCTATAACGAAGAAGCCATCGTGGGACAGACCGTCCGGCGCATTGTGATTGCGTTCGAGCGGGCAGCCATCCCCCTGGAGGTGGTCGCGGTCGACAACGGCTCGACTGACCGAACCGGGGAAGTCCTCGAGAACCTGTCACGAAGATATTCCTCGGTGAAGCCGCTTCGGGTCGAGACCAACATCGGGTATGGCTTCGGCGTGCTGACCGGATTGGGCGCATGCCAGGCGCCCTGGGTTGGCGTGTTGGCGGCCGATGGGCAGGTGGACGCGGAAGACGTAGTTCGGCTTTACGAGGGCGCGGTCGCGGCGGGAGTGCCGGTGCTCGCGAAGGCCCGCCGGCGCTTTCGACTGGACGGTCTAGCCCGCAAGGTTGTCTCGATCGCCTACAATTTCCTGTTTCGGCTCTTCTGGCCTAGGGTTGCTTCCCTCGACATCAATGGCCTCCCGAAAATCCTGCCTCGCGACGTGGTGGAGGTGATGGCGCTCACGAGCAAAGGATGGTGCCTCGATCCCGAAGTCATGCTCAAGGCATTCCATCTCGGCCTCCCGATTTTGGAATACAACGTCTTCGCGCGCATGCGCGGCAGCGGGCTGTCGCATGTACGGGCGTCGACCTGCTCGGAATTCTTGTGGTGGATGCTCCGGAACCGGTTCTCGGGTGACCTGAAGGCGTGGCGTCGTCGAGTCGTGACGCCGCGCTCGGGATCGCCGAGGTTGGGCATGGGCTTGCTTGACGAGTGACCTGCCAGCGGAATCTGCGGTTACCCTCGCGCCGTTCGACCGGCCGCGCCTCTCGGGCGCGGCGATCCACCGGCGCCGAACGCGGTGTCGCGCCTGCGACGGGGCCGCGCTGCGCGCGTTTCTCTCGCTCGGTCCGCAGCCGCTGGCGAACGCCTTTCTCTCCGGCGAGGGCGACTTCGACGACGAGCGCTTCTTTCCGCTCGACGTGTATTGCTGCGACGGCTGCGGGTTGGTCCAGCTGCTGGACGTGGTCGATCCCGAGGTGCTATTCGGCCACTACCTGTATGTGAGCGGAGTGTCCGAGACAATGGCCGCGCATTTCCGCGAGTATGCGCGGTCCGTGACAGGAACGCTGTCCTTGAGCCCCGCCGATCTCGTGATCGAGATCGCGAGCAACGATGGAAGCTTGCTTGCCCAGTTCGCAGCGTTGGGCGTTCGGACCCTCGGCGTCGAGCCGGCCCGCAACATCGCGGCA
>DATJGL010000104.1:0-2437 GCA_035495075.1 Gemmatimonadales bacterium
GCAAACGGCCAGGCCGCCCGAATGGTTTGTCCGATTGCAGGCCGCGAGATGTGAAGTTCAACCTGACCGGCGAATCGAAACGCCGAGGTCGCCGCAACCGTGGCCAGAGCCAACCCAGCGAGGGGGAAACCGATCAGGGAAACGGTCAGCGAACCTCGGAAGACCGTCATCATCAGCAGAGCGGCGAGTATCGCGCCGCCGCGGCAGATGAGCTCGGCGACCGCGGGGGCAGCCATCGCCTGATGGGCAAAGGCGGGCACAAAGAGCGTCCGGGCGGCGGCCAAGCCGAGCAGGTGCACCGTGAGTAGGACGATCAGGGTCGCCGTCAGTGGGTTCGGCCGCGTAACCAGCAGGTAGAGGGTCAGCCCGAGGATCGCGGTACCCATCGCGAGCGCCTGCGTGGCGAGCATACGGGCGAGAAGCGGGCGACGCTCGGCCTCCCCGAGTCGCGCGTACTCGCGGATTCCATACGTGTCCAGGCCGAGGGTACCGCAGACGGAGACCAGTGCAGCTACGGCGAAACTGTAGGCGTACGCACCG
The DNA here is from genome assembly GCA_035495075.1 of Gemmatimonadales bacterium. Taxonomy (GTDB): domain Bacteria; phylum Gemmatimonadota; class Gemmatimonadetes; order Gemmatimonadales; family GWC2-71-9; genus DASQPE01. The sequence continues at coordinate 541 of DATJGL010000104.1, forward strand.
GTGCCGGTCGGGCCGAAATGACGGGAAATCGCTATGAAGAGCAGGAAGCTAAGGAAATCGGCCGTGAGCCGCGTCAGTGTAAGCCAGACCGCGTTCGCAGCGGTCCGGCTCACGCTGTCCGCCGGTGGAGGCCGTGGCGCGCCGGCCCAGGCCGCGGCAACTGGAGCGAAATGAGAAAAGCCGCAGTTAGAAGATCGTGTAGATGAACGGGGCCAACGCAGAGCCCTGCGCCAATACCAGCAGCGTTCCAACCAATACCATGACGAGGATGATTGGAAGCAGCCACCACTTCTTTCGGACCCGCATGAAAGCCCACAGCTCGCTTGCTAGACCCGATCTCGCCATGTCTCCTCCTCAGAACTGGCGCAGCAGGTCGCTGCGCCGCTGATCCGTTGGTCTTTCCGTCCACACGCTTCCCGTCGCGCCGGAAGGGGCCAAGGGCGGCTTGCCTAGCAATCGGCGCAGGTATGCCACCGGTGTGACCACCACGAAGTACACCACGGCCATGAAGATCGGCGTGGTCACCTTGGACAACAGTTCAGCCAGGCCCATCCAGGCCCGGTACACCGGCCTCAGCCGGCCGGGCACGACAAGGCCGGCTAGCAACAGAACGCCGCCGAGGATCCCGAACACAACAACCCCCGGCATTCGGCCCCGCCACCACATGAGGCCGGCGAGAGCCAGAAACGCGGCGCCGACGGTAAACGCGAACTTGCGGCCTTCCCGAGGCGTCAATCGAGCTGGAACTCCCGCTCCCACTCCGTGCTTTCCTTCCATTCCGGTTGTGCCTCCTTGCCGACCAGAAACGGCCCCAGTACGAGATAGTCGATGTGGGTGCGCCGGAAACAGCGATAGGCATCCTGCGGCGTGCACACGATCGGCTCCCCCCGCACGTTGAACGACGTGTTCACCAGCACTCCGCAGCCCGTCAGCTCCTCGAACACCTTGAGCAGAGCATAGTAGCTCGGATTGGTGTCCTCACTGACGGTCTGAATGCGCGCCGAGTAGTCGATGTGGGTCACGGCTGGGATGTCCGAGCGCGCCACGTTGAGTTGGTCGATGCCCCAGAGCTTTCTCTGCTCGGCGGTCATTGCAATGCGGCGCTCCTTTCGCACTGGAGCGACCAGGAGCATGTAGGGTGAGTCGGCGTCCAGCTCGAAATATTCGCTCACCCGGTCACGCCGCACGCTCGGGGCAAACGGCCGAAAGCCCTCGCGGAACTTGATCTTCAGGTTCATTTGCGCCTGCATGCGGGGGCTGCGGGCATCGCCCAGGATGCTCCGGGCTCCGAGCGCCCGCGGGCCGAATTCCATCCGGCCGTTGAACCAGCCAATGACTTTCTCATCGGCCAGAAGCCGGGCGACCCGACGGACCAGTGTATCGGGGTCGAGCCGCTCGTAGGAGATCCCCTCGCTTCGGAGGAAATCCTCGATCTCGCTCTCGGTGAACTCGGGCCCGAGAAACGCTCCCTTCATCCCGTCGTGGCCGGAGACCACTGTGCGGGGTTGCTGGAGATGCCGGTGCCAGATGAGCTGGGCCACGCCCAGAGCGCCGCCCGCGTCGCCGGCGGCAGGCTGGATCCAGAGTCGCCGGAACGGACCCTCGCGGAGAATACGACCGTTCCCGACGCAGTTGAGTGCCACCCCTCCGGCGAGACAGAGGTCCTCGAGCCCGGTTTCGCGGTGCGCGCTGCGCGCCATTCGCAACATGACCTCCTCGCATACTTCCTGGATCGAGCGAGCGAGGTCCATTTCCCTCTGCGTGAGCTTGGTCTCCGGGACTCGCGGTGGCCCGCCGAACAACCTCTCGAAGGCGGGGCTCGTCATCGTGAGGCCGCCGAGATAGTTGAAGTATTTCTGGTTCAGCGTGAACGAGCCGTCTTCGCGAAGATCCATGA
>DATJGL010000105.1:0-26178 GCA_035495075.1 Gemmatimonadales bacterium
TCCGAACCGCGATCCGGCGCCGAATGCACTTGGTCTTGTAGGCGTTGATTGCCAGGCCCGCCCCTTCGGAGATCCGACGAGCCAGGCTCTCGAACGCAAGATCTTCGGCGGCGCCGGTCACGAGGCGCGCTCCAGCATGTCGAGGTTGGCTCGCGCGAGCTGATGTCCGGGGTTGAGCTCGGTCGCGCGCTGCCAACTCGCGCGGGCTCGAGCCGCGTCCCGCCGCTTGTAGGCGAGATTCCCCAGCTTGAAGTAGAGGTCATCCCCCAAGTCGGGCTGGAGCTTGGCCGCGCGCTCGTAGGCGTCGTATGCCTCGTCGTATCGCCCGCTTCGGTAACACAGGTCGGCCAGGTTCTTGAAGACCTGGGGCAGTGACGGATCCTCCGCCAGCGCGGCACGCAGCTCGACTTCCGCCCCGGCCAGATCGCCCGCACCCTCGAGCAGCACCGCGAGGTTATTCCGAAGCACCGCTTGCTGCGGGAACGCCGTGACGCCCGCACGCGCCACGCTGACCGCCGTCTCCGTGTCGTCCGCGCCCGCGTGGGCCAACGCTGCGGCCCAGTACCATGCGGCCGGGGCCGGCTTCTCACCCAGAATTTCCCGAGCGCGCGCCAGTCGGCCGAGCGCGACCGTATGGTCGCCCCGCTTGACCGCGGCGACTGCCCAGCCAAGCATGACCCGCGCATCGTCGCGAGCCCGCGTGGCGGCGTCGCCGAACGCTTTCTCGGCTTCATCCAGCCGGCCCAACTGTTCCAGCGCGAGTCCGAGGTCGTGCATTGCGGCCGGCCGAGGGCCGCTCTTCTCGGAGGCAGAGTTCAGCGCCTCCACCGCCTCCGCCCAGCGCCCCTGACGCAGCGCGATGAGGCCGAGGTAGAACGGTGCGCTTCCCTCCGACGGACGCAGGTCGGCCACTCGACGAAATTCGCGCAGCGCCTCATCGTGCATTCCGGCCTTGTAGAACGCGATGCCGAGATTGCGATGCTCCTCGACCCGAGCTTCGTTCACCCTGGGAACCGGGGCTGCGGCCGAAGTGCCCACCCGGTGCGCGAACCCCGCCTGAATGAGGCCGTAGAGAGCCTGGCCCACCTCGAACTCGACTAGGCCGGATTCTTCAACCAGTTGTTGAACGTCCCGGGAGCCGTCGAGCAGCGGCAGGATGGTCTGCTGGGCCGACGAGAGCGTTACATCGGGTGGAACCATGTGACCCGCGTCGGCCGAGAAGATCAGGTCGAACGAGGGGATCTTTTTCTGAATCAGGCTCCACTCGTCCACCCGCCTGGCGCCCTCGAGAAGCAGATACTCGGGGTTGATCCGAACGGGAAACTCTTCACCCTCCGGACGGACGCCGGCCTCGAAGTTGAACGTCCCCTGCGACCAGGTGAACAGGTAGTACACCGCCTCCTCGATCTGGAGACGGACGTACTCCTGCAGCTCCTCCGCGCCGATCGCGCCCTGCTCCACCAGAATTTCCCCAATCTTCCGATCACGGGTTGTTTCCTGGGCGTCGATGGCGGCCCGCAGTTGCTCGGCCGTAATGCGCTTGCTGCGCACCAGGATGTCGCCCAGCCGGTCACGCCGATTCACGATCGCGGCATGAGCAACCTGGCCGTCGTCGAAATAGATGGTGCCGAAGTTCTGCCGGTCGGCGAGCGCGAGACAGCCGGTCCTCCGCCCTAGGAAGAGCAGCTGAATCACATCGGGCAGGCTCGCCTCTTTGAGGCTTCCCTTGATCGCCATCAGCGCCACTCCTCGATGAGCCGATCCCCGATGTCCGGCCAATCCCACACCATCTTCTCGCGACTTCTGGCGCCTCCGACGCCGGGCGCGACCAAACCGGACGACCGCGGCGGCGCGGCGCGGCGCACGGGGCGTGGAGGCGAAGCTTCGAGCACTGAGCGTGCAAATGCTGCCGAGAGCTTGGCCTGCTGTGCTTCGGCGGCGCTCAGCACTCGCTGGACCAGCCCGTGGACCGCCCTCACCGAGTCCGCTGGGCGGCCCGCGAGGTAGGCCGCGACCTCGGGATCCGGACGTTCGACCTTCTCGCTGAGGATTCGCTCGATCACGCGCTGCCGGATCTCGCGGTCGGGCACCGGCAGCTCCGCCACCAGCCCGCCTTCCAGCCGGGTCAGCAAGCGGGGCTCGACCCCGTCGAGTTGCGGAAGCGCAACCGCCGAGGTGAACACCATCTGCCGTCCGCTCTCGAGAAATTGATTGAAGAGCAGGAACAGCTCGTCCTGAGAGCGCCCTTTCTCGGCTACGAGGTGAACGTCGTCCAGCAGGAATGCTTCGACCCGCCGGTATCGCTTGCGCCACTGGGCGACAGCATCCCGGTCGATCGCCTCGATCAGCGCACCGGTGAACGCTTCGGCGCTCACACACGCGACGGTGCGAAGCCCGTTTGCGACCAACGCGTTCCCGATGCCGTTCAGAAGGTGGGTCTTGCCCACGCCGCTGCCGCCGACGAGCACCAGGGGGTTGTACTTCTGGGCCGGCTGCGCGATGACTGCTTGCGCCGCTTGGATTGCGACCCGGTTCCCCGCGCTTTCGACCAACGAGTCGAGGCGCCAAAGCGGCGATGGCGCGGGCGGAGGGTCAGCCCCTTCCTTTGCCTGCTCGAGGAGCGCCTCCGCCGCCGCGACGTCGCCGGGGTCGCGAAACAGCGGCGAGCCTGCCAGCGAGGGAGCGACCGCTTCGACCTCGGCCCGCAACGCGTCGAGCCTCCGGACATCGGCCTCGAATTCGCGCAGGGCCTCTTCCGGGTCGCGAGCCAGCTCTCCTTCGAGCAACAGCTCCAGGCGGCCGGTGCGATAACCCTCGCCGTTCCAGCGCAGGATGGCAGCAGCCACTTTGCCGCGCCAACTCTCGATCTGTTGGCTCAGCGTCGCTGAAATCTCGGACAGGAAATCGCCGAATTCGTCGGCCGGTGCCTCTGCGCGCGAGCGGGAGCTCAGATCCTCCTTGTCGCCGGCGCTCGCGGGTGCCTCGCCGTCACCTGCTTTCCCGTGCGCCGGAACGCTCGCGACTTCGGCTTCCCGTTTACTCGCCTGCACCCCGAGCAACCCCGGCACCTTCTCGGCTCCCACTTGCTCGCCGGCCGACTGATGCGCCACCAGCCGGTTGAGTGCACCGACCAGCTCGCGCACGTTGTCGATCGGGAGCCGCGCGACGGCCTCCAAAACGCCAGGCGCCAAACCTGCTCGACGCTCTTCGGCCTTCCGCCGGAGGATGGCGACCTTGGTCTCGTAGTCCGGCGCGGCGATGTCGATGACGAGCCCGCCCGCGAAGCGCCGAATCAGCCGCTCGTCCAGCGCCTCGATTTCGGCAGGGGGCCGGTCGCTGGTGAGCACGATCTGCCGGCCGGCTGTCTGCATCCCATCGATGATCCGGAGCAGCTCGGCCTGCGTCTCTCGCTGGCCGGTGAGAAACTGTACGTCGTCCACCAGCAGGAGGCCGACGTCGAGAAAGCCCTTGCGGTAGGCTTCGCCCTGTCCGGACCCGATCGCTGCGTGGAAGGACTCGATGAAGTGGTCGAGCGTGAGGTAGTGGACGTCGAGCGACGGATCGATGGCTGCGGCGCCGTGGCCGATCGCCATCAGCAGGTGCGTCTTCCCCAGTCCCGGACGCGCATACACGAACAGCGGGTTGTAGACGGTGCCCGGAGTCTCGGCCACCGCACGCGCCGCGGTGACCGCCAGCCGGTTGGCCGCGCCCACGACCATGGTGTCGAACCGGAAGTACGGGTTGAGCGGGGGCGTCACGCGGTCGGCTCCGCGGCGGCCAGCCGTCGCAACACCAGCTCCGAGATCCCTTTCAGCGTCTCAAAGACGCCGCCGCCGTGCAGCGCGTCGGCCGAAAAGCTCTGCACCTCCCGGAAGTTGAGCGCGTCATCCAGCTCCAGCGGCGAAAGAATGAGGTCGCCGGGGAGATCCTGCTTGTTGTACTGGAAGACGACCGGCAGCTGGCGAATGTCGATGCTCTGCGTCAGCAGATTGGTCTGCAGGTCCTGCAGGCTCTCCAGATTGTCGTCCAGCCGTCGCGCCTGGCTGTCCGCGACGAAGACCACCCCGTCGGCACCCTGGAGCACGAGCTTTCGCGTGGACGCGTAGTAGCTCTGGCCGGGAACAGTGTACAGCTGAAACTTGGTCGCGAACCCGGAAATGCTGCCCAGGTCGAGGGGCAGGAAGTCGAAGAAGAGAGTCCGGTCGGTGTGGGTCGCGAGTGAGACCATGCGACCGCGCCGGGATTCCGGCACTCTGCCAAAGATGTACTGCAGGTTGGTCGTCTTGCCCGACCGTCCCGGACCGTAGTACACGATCTTGCAGGTGATCTCGCGGGCGGCAAAGTTCACGAGTGACATTGCGTCACCGCCCGAACAGGGCGCGGAGGCTCGCGTTGAGCTCCCGCTCGAAGTTTTCGGGCAGCACCTGCTGCTCGGGCACCTGCTGCGGCGCGGCGGCCGCCAGCTCCTTCACCAACCGCTCGAAGAACAGCTGCACCAGCCCGACGGTACTTTCCGCGTCGAACACCACCAGACCGATCCAGCGACCCCGCGGCGTCTCGAACGCCGACAGAAACACATGCTGCCTGGCGCCCTGGTGGGCCAACGAAAGAAAGTTCGATTCGCCGACCAGCTTGGCGATTTCTCCGGTCGAGGCCATGATTGCGGCCCCGAGCGCAGCCGCGGTCATTACATCTACCGACCGGGTGAACCCGTGCTGCGCGACGACCTGACCCGCGGAGGTCATCAGCAGGGTGAGCCGGGCCGAGGATTCAGCCAGGAAGCGCTCCAGCGGCTCGGTGACCCAGGGCTCGACGGTCCGCATCAGGCGACCTTTCCGGCGGCTTCGAGCATCTCGAGGCGCGCGAGCCCCACGTTCGCGTCGGGCCCTGCCACCGCGACCAGGACGAGGTCGGGCCCGCATGGAGTGGCCAGTACCGATCCACCCTGCGCCTGAAGCTGCAGAAACACCGGCTCCCGTCGCCCCGCAGACTCGGTGGCGCGGCGAAGCCGGTTCATGAGGCTCGCGGCCAGTGCGGCAACCGCTCGCCCGTCCACTCCCGTCATGAGCGACTCGGCGACGATCAGGCCATCTGCGGCAGACACGAGGACGGACCCACGGAGCCCCCGCACCGTGGAAAGGCGCTCAAGCAACTGCACCGGGTTGCTCATTCGGCCCGCTCCAGCCACGTCCGTGCGGCTGCCGAGGCGCGCTCGGCGAATCGCGCGACGCGCCCCATCGGCACGTCGAGCCCCCGCACGGTAAGCAGCAAGGTCGAGTCGCTCGGTGCGCTCAGAAACAGATTGCCGTCACCGCATTCCACAGCGAGGCCGCGCCAGTCGCCGAGAGCGAGAAGCCGGGTGGTCCTGGCCGCCTCCTTGGAAACGCCGGCCAGCAGGGCGGCGACGGAGTCGGCGACATCCTGGCCGTCCGGGTTCCGCAGCCCTCCGCCCAGCCTGAGCCCGTTGGCGTCCACCAGCAGAAGGCCATCGGCGCCGCCGTCGAGGCCGCTGAAGACGGCCTCCTGCACCGGCGACCGCGCCCCTTCATCAAAGGAGAACGCAAGCCCGCCCGCACCCGCGATGGTCGGCAGCATCACATCGTCCGGTGCCGCACCATCGCCGGCGGCGCGCGGTTCAGCCTGGGCCGGCTCGGCCCCGGCAGCGCTCACGCTCGCGGGCGCCGCCTTGGCCGCGGTTGCATCCGCACGCACGCGCTCGAGGGCGGTCGCAGTACCGCCATCATCGGGATCAGCCTGGCCGGCGTATGCGAGGTGCTTCTGCGCCAATGCAAGGTCGCCGGCCTGGTAGTACAGAAAGCCAAGTCCTTTGTGCGCGGACACCAGGCTGGGGTCGAACTGGAGCGCCGTGACCCAGGATTCGAACGCGCGATCGGGTTCTTTCCGATCGCAGAAGATGCGGGCGAAGAGATCATGCGCCCGTGCCAGCTCGGGATAGCGGCCCAATCCGGTGCGAGCGACTTTGAACGCGGCGTCCAGCTGACCCCGGCGGCGCAGGGCTTCGCCCAGCTCGAGAAAGATCAGGCTGTCGGGATCGGCAGCGAGCTCCGCCGTCATGCCCCGGATATCGTCAGACATCGCGTTCTCCCAGGACATGGGCGAGCGTCTCAGCCGCTTCTCGGAGCCGCGCTACCGCGTTCGCATGTTCTCGTTCTCCTGCCTGCCCGTTCGCGCGGCTCCAGCGGTCGCAGGTCTCGATCGCATCGGCAAATCGTCCCTGTGCGACCTGCGCCAGCGCTAGGAGGCGGCGGGGCGCGCCCAGGGTGGGATCGCGGTGGAGCGCCTGAATCAGCGAGTCCTCCGCTTCTTCCCACCGCGCCAGGCGAATCAAGGTGCGACCGAGCGCGACGTAGCCGTCGGGCCGCTCCGGATCCGCAGCGACCAGATCGACGGCGGCCAGGCGGGCCGATTCGAGGTCGCCCAACGCGAGGTGCTGATCGACCTGAGCGGTCGCCGGGGCTCCGTGAAGCGGTACGACAGCCGCCGGTGCCGCCGGAGGCGCCGCCTCTAGCATCACGACTCCCGCGCTGGTCAGCCCATAGATGGTTCGGGCCACGTCGAAATCGGAGCGGCCGAGGGTGTCCGCAATGGCCCGCAGGTCGCGGTCACCATCCACCGCAGCCAGGACTTCCCACTCGAAGGGAACCAGGTCGAGCGGCGTGCCGGTGTCCTCGGGCGCCCTGAGCCGGGGAACCATACCGAGATGGGGCACCTTGCTCTCGATCCGGGACCACTCGTCGATGCGGCGAGCGGCTTCCATGAGGAGGGCCTCGGTGGGGATGCTCACCGGCGCCTCGATCCCCGCGCGGTCAGCAGATCCTTCGACGAACGAGAAGTACCCCTCCGACCAGCTCATCAGCTCGAACACCACTTCTTCCACCTGAGCGCGGACGCAACGCTCGAGCTCGCGGGCGCTCACTGCGTCGATCGCAACCAGGATCTCGCCCAGCCTTCGGCGATCGCCGCCTTCCTGAAGCGCCCGGGCCCGGGCCAGATCCTCTTCGCGCAGCTTCCCCGCCCGCAACAGGACCGCTCCCAGCGGGTGCGGATTGCTGGTGATGTGTGCCCCGATCACCGCTCCCCGCTCGAACTGCACCACGCCGGCGTTCTGCCGCAGCTCGGAATTGACCCGCAACACACCGGTCTTCCGGCCCAGGTCCAGCAGCTGGAAGACGTCATGGATGTTGAGCTCTTTGAGCGGGCCTTCGATTGCCACGGCTACTCCGTCACGGTCGCGAAGATGTGCTGGAGATCGCGGGCCGAGCGGGCTCGACTCCGCGCGTCAGCGGCGAGCGCGCCCGCCGGATCCAGCTGAATGACCTGCTCCCAATCGGCCACCGCGTCGGCGAACCGGCGCTGCCGGGCCCGCGCGACCCCGCGGTGAAACAGGGCAGCGCGATGCTCGGAATCGAACCGGAGCACTCGCTCGAGCGCTTCCAGTGCTTCCGGCGTTCGGCCGTCGTCCAGCAGGACTCGACCCAGCGCTGCGAGAGCGTCCAGCTCGTACGGGTCGGTCGCGAGCACGTCGACCAGGATGTTGACCGCTGCCGCCGCCGACTCGGTGCGCTGGACCAGGCTCGCGAGCCCGAGTGCCGCCGGTGTGAACGTCGGCAGGACCTCGAGGGCCCCTTCGTAGCACGAGCGAGCGGCGTCCAGCTCCTCGCGCTCCTCCTCCAGCTGACCCAATTCGTACCACACCTGTGCCATCGATCCGTCGAGCCGGAGCGCCTCACGATAGGCGTGGTGCGCCCCGCTGCGATCTCCCAGCCTGGTCGCGATCCGGGCCTGGAGGTGGAGCAGATCCGCCCGACCCGGCGCCAGCGCCTGGGCTGAGCGGACCGACTCGAGCGCGCCGACCGCATCTCCCACATCCAGGCGAACCCGGGCCCGGAGCACATGAGCCTCGACGACGGCCGCCCCGCCGCGAGCCAGCGTCTCGGCGAGGGGAGTCGCCTCGGCGGTGCGGCCGAGCGCCAGCAGCGCGCGAATCTCGCCGGCAGCGGCGTCCGTGCTCGCCGGATCGAGCGAGCGGGCCTCGCGGTAGCGTTCGAGCGCCTCGCCGTGGAGTCCGCGACGAGCGAAGAGATCGCCGAGCAGTGCGGTCGCAGCCGCAGGCGCGGCGCCCCGGCCGCGCGCCCGGCTCAGCTCGGCCGCGGCCTTTTCCAGCAGCCCCTTGCTGATGTAGTCCCGTGCCAGCGCCAGCGGGTCGGCGGTCCGGTCTGCGGGCGGTTGCGCCGGCGGCGCCAGCTCCTGGAAGAGGCTGTCCAGCACTGATGTGTCGAACGAGAACTCGCCCCCGAGCTCGCCACCGATCACGTCGGCCGCCAGCTCGGGCGGGATAGCTATTGTGGGATCTTCGAACTGGAGATCGATCGTCAGGGCATACTTCTGGGGTACGTAGAACGGCTCGAGCTCGAGGGCGCGCTTGGTCGCGCGCAGCGCGCCGTCGAAATCGCCCAGCTGACTCAAGGTGAAGCTCAGGTTGTAGTGCGCAGCAGCGAAGTTCGCGTCGCCCTCCACGGCCCGACTGAACGCCGTACGGGCTTCGCCCCAGCGCTTGAGCTCCATCAATACCAGCCCGACGCCGTTCCACGCGGCGGCGTGGTGAGGTGCCTGGGCGAGCACCGCGCGATAGGCCGCGAGCGCAGGCTCGAGTCGCCGACGCTGGAGATGGAGCAAGCCCAGGTTGAGCCGCGGCGCCGGGGGCGGCTCTGGAACGGCGAGGGCCCGCTGCAGCGCATCGATGGCGGCCTCGACTTCCCCTTCATGGGCCCGGAGGACACCGAGATTGTTCCAGGCCAGGCCGTACGCCGGATCGAGGGTTGTAGCGCGCTCGTACGATGCCTCGGCTTCGGCCCGCCGTCCTGCCTGGTGCAGCGCGACCCCGCGCTCGTTCCAGAGCTTGGGTGAGTCGGGGTACTCCCGCAGCAACGAGTCGTAGAGGTCGATGGCGGCAGGAAGGTCGCGCCGCAGCAGGTGGACTTCCGCCATCGCCTGAAGGTTGAGCCGCCGGTCTTCGCCGGCGTCGAGCCCCATCCGGTACTCGCGCAGCGCCTCGACCAGATAGCCGCGCTGCCGGAACGCCAACCCGAGATTGAAGTGGGCCAGCGCGCCGCCTTCCACCACGTGAGGCCGCACCGACTCCCGCGCCGCCTGCTCTTCCCGGGCGACGACTCGCTCCAGCGCGAGATTCGCCTGAGCCCGGGCCAGCGTCGGATTCAGCGCGATGGCCCGTTTGGTCGCGGCCCGCGCCTCGTCCTGCCGGCCCATGTCGCCGTAGAGAAACGCGAGCAGGTAGTGCGCCTCGGCGTTGTCCGGCCCCCGGGCGATCGCGGCCTGGAGCGCCGCCAGGGCCTGGTCGTTGAGACCCCGGTTATAGAGGGTCTCGCCGAGATGGAAGAGGGCAACCGAGCTCGACGGATCGCGCTCGCAGGCAAGGGAAAACCATTCGCTCGCCACCTCGAGCCTCCCCCGGGCTCGCTCGGCGAGGCCAACCTGGATCAGCGCTGCGAGGTCATTCGGATGCCATGCGAGCAGGGTTTCGAATTCCTGCGCAGCCTCGGCGTGGTGCCCGAGTGACGCGTAGGCCCGACCCAATTCCCAACGGGCATCCCGATCGCCTGGCGTGCGCCGCAGCCGCTCCTGCAGCTCGGCCACGATACGGTCGTAGTGTCCGCTGGCCCGGTAGGCGATCTCGAGGTTGGCGCGGGCCACCTCCATCCGGGGATCGAGCTCCAGCGCCTGGGTAAACTGCTCGATCGCTTCGGAGGCGAGGCCTTTTTGCCAGTAGAGCACGCCGAGATTGTTATGGGCCCCGGCATCCGCCGGGTCGATACGCCCCGCGAACGACCGGAGCACCTCTCGTTCGCGCTCGGCCAGTACGGCTCCGGACATGTTCAGGAAAGACGGATTGCGCCGAAGATCGCCCGGAGGGAGGGCATGTCGGGAAGCAGCAGGAAGTGCCCGCGCAGCGGCTGAGCGCCTTCCACCCGGAACGCGGTCTCGACGCAGAAGACGTAGTCGCGATCGTGGCCGAAATTGAGGTACGCCGTGGTGAGAATCGCGGCGCTCAGATCGATCACCAGACTGGGCACCGAGGGGACCAGCATCATGCCCATGAAGTCGCTCAGCGCGTTCATGTACGCGCTCGCGAGGATGTTGCCGGCTTCCTTGAGGCCGGACTCCTCCATCGGCGTAAAGCCGGCGGTCGTGCCCGGCGCCCGCCGGAACAGGATATCGCAGAGGTTCTTGGCCGAGGCTTCGGGGAACAGCACCAGCGTGCGGCCGGTCAGGTCGCCCATCATGTGCATCAGGACGGCGGCGATCACGTCGTCCGGGCTGCCCAATAGCTCCGGCACCTCTTCCAGCGGCCGGATATTCACCTCCGGGACGTTGATCATGATCGTCCGGCTGGTGAGCTGTGACAGCGCCGTCGCCGCGTGGCCCGCGCCGATGTTCGCGACCTCTTTCAGCGCGTCGAGCTGGAGTTCCTTGAGTTCCCGCACGTCTTCCATGATCCGTCCCCTTACACCAGTGCAGCCGCGTCGAGAATGAGCGCCGGCGCTCCGTCGGCGAGGATAGTAGCCCCGCCGACATACGGCGGCAGGCCGCGGGGCGCATCGAACGGCTCGATCACGATGTCCTGCTGACCCAGCAGCCCGTCCACCACCAGGGCGGTGCGCCGTTCGCCCACTTCGAGGATGATGGTCGGCCGGCGGGGCGGCACGCCCTCCGCTTTCGCAGCAACGAGATCGCGGAGGTGCACCGTCGGAATCACTCGATCGCGTACCACGACCGCTTCCCTGGTCCGCAGCGCTGTCACGGCCTGGGGATCGAACTCCACGGTCTCGGCAACGTACGCCAGGGGCACCGCGTAGCGTTCCTCGCCGGCCTGCGCCAGCAGCGCCCGAACGATCGCGAGCGTGAGCGGCACCCGCATCGTGAACGTTGTCCCTCGCCCTGCCTCGGTCTGCACCTCGAGACTTCCACCCATTGACCGTGCCCGCGCAAACGCGACCTCGACACCAACACCACGTCCCGAGATTCCGCTCACTTGCTGCGCGGTGCTGAACCCGGGACGGGCCAGCACGCGGAGCAGCACGTCGTCGGTCAGTGTGTCAGCGGCCGGGTCGGCCAGCCCGTCGCGCTTGGCCTTGGCCAGTACCGCGTCGCGGGCGATCCCCCGCCCGTCATCGGTCACCCGGATCGCCACGGTACGCCGCTCGCGCACGGCGGACAGGAGAATCTTTCCCTCCGGCGGCTTCCCCGCGGCCTGCCGATCCTGCGGCGACTCCAGCCCGTGATCGGCGGCGTTGCGGATCAGATGCAGCAGCGGATCGCCCAGCTCGTCCAGAATGGAGCGATCCAGCTCGATCGAGCCACCTTCCATCTCGAAGCGGATCTGCTTCCCGAGATCACGACCCAGGTCCCGAACCAGCCGGGGGAACCGGTCGAACACCTCGCTTACCGGCGTCATTCGCGCGGCTACGACCTGAGTCTGCAGGTCGGACACCAGGCGGCTGACGTTGCCGGCCAGTTCCGCCTGTTCGGCGTCGCCACCTCGCATCAGCTCGAGCATGCGGTTGCGGGCCACTACCAGCTCACCGACCAGTTTCATCATCGTGTCGAGCCGGTGCAGATCGATTCGGATCTGCCGCGCCGCAACGACCGGTCCCTCGGTCTCCACCGCCACGTCGGCGTCGAAAGCGACCCGTTCCACGTCGCCAGCAGACCGGATGGCCGCCTCGATCGCTGCGGTCTCGGTGCCGGTCCGCAAGTGGAAGCTGAATCGCCCGTCGAAGTCTTCTCGCTCCAACGCGACGACCGGCGGACGAAGCGCGGTAATCTTGCCGAACACTTCCACCCTCCGGAGCGCCAACAGTGCACGAGCCCCGCGCATGGGGACCCCGGAGCGGATCGTGACGCCCACCAAGTGTCCCGCGGGCACCGCCGGTGCACGAGCGGGCAACCGAGCGGCTCCGGGGGCACCACCTCCCGGACTTCCACCGGGAGCGGGGCTTCCGGCAGCGCCCGTCGGCGATGCCTCCGCCGCCACCTTCTCCCCACCGGCAGCAACAGCCGCCTTGTCGAGCGCCGCCAGCAGTTTTGCCGATGGCTCGCCCTTGCCCGACTGAGCGCCTTCGACCGCTTTCTCCAGCGCATCGACGCTCTTGAACAGCAGCTGAATGAGCTCGGGCGTGCCGGAGGCCCGGCCGCTGCGCACCGCATCGAGCACATTCTCCGACCGATGAGCCAGGTCGGCGACCGCCGAGTAGCCGAGGGTGGCGGCCATCCCCTTCATGTTATGGATCGCGCGGAACAGCCCGTTTACGGGCTCCGAGGCCCCTGGCGTCCGTTCCCACTCCAGCAACAGGTCATTGCAGGAGCGCAGATGTTCCCGACTCTCGGCGAGAAACAGGGCGGCGTATTTCGGATCCGCCATGCGTTGCTCAGCCGAGGACGCGCTGGACCGCTTCGAGCACTCGGGAGGGCTGGAACGGCTTGACGACGAAGTCCTTGGCGCCCGCCTGGATCGCTTCGACCACCAGGGCCTGCTGACCCATAGCGCTGCACATCAGAATCTTGGCGTCGGGATCCTGCTTGCAGATCTCCCGAACCGCCTCGATGCCGCCCATGTCCGGCATCACGATGTCCATTGTCACGAGGTCGGGCTTGAGCTCACGATACTTTTGGACCGCCTGCAATCCCGACTCCGCTTCGCCGACAATCTCGAACCCTGCCTGGGTGAGAATGTCGCCGATCATCGTGCGCATGAAGATGGCGTCGTCGCAGACGAGGACTGTGTTGCTCACTACCCACCTCCGTGCGGTTCCGGATTCCCGCCGGCCACTGAGGCCAGCAGGGCGTCGATGTCCAGCAGGATGAAGTATCGATCGTCTTGCGCGGCGACGGCGCGGACCAGCGCCGGGTCGACTCCCGGCAGCTCTTCCCGAGGTGCAATGGAGCCGGGGGCAAGCTCGACGAAATCGAGCACCTGACCTACCGCCAGCCCGAAGCGGCGCCCCCCGACATCGAGCACCAGGATGGCACCCTCGTCGCCCGGTCGGGCCGGCCGGCCGAGCAGTGCATGCCCGTCCGTTACCGTCAGCAGCCCGCCGCGAACGTTAACCAGGCCCTCCACGGCAAATGGCACGCCGGGAATCCGGGTAGCGGGGAGGCGCGGGAGGACTTCTCGGACACGACCGGCCGGCGCGGCACAAACCAGGTCGCCGATTCGAAAAACCACCGCCGCCAGCGTCTCGGCTTCACTCATGTCTATTGAAGAACAGAAGATAGGCGAGGGGGTCAGGGCGGGCAACGAGGTCTACCCCGGCGGCGATAGCGAGGGCGGGACCGAGATCGGGGGGCCACTCGGACCGGAACTCGAGCGGCGCGCCCGTCATGGGATGGCGAAACGCAAGCCAAGCGGCGTGGAGCGCCTGGCGGGGGGTAGCCCGCTCCAGCGCGTCCGCCGAGGCCCGGGTCGCACCGGAAATGCGACGGCTTCCCCCACCGCCATAGACGGGATCGCCCACAATCGGATGCCCGGCGTGCTCGAGGTGGACCCTGATCTGGTGCGTCCTCCCGGTGTGCAGTTCGAGCCGTAGCAGGTCGACGCTGGCGAACCGGGCAACCAGGTAGGCATCGGTGCGTGCCGCCCGTCCAGTCGTCACGATCGCCATGCGTTTCCGGTCTCGTGGATGCCGGGCGAGCGGAGCGTCGATCACCGCCCGACTGTCAGCCAGGTGACCCCACGCGAGCGCGGCATACGCGCGAACGATCCGGCGTGCGCCGAGGAGATGGCTCAGGCGACGGTGCGCGAGATCGGTTTTGGCAACCAGCATGAGCCCCGACGTATCGCGGTCGAGTCGATGCACGATTCCCGGGCGACCCTGGACCCCGCCACCGAGTGTCGTTCCGCGAGCGACCAGCGCATTGACCAGCGTGTCGTCCCAATGGCCGGGCGCGGGATGAACGACGAGCCCGGCCGGCTTGTCGATGACGGCAAGGTGCTCGTCTTCCCAGACGATCGTGAGCGGAATGTGCGCTGGACGCAGCTGACGAGGCGGGGCGGACGGCGGGATCGCTACGGCGACTCGGTCGCCCCGGGACAGGACCCGCGATGCGCGAGCGACAGTGCCCCCCACCCGGACGGCTTTGTCGGCGATGAGTCGCGCGGCCTGGGTCCGGGAGAGTTGCAGCTGGTCGGCGAGGAAGCGGTCGAGGCGCTCGGTCTGGTCGGCGACGACGCAAAATTCAATGGGAAGGCGAGCGGGCGGCGAAGCGGAGGCGGACTCGTCGGGGTTGGAGGACGCTGGCCAAGCCCCGCCAACCCCAGCGTCCTCCAACCCCGACGAGCCCGCCCCAGCTTCGCCGCCCACAGGCTCGGCTTAAGCCGCCGGCGCCGACTCGGCCCGGCCCCGCCGGTGATCCTCCCGCCACAGAGCGATGGCGAGCGCGATGCCCCCGCAGCTCACGGCGATGTCAGCCACGTTGAAGGTCGGCCAGCGCAGCTGGCCGACGCCAACGTCGAGAAAGTCCACCACCCCACGGGAGCTTCGGACCCGGTCCACCAGATTGCCGGCCGCCCCGCCCGCGACCAGGCCGAGCGCCAGCTGCCGGAACCGATCTCCGGGTGAGGTGTGGAGCGACATGCGGTTGAGGACGAAAACGGCGAGCACCGCGACCGCGAAGAAGACCCACCGGGAGTAAGGGCCGACGTGCAATCCGAACGCAGCGCCCCGGTTGTATACCAGGCGCAATTGGAACCAGTCGCCGACAACCGGAACGCCCGGCGTCAGCAGCAGCGTGGACTCGGCGATGAGCTTGGTCAGCACATCGAGCATGACGACCAGAAGCGCCGCTCCCCAGAAGATCCGGCGATCAGCGGCGTTTCCCATCCTCTTCCTTCTCCTTGCAGGTGATGCAAAGCCGGGCGTGGGGCAATGCGTCGAGTCGCTCGAACGTGATCTCGGCGCCGCAGCTGTGGCAATGCCCGAATTTGTCCGGCGTCTTGTAGAGCCGCCGGAGCGCTTCGTTCACGTGCCAGAGATAGCGACCCTCCTGGGAGGCGAAGAGAAACTGCTTTTCGCGCTCCATCGCGTCGGTCCCCTGGTCGGCCATGTGGAAGGAATACGACGAGAGGTCGCCGTCGGAGGACTGGAGCGACGCATTGAACGACTCGTCGTAGTACCCCAACTCCTTCATGACCCGGGCCCGCTCTTCGAGCAGACGCTTTTCCAGGTGACCCAATTGCTTCTTGTTCATCTGACATCCGTTCCGTTTGGGGTCAGACCGTCGACCGTTCTTCGTATCGCCTCACGCCCAATACCACGCCCAACCCGTCCATCTCCAGTTGATGCTCGCCGTCGGGCCCGGAGGCCCGCGCGCCAAGCTCGAGCGAGCGGGCGAGCGTCTCTTCCTGAATGAAGTCGCCGTGTGGCCGCAGCGCATCGAGCGCCGCGGCACCGCCGTCGATCCATAAGTGAATCCGAGTGGTATACTGGTACCCCGCCTCCTTCCGGAGCCGCTGCACCCGGTTCACGACTTCGCGCGCGAACCCTTCTCCCCGCAGGGCTTCGTCCAGCTCGGGATCCAGCGCCACGACGTAGGGACCTTCGCTCTTCACCAGCCACTGGCTTGCAACCTCGCGCTCGATGGTGACGTCTTCCGGCTCGATTGCTACCGAGGTCCCGTCGGTCAGCGCGATCGTGGCGGACTGCCCGCTTTCCGTCGCGCGCAGTTGTTCCTGCGACAGGTCGGTCACCGCGGCCGCCACCTCCGGCGTGCGTTTGCCGTAGCGCTTGCCGAGCGAGCGAAAGTTGGGCTTAGCCCTGAGTCGCACCAGCTCAGCATCCGAGCTCACGACCTCGATGGTCTTCACGTTCACCTCGAGCCGAAGCAGCTCGATGAGCTGATCGAACGCCGCTCCGCGAACCGCGGCGGGGACAGCCACGTGCATCCGCCGAAGCGGCTGTCGGACCGGAAGACTGGCCTCGTTCCGGACCGCGCGGGCCAGCGACGCCAGGCGACGCACCGCGTCCATTGCAGCCTCGAGACCCGGCTCTCGCCTGCCTTGCGGGACGGGAAACCGCGAAAGGTGCACTGAGGTTCCAGCCAGCGCGCGATGCAGCCAATCGCTCGCAAACGGAGCCGCCGGCGCCAGCAGGCGTGCGACCGTAGCAAGCGCCTCGTGCAGGGTGGCCACCGCCGCGGGATCGGCCTGGCGGTCCGGCGCCCAGAACCGGGAACGCGAGAGCCGCACGTACCAGTTGGACAAGTCGTCCACCACAAAGTCCATGATCGCGCGAGTACCGGCAGTCACATCGTAGCCGCTCCAGTGTGTGGTCACCGCCTCGACGGTTGCGTCGAGCCGGCTTAGCAGCCAGCAGTCAAGTTGAGTGCGGCCGCCTGGTAGGGTCTGCCCCTGGCGCCAGTCCCCCGCGTACAAAGAGAAGAACCCATACGTGTTCCGGAGCGTGTTGAAGAATCCACCCGCGACCTCGGGAATGGTCCGCCGGTCGAACCGCTTGGGCAGCCACACCTGGCTCGACGCGAGAAGGTAGACCCGGATCGTGTCCGCTCCGAACTCGGTGATCATCTGCCAGGGGTCCACCACGTTCCCCCGGCTCTTGGACATCTTCTGACCCTCGGGATCGAGCACCAGCTCGTTCACGATCACGTGCTTGTAGGCCAGATCGTCGAACGCCGCGGTCGCGATCGCGAGCAGGCTGTAGAACCAGCCCCGCGTCTGATCTACGCCCTCGCAGATGAAATCGGCGGGGAAATGGGCCTTGAACTCGGCCTCGTGTTCGAACGGGTAGTGCCACTGCGCGTAGGGCATGGAGCCCGAGTCGAACCAGGCGTCGATCACTTCGGGCGTGCGGCGCATCAGCCCGCCGCAATGACAGGCCCAGACGTACTCGTCGATGTAGGGCTTGTGAGGGTCAAAGTTCACAGGGAGCGGCTTGCCCCACCGCTCTGCCAGGCGGGTGTAGTCCGGGATCACCTCGACGTGCGAGCTGTCCCCTTCGCAGACCCAGACGGGCAGCGGCGTTCCCCAGTACCGGTCTCGCGAGAGCGCCCAGTCCACGTTGTTCGCCAGCCACTCTCCGAAACGACCCGCGCCGACTTCGGGTGGATGCCACTTCACCTGCCGGTTCAGCTCGAGCATCCGGTCCTTCACGGCCGACGTCTGCACGAACCAGGAGTCGCGGGCGTAATAGATGAGCGGGCTGCTGCAGCGCCAGCAATGCGGATACGTGTGCGTGTAGGGCTGGGTAAGATGCCACCGCCCGTGCTGCTTGAGCCGCTGGATGATGAGATCGTTGGTCTCCCGCGCGGTCACCAGCTTGCCCTCGATCTCGGGCCAACTGGTCCCGGTGAATGTGCCGTCGGCCGCCACCGGCCGGACCAGCGCCAGGCCGTGCTCCTGGCCCATGGCGAAGTCGTCCGCGCCGAACGCGGGCGCCATGTGCACCAAGCCGGAGCCGTCGTCTGCGGTCACGAAATCGCCGGCGACCACGACCCGTGATACCCTGTCATCTGGCAGCGGCACGACATCCAGAGGCCGTCGGTAGCGCAGCCCCACCAGGTCCCGGCCCTTGAAGGTCCGGATAGGCGCAATCGAGCGAAAGGGAACCAGTTGCTTTCGGGCCCGCGAGCTCTTGCGGGTGGTGCCCACCGCTCCGGCGCTCGGTGCGATTTCCTCGATCCCGCTCGGCAGATCCGCGCGCGCCGTCGCAAGAATGATGGATCGACCGTCGAGCGGATACTCCGCGTACTCGAGCTCCGGATTGACGGCCACCGCGACATTCGAGAGAAGGGTCCACGGTGTCGTGGTCCAGATCAGGAGCTGGCGGCCGGGGTCATCCTCCAACGGAAAGGTGACGTAGACCGAGTTGGTGGTGACCTCGTCATAGCCGAGTGCCAGCTCGTGGCTCGACAGGACCGTGCCGCAGCGGGGACAGTAGGGCAGCACCCGATGCCCCCGGTACAAGAGACCACGCTCGTGCAACCGGTGGAGCAGCCACCAAACGCTCTCGACGTAATCGTTGCTGCAGGTGATGTAGGGATGCTCGTAGTCCAGCCAGTACCCGATTCGATCCGAGAGATCCTCCCACTCGGACTGGTACTTGAAGACGCTCTTCCTGGCCCGGGCATTGAATTCGGCAACACCGAAGCGCTCGATGTCCTTCTTGCCGTTGATGCCCAGCTCCTTCTCTACCTCGATCTCGACCGGAAGGCCGTGGGTGTCCCAGCCCGCGATGCGGGTGACCGACTTCCCTTGCATCGCGTGGAACCGGCACACCAGGTCTTTGATGGTCCGAGAGAAGACGTGATGAATCCCCGGGCGCCCGTTGGCGGTCGGGGGGCCCTCGAAGAAGACGTATGGCGGACCGTTGCGGCCCGCCTCCATCGTCTGCTGGAACAGCCGCTCCGCTTTCCAGGTCTCGAGCTGTTCCTGCTCGAGCTGGTCCGGCGTGAGATCGGGCCAGGCTGCGAACGTCATGCGCTACATCAGCTCCACGGTGCGACGGATCAGCTTGGTCAGCGACGGCTCCGCGCGCCCGGCAGTCGCGATGATCCGGGAGATATCGGCCGGCTCGAGTGCATCGGGCAGGCACTGGTCGGTGATGATCGATACGCCCAGGACCCGCATGCCCTCGTGATTGGCGACGATAACCTCGGGGACCGTAGACATGCCCACGACGTCAGCCCCGATGGTGCGCAGCATCCGGTATTCCGCCCGTGTTTCCAGATTCGGCCCCGGCACCGCGACGTAAGTGCCTTCGCGCAAGGTGATGCCCAGCTCCACAGCGGCCTGCCTGGCAATGCTCCGCAGGCCTGGGTCGTACGGGGCCGACATATCGGGGAACCGAGGGCCCAGGCGTTCGTCGTTCCTTCCAACCAGCGGATTGTCACCCAGTAGGTTGATATGATCGGCGAGGAGGACCAGATCGCCGGGCGCCCACAACGGGTGCATGCCGCCGCAGGCGTTCGAGACGATCAGAGTCGACGCGCCGAGAGCATGCAGCACGCGGACGGGAAACGTGACCTGTGCGAGCGAATATCCCTCGTAGCGGTGGAACCGACCCTGCATGGCCACGACCGGCCTTCCGCCCAGATCGCCCAGCAGCAAACGACCCGCGTGGGACTCGACCGTCGAGAGCGGAAATCCGGGGATCTCCTCGTAGGGGACCGTGGCCTTGACCGCGATCTCACCGGCCAGGCCCCCGAGCCCCGTGCCGAGGATGATGCCGACATCCGGCCGCAATGCGGCGTGCGCCCGGACAGCATTCATCGCGCGCTGGATGTCGTCGTAGAGCATGACAGCCGTCAACCCGTCTCTCCCGCCCCCACTTCGATCTCCGACATCGCCGGTGGCCGCGGCGCTCCCGTGCCTTCCCTGGCGGCGGCCTGCAATCCTTCGACCTCGCCCAGCTGGCGTTCCAGCAGCAGCCGGAACGTCGCGACGTAAGCGTTGAACTGCCGCACCGCGTCCTCGGTCCGGTCCCGGACCAGCTGCTCGTCAAGCTTGGCGCGGTCCACGATCTTGGCGGCCTGCCCGTGAGCATCGCGCACGATGACCGCCGCTTCCTGCTCCGCCTGGACCCGCAGATCGGAGCGCAGTTGCTGGGCCGCCACCAGAGCCTCATGCACCGCGCGCTCCCGTTCACGATGCGATTTCAACTGGTCCTGCGCGCTCTTCAGCTTCTCTTCCGCCTGCACCCGAGCGCGCACCAACCGGTCAATCTCTCCCGCCAGACGCTGCTTGAACTCGTCGACTTGCGCAGGATCGTAGCCACGGAGGACGCGTGCGAAGTCCTGGGTCCGCACGTCTTGCGGGGTGAGCTGGAAGGCTTCTTCGCTCATGAGCGCTCTCCAAAGAGGATCGTACCCAGCCGGACCATCGTTGCTCCCTCTTCCACGGCCACTGCATAGTCGGCCGACATGCCCATAGACAGCTCCGGCAGAGAGTGTCCGGCTGCCGTCGCCTGGTCTCGCAACGATCGGAGCAACCGGAACGATCGGCGTTGCTCGGCGACGTCCTCGGTGAGCGCGGCCATGGTCATGAGCCCGCGGACCTCGAGTCGGCCGAGTCCCCGCAAGTCGTCCAGCAGCGTTCCCACACCCTCGGGTTCCACGCCACCCTTCTGCGGCTCGTTCGAGCAGTTCACCTGAACGAGGATCGCCTGCCGGCGCCCTTCGGAAACCCGCCGATCCAGCTCCCGTGCCAGATCCAGCCGATCCACGGAATGGATGAGGGCAAAGCGACCGACCGCATGGCGGGCCTTGTTCCGCTGCAACGTGCCGATGAGGTGCCACTCGACCGGGACGTCAGCGAGCTGGTCTTGCTTGGCGAGCGCTTCCTGCACCCGGTTTTCACCAACGACTTCAAGTCCCGCGGTGCACGCAGCGCGCACAGCATCGGGCCCGTGCGATTTGGTGACGGCGACGACGGTCACCGGATGGCCCCATCCCCCGAGCGCCTGGTGCCGGCTGATCGTCTCGCGCACAAGGGCGAGCCGACCCGGAAGCTCCGGGAACGTCATAACCCCCAAATCTAAAAGGATCTGTGGCCGTTTGTAGACAAGGGTGTACGGAAGGTCGTGGGGGTCGCGCCGCGGCGGGGAAAGGAAGGGGTCAGAGCCTAAAGAAGCAAGAGGCTGTCCGGCTCAAGTCGTGTCGGTTAGGGGTCCCTTAGGCGCCTTCTCAGGTCAGTGCGCGCCGCCGGCAGGAGCAGAGGAAGGCGGAAGGGGCCCGGGTCCTGAAAAAATCGGGCTGGTAACAGCGAACATGAACAGGAGGCCGGCAATCATGAGGCACACGAGGACGAATGGCCCCCATTCCACCCAACGTTCGCGTGACCGTCGGGACAATAGCCTCAATCGAAAGCACCCCTGGAAGCCGACGTTATAGGGGACCAGTACGCAAAACGGGAAATACGCAGACGCCGGTCCAAACGTTGAGCGGTGCCGCAAGGGAGCACGCCTGGCTTGAGAGGGGCGCACTCCCCATTCACGTTTCAGGTGAGCCGTGGCTAACGCGCGCGCATTGGCTGCGCTACCCTCAGCTTGGAAGGGTGTCTCGGATGCCATTTGGTTGGCCGGTCGATTCCAGCTCACACGCTGGCCCCGCTAGTGTAGGGCCAAGCCCGGGTGACACCGGTCATGGTCCGACTGCCGAGCAACCTCTACGCAAGCGGCCCGCGTCCGGTTCGTCTCGGGTTAACCAGTCTCCTCTCATCAAGGCGCTTCGCTGGCTCGCCAGAATCATTCCCGGCGACTACCTGAGGACGTTCATATACCTGAACTTCATCGAGCGGCCCCGCCGGTTATTGCGGCTCGCCCTCACGACGTTCTACCGGATGGACCACGTCTACCTCGTGTTACGGGAGTTCGCGAGTCGCAAAGGACATTTGTCGATCCTGGAGTTCGGCACCGCGGACGGATACGCGTTCACCAAGATGCTGTACGCCACCAAGTACCTGGGGGTGGACGATCGCGTCGTGGTCCACACATTTGATACTTTCGAGGGGATGCCAAGCTCGAGCGACGATCGAAACCGCAACCTCACTACGCAGTCACAGTGGATGGCGGGCGAGTTCCGGGGGCGTTACGAGCACCTGCGGGACTATTGCGCGGGCCGCTACAAGAATTTTCAAATCCACAAAGGTCTCTTCCACGAAACCCTGACCCTCTCACTCCTCGAGTCTCTCCAGGTCAGCCGCCCGATTCTGGTCTGGATCGACTGCGACTACTACACCTCAGCTCGCGCTGTCTTCGACCGATTGATCGACTATCTCCCGAGCGGGTGCGTGGTCTACTTCGACGACTACGACAACCTGAATTACGGCTCGCGGCTCACCGGTGAAGCCAGGCTTGTGCACGAGATCATCATGGGCTCTACGGCAACGACATCGAACTGGTCCTCGACAAGAGCCTGTCGTTGGACACGAAGCGGGTTTACCGGTTCATCCATTTCGGGGCCGAACCAGGATACGAAGCGGATTCCGTCGAGGACGTTCGCTACGTCCATCACCGGACCAACGACTCGCCCCTTCCCTGACCGCGGTTCCCTCGGTTGGCGACCTGCGCGACTGGCTCAGCTTCGGGCGGCGGGGCGGGCGAGGAGTTCACGCACCCGCTCGGGCGTTAGCCCCTGCTCGAGACTTCCTTTGCTGGCCACCGAGATGCCCGACGTCTCCTCGGAGACCACGAACACCAGCGCGTCCGTCTCCTCGGACAGGCCCAGTGCTGCCCGATGCCGGGTGCCCATCGTCTTGCTTGGGAGCATCTGTTGCGTGAGCGGAAGGATGCAGCCCGCCGCGATGATCTGATCGCCGCGGACCACGACCGCGCCGTCGTGCAGCGGTGAATAAGGGCTGAAAATGGTGGCCACTAGGTCCGCCGACAGGCTCGCCTGAAGCCGCGTGCCGGAGTCCAGGTACTCCTCGAGGGCGACGTCCCGCTCGACCGCAATGATTGCTCCGGTGGCGCTCTGACTCAGCCGCTCCACAGTCTCCGCGATCTCCTCCGCAACGACGGACGCCGAGCGACCGCCGAAGAAGCCGAACGGCCGGGCCTGGCCCAGGCGCGCGAGCGCGTACCGGAGCTCAGGCTGAAAGACCACCAGGGCGGCGAAGGCGCCGTAGGTAAAGACGACCCCCAGCACGTAGGTGATCATCGAAAGCTTGAGCAGGAACGCGGCGACATAGATCACGGCCAGGACGACCAGGCCGAGCAGGATCTGGAGCGCGCGAGTACCGGCGAGGAACTTGAGAACCCGATAGAGTACTGCGGCGACGATGAGAATCTCGAGCAGGTCCCGCCAAGTGGGAACGGCGATCGGGAGCTGCGCGAGCGACACTAGGGACCTCCGATGGCCTGAGCGACGGTCAATGCCTCGCGGGCCGCAGCGACGTCGTGCACCCGGAACAATCGCGCTCCTCGTTCCCACGCGAGGGCGCAGACCGTCGCGCTGGCGCGGTCCCGCTCCGACGTGTCGAGACCGATCATAGTGCCGACGAACCGCTTGCGAGAAGGGCCCACCAGAATTGGCCGGCCCAGCGAAAGGAGTGCGGCGAGCCTGTCGCAGACCAACTTATTCTGCTCCGGCGTCTTCGAGAAGCCGAGGCCCGGATCCACCACGAGAGCGTCGGGCGTCATACCCTGAGCGGTGGCCTGCTCGACGGCGCCGGATAGCTCCCGCACGACCGCCCCCACTACATCACCCCCGTACTCGGCGTGGTCGTACGAGGCAATCTCGAGCAGCGTCCCCCGGGAGTGCATGAGCACCAATCCGGCACCGGCGCGCGCGGCCACGCTCGCGAGCGCCGAATCGTGCCGCAGCGCCGTCACGTCGTTCACGATTGCGGCGCCGGCGTCGAGAGCGGCACGCGCGACGGGCGCCTTCACCGTGTCTATCGAGACCAGCACGTCGGGCAGATCGCGCACGAGGGCTTCGACGATCGGCACTACCCGCCGAAGCTCCTCCGCTTCCGGCACCAGGCCCTCTCGCCCCGGCCGGGTCGATTCACCACCGACATCCACGATCCTCGCGCCCTCCTTCGCCAACCGGGCCGCGTGAGCGAGCGCTTGATCGACTCCCACAAATCGTCCACCATCGCTGAAGCTATCGGGCGTGACGTTGAGGATGCCCATCAGAACCGGCCGGTCGAGCTCCACGTCGCCCCGGGCCGTGCGCCAGATCTGGGGAGGCTCCCCCGGCAGCGCGAGCCCGACCCGGAGAGCGAGGTTGCGGAGCACCTCCGGCGCGGTCCACGGCCGTGCGAAGGCGCTCAACCGCGACCGGCTGCCGGCCACGATCGCCCAATTGTCTCCGGTGACGACCTCGAGCCCGAGGCCACCAGCAAAATGGACCAGGGCCTCGAGGGTGTCCTGGTCCAGCTCGGTGAGGTGAAAACCCAACGGCTCCGCGCCGCCCGCGGCGGCCGCCGCTAATTCCGGCGACCAGCCGTGTTCTATGAGAGTGTCGCGGAGCGACCGGGAAGAGGATAGGGCAAGTGGAATGACATTCACGCGCCGGCCGGCTCAGCCGGTGGTGCGCCGAGAATCGGCGCGCGTGCCGGCTGGGTCGCGGGCTTGGTGGGCGACGGCGTCTGCGGATTGAACGGCTCCGGCGTCAAGACCCGCGGGGGAAGCTGCTCGCCCTTCACCAGGCGGTCGAGATCCTCCCGGTCGATCGTCTCCCGCTCGAGCAGCGCGACGGCAATCCGGTCGAGCAGCTCACGATTGGCCTGGACGATCTCCATTGCCTTGGCGTAGGCCTCGTCTACCAGCCGCTTCACTTCGTCGTCCACCGCTTCCGCAGTCCGCTCCGAGATCTCGCGCCGCTGCGCGAACTCCCGACCGAGGAAGATTTCCTGCTCCTTGTCACCCACCGCGAGCGGGCCGATACGCTCGCTCATGCCGAACTGGGTCACCATCCGGCGGGCGAGAGCCGTCGCCCGCTCGATGTCGTTCCCTGCCCCGGTCGTCACCTTCTCCGGGCCGAAGATGATCTCCTCGGCGACGCGCCCCCCGAAGAACATCGCGAGGCTGCCGATCAACCACTCCTTGGTGTAGTTGTGGCGATCGACCTCGGGCAAGGACGCGGTGAGACCGAGCGCGCGCCCGCGGGGCACGATCGTCACCTTGTGAATGGGATCGCTGCCGGGCGTCTTGAGCGCCACGATGGCGTGCCCGGCCTCGTGATAAGCAGTAAGCTTCCGTTCGTCCTCAGTCAGGACCAGGCTCCGGCGCTCGACGCCGAGCATCACCTTGTCCTTGGCCTCCTCGAAGTCGCGCTGGTCCACCAGGCTCTTGTTCTTCCGAGCCGCCAGCACGGCCGCCTCGTTGACCAAGTTCGCCAGATCGGCGCCGGCCATTCCCGGCGTTCCCTTGGCGATGACGTCGAGCCGTACGTCCGTGCCCAGCGGAATCTTCCGGGTATGAATCCGGAGGATCTGCTCCCGACCGCGCACATCCGGCGCATCCACCACGATCTGTCGGTCGAACCGGCCCGGCCGAAGCAGTGCGGGATCGAGCACGTCCGGCCGGTTGGTGGCCGCAAGCAGAATCACCCCGTCGTTCGATTCGAAGCCATCCATCTCGACCAGGAGCTGGTTCAGGGTCTGCTCCCGCTCGTCGTGCCCGCCGCCGAGGCCCGCGCCTCGGTGGCGCCCCACGGCATCGATCTCGTCGATGAAGATGATGCAGGGCGCGTGCGCCTTGCCCTGCTCGAACAGATCGCGCACCCGGCTCGCGCCGACGCCGACGAACATCTCGACGAAATCGGAGCCCGACATCGAGAAGAACGGTCGGCCGGCTTCGCCGGCAACGGCCTTGGCGAGCAGCGTCTTGCCCGTGCCTGGAGGCCCAACTAGCAGGGCGCCCTTCGGGAGCCGGCCGCCCAGGCGGGTGAATTTCTGCGGATCCTTCAGGAATTCGATGATCTCCTGAAGCTCGACCTTGGCCTCATCGGCGCCGGCCACATCGGCAAAGGTGATCTTAGGCGTATCGCCCGCGAGCAGCTTCGCCTTGGACTTTCCGAATGCAAAGGCTCGGCTGCCGCCGGCCTGGAGTTGGCGCAGCAGGAAGAACCACAGACCCAGAATGACGATCCAGGGAAGCGCCGCGATGATGATCGCAGTGATCCCGCCCTTGGGCTCCCGAGCAACGATCTGAATGCCCGATTCGTCGAGACGTTTGAGGAATGCCTCGCTGTTGGCGATGGGGAGCAGGACCGTGAAGCTCTTGGCTGAGCGCCCGTCCTGCGCCACCGGCTGTTTGAAGTCGCCCTCGAGCCGCTTGCCGTCGTAGATCTCGACCCGGGCAATGTTGCCCTGGTCGAGCTGACGACTGAACTCGGTGTAGGAGAACTCCTGGGTGGGATTGCGCTGCCGGCTCATCATCTGGAAGAGCGCGAGCGCGAGCAAGGCCACCAGGAGCCACAGCGCGAGGTTCTTGCTCAAATTCCCCCAGCTGGGACGAGGGGGTCGGGTCGGGAGTCTGTCAGCCATCTAGGAATCCAGGTCCGCAATGAACGGAAGGTGACGATAGTTCTCGGCGTGATCGAGTCCGTACCCGACCAGAAACGCCGGCGGCGCCCGGAACCCCACGAAGCGAAGCTCCGGGGGACGCACGGGCGCGAGTT
>DATJGL010000106.1:0-8132 GCA_035495075.1 Gemmatimonadales bacterium
CCTCGTCCTCGGCTTGTGGCTGATCCATCTCGCCCTGGCCAGCCCGGCCGCCGCGCAGGCCGACAGCGCGCGGCTCACGCTGGACCGGCTTGCACATGGAGAATTTCAGACGCAGACCTACGGTCCGATCCGGTGGACCACCGGCACGTCGTACACGATGCTCGAGCCATCCGTCTCGTCGAGGGAGGCCCTGGACATCGTGCTGTACGACGGGCCATCGGGCAAGCGAACGGTCCTGGTTCCCGCGAGCCGCCTGATTCCAAAGGGTCAGTCGGCGCCGATCGAAATCGAGGACTTCGCATGGTCACCAGCCGGATCCCAGGTGCTCATCTACACGAACTCACAAAAGGTGTGGCGGCAGAATACCCGAGGTGATTACTGGCTGGCGGATACCGCCACCGGATCCATGCGCAAGCTGGGAGGCGCAGAAGCCAAGCCATCTACCCTGATGTTCGCCACGTTCTCACCTGACGGCCGCGCGGTGGCATACGTCCGGGAGCACAACCTCTACGTCGAGAGCGTCGCCGACGGGCACATCACCCAGCTGACCACCGACGGGTCGCCCACGGTGGTGAACGGCACGTTCGACTGGGTCTACGAGGAGGAGCTCAACCTCAGAAATGGATTCCGCTGGAGTCCCGACGGGCGCCGGATCGCGTACTGGCAGCTCAACATGGACAGCGTCCGCAACTACGATCTCATCAACGACACCGACTCGCTCTACTCCTTCGTCATTCCGGTGCAATACCCCAAGGCCGGCACCACCAACTCTGCCGGCCGCATCGGAGTCGTCGCTGCGACGGGTGGTCCGACTCGCTGGCTCGACATTCAAGGCGACCCGCGGAATCAATACCTGGCGCGATTGGAGTGGGCGGCGAGCCCGAAAGAACTCGTGATTCAGCGGCTGAATCGGCTCCAGAACACCAACGACGTCATGCTCGCCGACGTCGAGACGGGCCAGATCCGCACCATCCTGACGGAACGGGACAGCGCCTGGACCAACGTGGTCGACGACCTCCGG
Organism: Gemmatimonadales bacterium; assembly: GCA_035495075.1. Taxonomy (GTDB): domain Bacteria; phylum Gemmatimonadota; class Gemmatimonadetes; order Gemmatimonadales; family GWC2-71-9; genus DASQPE01. The sequence continues at coordinate 1,022 of DATJGL010000106.1, forward strand.
TGGCTCGATGGAGGCAAGTCGTTTCTCTGGCTCAGCGAACGCGACGGGTGGCGACACCTCTACCGAATCTCGCGCGAGGGCAAATCGATCAAGCTGCTCACTCCAGGGGCGTTCGATCTGATCAGCCCGGACGCGGCCTTCGGAGAGCCGTACGTTCACGCGGTAGACACTACCGGCAAATGGGCCTACTTCTCGGCGTCGCCCGAGAACGCAACCCAGCGCTACCTGTACCGCGTGAGCCTGGATGGAAAGAGGAAGCCGGAACGGCTCACGCCTGCCGACCAGTCGGGAAGTCACGATTACGACATCGCGCCGGGGGCCCAGTGGGCGCTTCATACGTGGTCCACGTTCGACCACCCCCCGAAAACCGAGCTGGTGAAGCTGCCGCGGCACGAGCGGGTGCGCATGCTGCAGGACAATGCTGAGCTCGAGGCGCGGCTCGCGACCCTGGCCCGCCGCCCCGTCGAGTTCTTCAAGGTGGACGCGGGCGACGGAACCAAGCTCGACGGGTGGATGATACGCCCCGCCGACTTCGACTCGACCAAACGCTACCCGCTGCTCTTCCACGTCTACGGAGAGCCCGCGAGCCAGACCGTGCTGGACGAATGGCAGGGATTCACCGGGCTCTGGCATCTCATGCTGGCGCAGCAGGGTTACATCATAGCCAGCGTAGACAATCGAGGAACACCCGCGCCACGGGGCCGAGCGTGGCGGAAGTCGATCTACCGTCAGATCGGGGTGCTGGCGTCGGCGGATCAGGCCGCGGCAGCCAAAGAGTTGGCTCGGCGGCCTTACGTAGATCCAGCCCGCATTGGCATCTGGGGGTGGAGCGGCGGCGGCTCGATGACCCTGAACGCGATCCTGCGCTATCCGGACGTGTATAAGGTCGGGATGGCGGTGGCGCCGGTGCCCGATCTGCGCCTCTACGACACGATCTACCAGGAGCGGTACATGGGTCTGCCGGCAGACAACGTCGACGCGTACCGCCAGGGGTCACCGATCACATTCGCTGGCCAGCTCAAGGGCGACCTGCTCGTGGTGCATGGCAGCGGAGACGACAACGTGCACTATCAAGGTACCGAGCGCCTTGTCAACGCGCTCGTCGCCGCCAACAAGCAGTTCACTATGATGGCATACCCGAACCGCACCCACTGCATTTGCGAAGGCCCCGGCACGACTCGGCACCTGTTCAGTCTGCTGGAGCATTATCTGCACGAGCATTTGCCGGCAGGGGGAATGGTAACGGCTAGCAAGTAGCCATCCGCCTTTGCTGATAGCTGATGGCTGATAGCTGGTAGCTCTTCGCTCACAACCGGACCACGACCAATGTCCTTCACCTCGCTCCTCTACGACGTCCACGACGGCATGGCCCGGGTCACGATCAATCGGCCCGACAAGCTGAACGCACTGAGCGCGACAGTCATCGGCGAATTGGCCGATGCCGTGGGCCACATTGAAGCCGACGCCGGCGTGCGGGGGGTCATCCTCACGGGCGCCGGGCCCAAAGCGTTCGCAGCGGGTGCGGACATTGTCGAGCTGGCAGATCAGGGACCGATGGAGGCGAAGGAGCGCTCACTTGCCGGGCAGCGGATGATGCGGCGATTCGAGCGCTGCGGCAAACCGGTCATCGCCGCGGTCAACGGCTTCGCGCTGGGCGGGGGCTGCGAGCTCGCGATGGCATGCCATCTCCGGGTGGCGAGCGAATCGGCGAAGTTCGGCCAGCCTGAAGTGAAGCTCGGTCTCGGACCGGGTTATGGAGGCACCGTTCGCCTGCCTCGTCTGGTGGGAAAGGGGCGCGCCCTCGAGCTCTTGCTAACCGGGGCAACCATCGATGCCCAGGAAGCCTATCGGATCGGTTTGGTCAACCGGGTCGTGCCGGCAGATCAGCTTCTCCCCCAAAGCGAGCAGCTGCTCAAGGCCATCCTGGAGCAGGCGCCGATTGCGGTGCGACTGGTGCTCGAAGCCGTCGAGACCGGACTGGATCTGACGGTTGACGAGGCACTGCTCCTGGAGGCGAACCATTTCGGGCTGTTGTCGTCCACGGCCGACATGCGAGAGGGCACGGCGGCGTTCCTGGCTAAGCGCAAGGCCGAGTTCAAGGGTCGCTGAGAGAGCAGCTCAGGTGGGTGGGCCGGTGCGAGCCCATCGCTCCAACTTTTCCCGCAACATGCCGAGGGTGACGCTTCCGTCCTCGAGGACGCGGTCGTGGAACGCCCGGATGTCGAAGTGCTCGCCCTGCTCCTTCCTTACCAGAGCCCGCAATCGTTCGATCTCCAGATAACCGATCGTGTAGGAAAGACCCTGCCCCGGCCAGCCAATCCGGCGGTCTACATCGAGTTCCGCCTGTTCCCGTGACCTCGTCGTATGCTCCAGCTCATACTCGATCGCCTGCTCCCGGGTCCAGCCTTTCGTATGCATTCCCGTTTCCATCACCAACGTGGAAAACGCGTAGATCATGCCTTCGAGGTCGGTCAACCGTTCGGCATCCGACGTGTAGAGGCCCATCTCGTCGGCCAGCCGCTCGGAATAGATGCCCCACCCCTCGGTAAACGCAGAATTCGAGAGCAGGCGAGTCACCGGGTGCACCCCTTCGCGCTCCTGAGCGATCGCGAGCTGGAAATGGTGGCCGGGAACGCCTTCGTGAAAGGTCAACCGGTCGATCTCGAGGCGGGCGCCCGGCTTGGTGGCGAGGTACAGGTTTACCCGATAGATGCCAGGCCGGCTTCCGTCGAGTGCGGCCCGCAGATATTGCCCCATCGGCACCGACGGCTCCTGAAACGCCGGGAACGGCTCCACCGCGAGCTTGCTGTGGGGCACGATGCCGAACCACTTGGGCACCGCCGCCCAGGCGCGGTTGAGCACACTGTCGATGACGGGGATGACTCGATCGCGTGAGGTGAAGGTGCGAGTCGAATCCGTTTGAAGGCGGCGTTTCACCGCCTTGTAGTCGGCGTTCCCGAAAGCACGTTGCGACAGCGCTGCCGCGCTCGACTCGGCCGCGGCAAGCTCCCGAAGGCCGGTCTGGTAGATCTCTTCGCCGGTAAGATCGAGTGTGGTGAACCGCCGAATCGCCGCGCGGTAGCAGGCGGCTCCGTTCGGGTTGGCTTCGACGCTGATGGACTCGCGTGCCTTGGGCAGATATTCGTCGGCCAGGAAGGCACGGTACCGGCGCATTGCCGGAACCAGCGAATCCGCCACCAGCTTGCCCAAGGCCGCGTCGAAGTCAGGCGTTGAATCGCGGGTCGCGGGATTGTAGAAGGGCGACTCGGTGGGCGAGGTGGCCAGAAGCTTGTCCATCCCGGCGATAACACGTTTCACGTTGACGCCGGGCTCGCTGTACCCAAGCTTCAAGCCCTCGCGCAGGTTCGCGATCTCGGCGTTCACCAGCCTGGGGAGCTTGCGCCACCGGGCGAGCGTCTGAGAGCGAAGCTCCGAGGTTCCCACCGGCTGCTGCTGCGCCAGCGCCGCGTAGGTCGCCTGCCAGCCAGTGAGCGGATGCACGGTCCAGAGACGATTCCGACAAACCCGCACACCCTTGCTGGCCTCGAGCTCCTCTTTGAGCAGTCCGTAAGTCACCCATTCCGGGCGGCCTCGGAGCGCATTCGCATCGATGCGACGCAATTCCGCCAGCCAGTGATCTTCCTGCTTGTACCAGGCCTGCTCACCCGCCGCCGACACGTCACGCACCCCGTCGTGGCGCGAGTTCGGGATGCCGAACTGGGTAGCGATTTCCGGAAACGCCGCGAGTCGGGCTGCGAGGTAGCCGTCCGCGACCGTCTGGAGCTGAGCGGCGGGATCGACCGTGGGTGACTGCGCCGACGCACCGAGCAGAAGGCCGCCGAGCGCGAGAGAGAATGACCGTGGGGGCATAGGGGGTTGAACCTAACAGCCGCCCTGCGGGCGGGCGACTGCGAGGCTCCAATTCCGCTCCCAGATCGGCTATTTTTCGGGGTTATAAGACGGGGAATTTCGTGAGGCTCGAACGCCTGGTGGCCCGAGGATTTCGCAATCTCGCGGACCTCGATTGTGAGCCCCCGCCGGCGGGCGCTGCGATCCTGGGGGCCAACGGGCAAGGCAAGACCAACCTGCTTGAGGCGCTGTATTACCCGGTGCTGTTCCGTTCGCTCCGGGGCGCGCCCGACCCCGAGGTCGCCAGGTTCGGCGGACCTGGCTTTCAAGTCGAGGCTCGAATCAGCGGGGCCGAGCCACAGACGGTGGTGGCGGCCTACGCCGGGCCGAAGAAGAAGCGGATTTCGGTTGCCGGGGAAGAGATCTCCCGGCTCGCGGACGCGATCGGACATTGGCTGGCGGTTGCGTTTCTGCCGGTAGATGTCGGACTCGCGGCCGGGCCGGCGGCGGAGCGGCGCCGATTCCTCGACCGGCTGCTTGCCCTGGCCGACCGGCGCTACTACGGGGCGCTCGCCCGATACCGCGCTGCGTTGGCGCAGCGCAACGGCGCCCTTCGGACCGATCGACCTGAGCTCGCCCGGGCATTCGACCGGGTGCTTGCCGAGAGCGGCGCCTACGTCGTGGCAAGTCGGCTCCGATGGGTGGAAAGCGCCGCGGCGCGGTTTGCGGCAGAGCTCGACGCGCTGGGCGAAGCGGAGCGGGTTTGCCTCCGATATCACGGGCGGGCCGAGCTGGCAGAGCCGGGCGGTTGGGCCGGGCCGCTGGACGCCGCGGCGGCGAGGGATCAAGCGCGGCGGGCCTCGACCGTAGGACCGCACCGGGATGACCTGGTGCTCGAGATCGGTGGGCGTCCGTTGCGCAGCGTGGGGTCTACAGGCCAGCAGCGGACAGCGGCGGTCGCGCTCAAGCTGCTCGAGCTTACGACTCTGGCCGAGACCTGCGGCACCCAGCCGGCACTGTTGCTGGACGACGTATTTGCCGAGCTCGACCGCGAGCGCCAGCGCCGATTCGCGGAGCGACTCGCCCAGGGACCGGGCATGCAGGTCTTCGTCACAGCCCCGCGGCGGGACGAGTTACCTCCGAAACTCGATCTGCCACGCTGGGAGATGCAGGGCGGCAGACTGATAGCCGATGGCTGATAGCTGGTAGCTAAGAGATGACGAATCCTACGCCCCTGAGCGAAGCCCTCGACCTCTACCTCCGGACTGCCGGCCTCAAGAAGCGGCTGCAGCAGGCCGCGATCGTCGAGGAGTGGGCCGACCTGGTGGGACCTCAGATCGCGGCGGTGACGGCGCCCCAGTACGTCACGCCGGACGGAGTGATGCGGGTGCACGTGGCAAGCGCGCCGTGGGCTACCGAACTGGGGCTCATGACGCCCCGCATCCTGGCGCGGATCAATCAGGGCCGGAGCGGACGGGTGAAAGAGATCCGGTGGGTTCCCGGCCCGCTGGACCGGCCTCAGCCCTAACGAGCAGCGAGGGACATGGCAAAGCGAGAGATCACCGCCGACGATTCGGCAAAAGCCTACGACGCCGCTTCCATCAGCGTCCTCAAGGGCCTTGAAGCGGTTCGCCGGCGCCCAGGCATGTACATCGGGTCCACCGGCGAGACCGGCCTCCACCATCTGGTCTACGAGGTGGTGGACAATTCGATCGATGAGGCGCTGGCCGGCTTCTGCGACACGATCAACGTCACCATTCACCCCGACAACTCGGTCACGGTCGCCGACAACGGTCGTGGCATCCCGGTCGATATCCATCCGACCGAAAAGATGCCTGCCGTCGAGGTGGCCCTGACGCTACTTCACGCCGGCGGCAAGTTCGACAAGAACACCTACAAGGTGTCGGGCGGCCTGCACGGTGTCGGCGTGTCGGTGGTCAATGCGCTGTCGGAGCGACTCGAGGTGCTGGTGGACCGGGACGGCAACCGGTATCACATGGCGTTCGTCCGCGGCAAGACGGTGAAGAAGCTCAACACGCTCGGCAAGGCTCGCGGTACCGGTACGATCATCCGGTTCAAACCCGATCCCGAGATCTTCGAGGTGCTCGAGTTCCATTACACGACGCTCGCAGACCGGCTTCGCCAGCTCGCCTTTCTGAACAAGGGCGTCACCATCACGCTCAAGGACGAGCGCGAGGACGGTAAGAGCGAGACCTTCTACGCCAAGGGCGGACTGATCCAGTTCGTGGAATGGCTTAACCGCAACCGGAAGCCCATCCATCCTAAGCCGATCTCGTTCAATGCGGTGAAGGACGACGTGGACATCGACGTGGCCTTGCAGTACGAGGACGGGTACAACGAGAACACCTTCACCTTCGTGAACAACATCAATACCCACGAAGGCGGCACCCATCTCACCGGATTCAAGTCGGCCCTGACCCGCACGATCAACGATATCGCGCGAAAGCGCGACTTCCTCAAGAAAGAAGACTTTACGCTCTCCGGGGAGGATATCCGTGAGGGCCTCACCTGCGTGCTCCACGTCAAAGTGAAGGAGCCGCAGTTCGAGGGTCAAACCAAAACCAAGCTGGGTAATTCCGAGGTGGAGGGCATTGTCAAACAGGTCGTGAACGAGCATCTGGGGAGCTGGCTGGACGAGCACCCGCCAGTCGCGCGGGCCATCATCGAGAAGGCGGTCAGCGCGGCCCGGGCCCGCGAGGCAGCCCGCAAGGCTCGCGATCTGGTCCGCAAGAAGTCGGGATTGGAGAACGCGGTCTTACCGGGCAAGCTGGCGGACTGCTCGATCAGCGACCCGGCCATGACCGAGTTATACCTGGTCGAGGGTGACTCGGCCGGCGGCAGCGCCAAGCAGGGCAGAAACCGCCAGTTCCAGGCAATCCTGCCGCTCCGGGGCAAGATTCTGAACGTCGAAAAAGCCCGGATCGACAAGATTCTGAGCAACGAAGAGATCCGGGCGATGATCACGGCCATCGGGACCGGTGTGCGCGACGACTTCAAGCTCGACGAAGCACGCTATCACAAGATCATCCTGATGACCGACGCGGACGTGGACGGGGCGCACATCCGGACGCTCCTGCTCACCTTCTTCTTCCGCCAGATGCAGAGCCTGATCGAGGCGGGGTATGTCTACATAGCCCAGCCGCCCCTGTACCGGGTCGCCAAAGGGAGGGAAGAGTTCTACGCCTACAGTGAGGCCGAGCGAGACGAGTACAGCAAGCGGCTGAACGGCGATGGCAAGGGG
>DATJGL010000107.1:0-6304 GCA_035495075.1 Gemmatimonadales bacterium
CCCTTCCCGCCGGCGCGCCGGTTGGCAGCGCCCTGACGTTCCGCCACGGGGATCGGATGTTTGCGGTGACCGGCAGCCTGCCGAGCGACTCGCTGCGAGCCATGATGCGGCGGCTGAATCTGATGTCGCGGGTGCGATAGACAGCTATCCGCTATCCGCTAGAGATGACACGGCCCTCCCTTGAGCTTCAGGGAGGGCCGTCGCACATCGGGGAGAGCGCAAAGCGGATAGCGGATAGCGGACAGCGGATCTACCTCTTCCCATGCCTCCGCTCCAGATCCTCCTCGTGCACGAAATCCCGGTCGGCGTCCTCGTGATCGAAAATCTCCACCTCGTGATGCCCCAGCTCCCGCCGTAGCGTAATCTCGGCCAAGCGAGGAGACACCATCGGGAAGGTTCGCGCGAACACAGCGTAACTCAGCAGATACAACCCTGCGAAGAGCAGAGTCGGTGCTGCCTCGGCCCACCGGAAGACCGGCCCCTCGAAGGTGGTGATCGACGGTACGACCATCAGGTAGCGCTCGAGCCAGAGGGCGATGAGGCTGACGGTCGCGAAGAAGCCAAGGGTCACCCGCGCCTTCTTGGGCCCCACACCGAGAAGGCCGATGAACGGAATCACGAACATGCCCACAAAGACGAGCTTACCGATCGGCCACCAGTGGCCCCAGAGGCGACTGAACACGAAGCCGGTCTCCTCGGGGAGATTGCCGTACCAGATCACCTGGAACTGCGCCCACATGAGGTAGGTCCAGAAGACAGTAAAGCCGAAGCACAGCTTGCCAAGGTCGTGCCGCTGCTTGGGCGAGATGAGATCGGCGATGCCCAGCTCCTGCCCACCGTAGATCATGAGCAGGGCGAGCAACATGTGGGCGCCGAGATACGAGCCCATGAAATACCAGCCGCCGAACAGATTCGAGAACCAATGGGGCTGAAGTGCCATCATCCCGTCGAACGCCACCAAGGTGAAGACGATGGCGTAGAGCGGCACGAACGCTCCTGCAAGGGTGTGGATCTTTCGCTCGTTCGCCTCGAATGACCCTTCCGATCCGTCGTAGCCCATCGTCATGCGCTCGAATCGCGCGCGCCGACTGCCCTGAACACCATCCTTGGCTGCGAACATGTCGGGAATCATGTCGAGCCGGACCATGCGCCACCCGATCCAGTAGAGGAGCAGGAGACCAAGGAACAACCGGGAAAACATGACACTCTTCGAAAGCCAGATCGCCTTGCCATGCTGAAGGGTGTGCAACTGGGCTGCCATCGGCCCGTAGATGTGCGGATAGCCGATCGTGAAAATCAGCAGGAGGCCGAGCAGCGAGATCGGAAGGAATGCGGTGGAGGCCTCGGCAAACCGGAGCATCAGACCGGACCATCGGGCGTTGGCGACCTTATGCGAGGCCGCGAGCGCCACACTGCCGCCGGCGAGGCCGGTGAAGTAGACCCAGTTTACCTGGAAGAGATGCCAGGCGCGGGGCGCATCGGGACCCTGGATTGCGGCGACGAAAAGGATCAGGCCAAGCAGGGCGAGCCCGCCTCCCACGCCGAGAAACAGGTCATAGCGGCCTGCCACGGACCGTGCGGCGAGGCGTTGCCGGAGTCCCTTGGTCTCGATCACTTGGGACCTCCAGGCGCCGGCGGTGGTTGAGGAGCTGCCGCCTGCAGCTTGCGAACGTGGTTCACGATGGCCCAACGGTCCAGCGGGTCGAACACTTTGTCGCCATACCGCGGCATGAGGCCGCGGCCGTAACGGATGATGCTGTAGATGTAGCCATCCGAGAATCCGCGTGCCCGCGGCGATAATAGCGGTGGAGCTCCCATGCGACGCCCGACTGGGCCGTCGCCGGCCCCCGCGGGCCCGTGGCAGGGGGAGCAGAAGTTCTGGAAGAGGGTGTCGCCCTTTGCGTCGACCGAGCCTGGGATCTCGGCCGTGGCCGCTCCGTGTCGAGCCGCCAGCGCGGACTCACCACCCGTCGTCGGGTTTTTGAGGGCATCGGCGGTGGCCGTCTTGCCCGAGGCGAACTCAGCGCCCCAGTCCGGCTCGCCCCCGGAGATCGGTACCGTGCCTTCCGGTGTATAACGCGGGATATCGGCCCGGGAGTACGGAGGCACCGACTTCTGGACGATCATGTGGTCGAACCAGGGCGTGATGTGCCACAGATCGTCGGGCGACGGCACATCATTGTAGTACCAGTCGCATCCGCCGGCGCCGAGCGCCAATCCGGCGAGCAGCACGAGCGGGCTACGGCGCCGCATAGCGAACCTCCACCGCTCCGGCATCCCGCATCAGTTGCTCCAGGGACGAAGCTTTTTCTTGCGGGGCGGGCACGAAGACCCCGATCCGGTCGTCGCTGAACCGCGGGTCGTACATGACGCCCTGCTTGCCCAGAAGGAGGATGAGCAGGACCACGCCCAGGACGGTCGAGAGCGCCCCGATCAGCACGGTCAGCTCGAATCCGATCGGGACGAAGGCCGGGACCGAGGCGAAGGCCTTGCCGCCCACCAGCAGCGGCCAGTCGAGGTTCATCCAGATCGTCATGGTGAATCCCGCCGTACACCCAGTGAGCCCGCCGATCAGCGTAAAGAGGCGCACCGGACTTACCGGCGTTTCGAGCGCAGCCTCGAGCTCGTGGTTCGGATGCGAGCAATACACCACCAGGTCCTTGTGGCCCCCCGCGCGCAACGCTTTGATCGCGTCGGTGGCCGCGTCGATCTGCTCGAACGAGCCGAGCACGCCGGGAAGCACTTTGGGGCGCCGGGCCATCAGTGGTGTCCCCCGGCACGGCGACGTGGCATCGGGATCATCTCCTTGATCTCCTGAATCGCCACGATCGGGAAGGTGCGCGCGAACAAGAGGAACCACATGCCGAACCATCCGAACGAGCCGGCCAGGATCCCCCAGTCGGCCCACGTTGGATTGAGCTGGTCCCAGGCCCATGGTATGAAATCGTTCGAGAGCGACGATACGATGATCACAAATCGCTCGAACCACATCCCGATGTTGATGAAGATCGAGATGACGAAGAGGGCCGTGACGTTCCTCCGGATCTTGCGGAACCAGAGCAGTTGCGACACGAACGCATTGCAGATGATCATCGACCAGCCGGCCCACCAGTACGGGCCGAAGGCACGGCGCCAGAAGGTCGTCTGCTCGTAGGGGTTCCCGCTGTACCAGGCAATGAAGTACTCCATCCCGTACGCATAGAACAGGATGGAGCCGGTGAGCAGGACCAGCTTGCCGAGGTTGTCGAAATGGTACTCCGTGATCATGTGCTCCAGCTTGAGCACCCGCCTGAGCGGGATGATCAGCGTGAGCACCATGCCGATGCCGGAGTAGATTGCCCCCGCGACGAAGTACGGCGCGAAGATGGTTCCATGCCAGCCGGGAACGATGCCGGACGCGAAGTCCCAGGACACGACGGAGTGAACGGACAGAACGAGCGGCGTCGCCAGTGCCGCGAGATACAGATACGCGCGAGAGTAGTGGCGCCACTGATTGTCCGTCCCCACCCACCCGACCGATGCCAGCTTGTACACCAGTTTGCGCCAGCCGGATACCTTGTCCCGCACGGCCGCGATGTCAGGAACCAGGCCGTAGACCAGGAACGTGGTGGAGACCGTGAAGTAGGTCGTGATCGCGAACACGTCCCACAACAGCGGCGATTTGAAGTTGGGCCAGAGGAATCGCTGATTCGGGTACGGCAGCAGCCAGTAGAAGATCCACTGCCGACCGATGTGAATGATCGGGAACAACGCTGCCGTCATGACGGCAAAGACGGTCATCGCCTCAGTGGATCGGTAGACCGCCGTTCGCCATGGCGACCGGAACAGATAGAGAATCGCCGAGATCAGCGTCCCTGCGTGCCCGATGCCGATCCAAAACACGAACGTCGTGATGTAAACGCTCCAGAAGATAGGCGGCTGATACCCGGCGTGCCCCAGGCCGTCCTTGACGAGAATGAGAAAGGTCAGGGCCCCAACCAGGAACATCCCCACTGCGCCCAGTGTGATCAGGACGTACCCTGTGCTCGGCGTTTCGAGCGTCGCGACGACGTCGCGGGTGACATCCGCGTGGGTCTGGGTGATAACAGGTTCCTGCGCCAGAACGGCCATGGTTACGCCTCCGACCGGTTCAGGACCTTGGCGAGGTAGGTCACTGCCGGGCGGGTGTTGACGTCCTCCAGCACGTGATAGCCGCGCCGGTCTTCCTTGAGCTGACGCACTCGGCTCTCTGGGTCGTTGACGTTACCGAACACGATCGCGTCCGAGGGGCAGGCCTGGGCGCATGCGGTGGTAAACTCACCGTCCTTGACACTCCGTCCTTCCAGGCGAGCCTGATTCTGGGCGCCTCGGATCCGCTGGATGCAGAAGGTGCACTTCTCCATGACTCCGCGCGCGCGCACGGTCACGTCGGGGTTCAGCTGCAGATTGAGCGGGTCCGGCCAGGCTCGGTCGTTGTACTTGTACCAGTTGAAGTAGCGCACTTTGTACGGGCAGTTGTTCGCGCAATAGCGCGTGCCCACGCACCGGTTGTAAATCTGCGCGTTGAGACCGTCGGCAGTGTGGTAGGCGGCATAGACCGGGCACACCGGCTCGCAGGGCGCGTTGGCGCAGTGCTGGCAGAGCATCGGCACGAATCTGGGTTCGGGCGCGCCGTCGTTGGGGGCGTCACCCTCCCAATACCGCTCGATTCGCATCCAGGTCATCTCCCGCCCGCGGTGAATTTCGTCTTCTCCAACGGTCGGGATGTTGTTCTCTGCATAACAGGCGGTCACGCAGGCAGAGCAGCCGGTGCATTTGGCGAGGTCGATGACCATGCCCCACTGCGGATGGTCACCGGCATAATCGCCCCTCTGGTTTCGCTGCTGGATCGTGCCCCTCCAGCCCTTGAGCGCCTCCAGCTCCCGCTCGGTGTTGACCTCTTCCTCGGGATGACCCTCGGCCTTGTCCGCCTCCGCAGGGGTGAGGCCCTTGGCTGCCAGAGCGACCGGCATTGCCTCGGCAATGTGCCGTCCCAATTGACGTGGATTGCCCTCAGTCGAGGCGAGCTTCTGGTACTTACGGGTCTTCTCGACGGTGACCTTGGTCGAGAGGTAGGCGACGAAGGGCTGCCCGCTCTTGGTGCTGAGCAGGTCGAGCGCGTTGACGCCACGATCTTTCGCATAGGCGCCGTATTCCGTATGACCGAAACCGAGCGGAACCGACAACACCTCGCGGTGAATACCGGGATAGATGCAGACCGGAGCCTCGATGGCGCCCTGGGGCGAGACGAGTCGCAGGATCTCGCCGTTCCGCACGTCCAGTCGGGCGGCCGTGTCGGGATGCACCTCGACCCAGGAGTGCCAGGTGATCTTGGTGACAGGGTCCGGGTTCTCGAGCAACCATGGCTTGTTGGTGCCCCGACCGTCGTACAAGAAGGAAGAGACGTGCGGCGCGAAGTAGAACTCCCCACTGCCGTCGAAGGCGGGAGCGGTGTAGCTCGCGCTCACGCCGGCGGCGACCTTCACCTCCGCGGGGGCCGGCCGGTCGCTGTATAGTCCGCCTCGCTGGACCGCAGCCCGCCAGAATGCCTCGGCATCGGCCTGGCCCGCCTGCTTGGCCAGTTCCGCCCATCGGGTCTTGAGGTGTACCTCGAAGGTCGGCGCGTTGAATCGGGCCAACCCACCGCCCATTTTCTGCGCCACCTTGAGCAGGACATCGCCGGTCGCCATGGTGTGGAAGACCGGCTCCATCACCGGCTGCATGAGACCCACCACGCCGGCCCGCGGGCGGACGTCATCCCACCGCTCGAGCGCGTGATGATTGGGCAGGATCAGGTCGCACTGAGCTGCGGTCTCGTCGAGATACGGGGATGTCGAGACCTTGAAGCCGGCTTTCTTGAAACGCGCCTCGAAGCCGGCGGACTTTGGCAGGGCATATAGCGGATTCGCCTCGTGAACCAGCAAGACGCCCACCTGGCCGCCGTCGAGCGCCGACGCGACAGCCTCGAGCCCGGCCGCGCCGTCACCGGCGTCGAGGTCGCCGCCAAACAACACCGTCTGCCCTATGTTCCCCGCGACATAGTTCAGGATGTTGACCGCGGCGCAGAGCTCAGTTGCGCCTCTATGCTGACTCCCGATGCCGCCGGCCACGGCCAAGCTCGGCTTGGCCTCGGACAACTCCTTGCCGATGCGCCGAATCGTGGCCGCATCGATGCCGGTTTCCTTGGCGGCCATGTCCGGAGTGAACCGGCCCAGTGCGTAGCCCAATCCTGCGGAGTCGGCGCCGTGCTCCGTAACCAGAAGATTTGCGAGAGCCAAGACCAGCG
>DATJGL010000108.1:0-37412 GCA_035495075.1 Gemmatimonadales bacterium
ATTCGCAGCAGCATTCCTCCCCGTCACCCGCGAGGCGTGGGCATCGCGCTGCTGTCGTTGCGCGACTACCTCCGTCACCCACGCAGACTGGCCCGCTCCGTGGATCTCATGATCGCACTCTCGGACACGATCGCGCAGAGCGCTCGCACGGAGGGGGCCGGCACGGAGACCGAGGTTCGAGTCGTCCGGCTTGGCGTTGACCTACAGCGTTTCTTCCCCAGCAGCGATGTAGCGGCAGACTGTCGAGCCCTGGGACTCGACCCCTCGCTGCCGACGCTCACCTGGGTGGGCCGCGACACGACCAGTAAGCGCGCCGCCCTCGCTCTCAGCGTGATGGACAGGCTCAGCGCCCGCGGGTTTTCCTGTCAGATGGCGCTCGCCGTGGCGCAGCCGCGCCGGCGCACGGTAGCCCGGGTGAATGGGTTGAACCGGCGTCACGGGATGCGAGTGCACTTGTTCCCCAACGCGGACCAGGACCGGGTGCGCGTCATCCATCGAGTGTCGAGCTGTCTTCTGTTCCCGTCGTACTGGGCCGAGGGCTTGCCGATCACGATTATGGAGGCGCTGGCGTCGGGCTCCCCGGTACTCGGTTGGCCGGGACCCTCGTTCCGCGATCTCGACGTTTTCCGGGAGCGGAAAGATTGGGTGGTGCCCTCGAGTCGGGCGGCTACCTGGGCCGACCGAACGGCTGCGCTATTGCAGGGTGCGCACGCCGATGGCCTTTCCAGGACAGCGCGGCAGATCGCCGAGCGCTACTACGACATCAGGGAGACGGCGCGGGACAGCGTTGCCGCGGTCTACCAGCTGATCGATCGATGGGCGCGACGCGAGCGCTGATCGCGGACTACCGCGTCGCAGAGCTGGTCGTCGCGGTCGGTGTCGCAGCCGCGGCGACCTTCGCGCCCCCCGCGACGTCGATCAGCCTGGGCCTGACCGGGATCCTCGCCTTGCTGGCCGCCCGCCTCGATCTGCCGCGCGCGCTGGCCCTGGCATGGGGCCTGGCGATAGTACCGATCTACCTCGATTTCCAGGTCGCGGGCTTCGTCGCGCAGCTCGTAATCGCTCCCATTCTATTCATCCGAATCTTCGTGATCGAGGAGCGGCCCCTCAGCCTTCCGGGAGCTTTCGAGTGGTGGCTTGCCGGCATCGTGGTGGTTGCGGGAATGGCCTCTGCGGCCGTCTCCGACCAGCCGGCCCTAGCCGTGTACTACCTGGCTCGCGGCTGCCTGTTCCTGCTCTACCTGCCCGCTGCACGCGCCGTATACACCAGCCGGCGCACCATCGCTCCCAGCCTGACAATGCTCATGCTGGGGCTCGTGTTTCAAGCCGCTATTGGGTTGCTGCAGTTCCTGCTGGGTATCGATTTCGCCTTGGACTTGCTCGCCTCACCGGTGATGCCGGCGTTCATCATCCGGGGATCGCTCGAAGGGAAGTTGCTGGCCCAGGATTTCAACTGGATCGCCGAAGGATTCGCGTACCCGTCCGGGCTCTTCCTCAACGCGATCGTGTTCGCGGTCTGCCTCGCCACCGGCGGGATGTTACTGGTCACGGCCCCGGCGAAATGGTTTCCGAATGGCCGGCCCGCGCCCTGGCGCTTCGGGGGGCTGCTCGCCCTGGCGGTCGCCTTCGGGTCGTTCAAGCTGACTGCCTGGCTCGGCATTCTGGCAGGCGCGGGGGTGTTCATGCTGACCCGCATTCGCGACCGCAAGACCCGAGTACGCGCGATAGTGATTCCGCCGGTGATCCTTTTTGTGCTCGGGTTCCTGTTCTGGGACGCCATCCAACAGCGGCTCCTCGACATCGCACGAGGCTCGCTGTTCACCCGGGTGCTTACGTGGTACACGTATGCCCAGAACCTCGAGCACCACGGAATCATCGGCGTGGGTCTCGGCCGCGCCGGCCTCCTCGCGCCGTCCGTTGCCAGCGGCGCCGCCGGGCGGCAAACGGCCCTGGAGCTCGCACCGGAAAGCTCCCCCATCGGGCTTGCCGCCGAGATCGGCATCCCCGGGATGGTTGCGCTCTACCTGTTCCTCGTCTGGCCCCTGCTCCGCCGCCGGCCACAAGCGGCGGTGTGGGCCTGGCCGGCCATGGCCACCGCCCTCGTCTGTAGTCTCGCCGTCTACGCGCTCCCCGATGACCACATCCTGCCGTTGCTAACTCTGCTGGCAGGGCTCGCGTCGTCCCGCGGAGGCCACGAGGCGTGAGGCGCTTCCCCTGGCGAAGCGTCGCCATCGTGGTTACCGGGGCCTTGGTGGGCCGCCTGCTCGGCATCGGGCGGGAAGCGACGTTTGCCCACTACTTCGGGGCCGGGTTCCTCACGGACGCGTATTTCGTCGCCGTGCTCATCCCGTTGCTGATTCAGAATGTGGTGGCTGGGGGCAGCCTGCAGGCGGCTTTTGTCCCCATGCTCGCCGACGAAACCGCCCAGCGCGGGCGCGACGCGGCCAATCAGATGGTCGCCGACCTCACGCTGCTGACTACCCTCGGGCTCGCCCTGGTCTCGCTGGTCATTGCGGTCTTCGCCGAGCCCATCATCCGGGTCACGGCGGGAGGCTTCTCGAGCGAGGGCGTCGCCGCGGCCGTGGCCATCCTCCGCTGGTGCGCAGCGCTCGTCGTCCTCAATGGCTTCCTGGCCGTCGTGCTGGGGGCGTTGAATACGTTCGGCGAGTTCGGCACGACTGCATCACTGTCCCTCGTCCTCAACGGTGTGCAGATCGCCGTCATCATCCTGCTGGCCCCCGCGCTCGGCATCAAGGCGGCAGTTGTAGCGCTCCTGGCCGGTACCGTAGCACAATGCGCAGCTCAGATCATCCCACTGAGGCGCCACGGCGTGCGGCTCTTGCACCCGCACCTGTCGTTCGCCCTGTGGCGCCGACTGCTCCCCGGCTTCGTTCCCGCGGCCCTTGCGTCTCTGGTGGCGCAGGGCAATCCACTCGCGGACAAGATGATCGGATCGTACCTCGTGCCGGGCAGCATCAGCTATTTGAACTACTCGGAGCTGTTCGCCGGCAGCGTCGCCATCGTGACCACGAGCATCGGCCTGGTCACGTTTCCCACGATGTCAACCGCGCTGGCGGAAGGAGATCGGGACGGCGCCCTGGCCTTGCTCCGGCAGGCCGCGCACGTCAACCTGCTCACGGCGGTCCCGGTCGCTTTTCTGTTGGGTGCGTTCGCACCCGACGTGGTGCGCCTAGTCTACGGCTGGGGCCGGTTGTCACCGCACGATTTGCAGCAGGTGGCGCGCTGTCTGCTGGCCTACTCCGTCGGCATTCCGTTCACCGGCCTGTTCTTCCTCCTGGTCCGCGCCTGCTACGCGATCAAGCGCCCGGGCTTCGCCATGCTTCTGACCACGGCGTTTCTGGTGGTCCACGCCGCGATCGGCCTTGCGCTCGCACCTCGGCTGGGCGCGGCGGGCCTTGCCATCGGAACGCTGAGCGGTGCAGCGCTCACCGGACTGGGCGGCTGGTTCTTTCTGCGGAACGACCTGCTTCGCCGGGCGGGTGCAGACATCGTTCGCTGGATTATCCGCCTGGTAGCGATCGCCGTCGTGGCGATCACGCTTCCCATGCTGGTCCTTCGCCCGTGGTCCGAGGTGGCGCTCCCGAGTGCGTCGCTGTGGCGCCTGCCGCTCGCGGTCGCGATCGTGGCCTTGGTGCTCGTGCCACTAGCCCGCCGCATCGATCCCGAGTCTCATCGGTTGATCCAGCGCGCATGGGAGCGCATTCTGGCCCCGCTCCGCTCGGCCGCATGACGTCCGACCCGGGCGATATGACGTCGCAGGGCGGACCCGACAACGGCTGCCGCAGCAGGAGAAACACGTGATGAAACCTGCCATCGGTCGGGCCGTTGCCTCTTGGCTGCCCTCTCCCGTGCTTGGCTGGCTTCGGCGCGCGCGGAATGCGCTGTTCCTCGCCTACGAGCGTCGCCGGTACCGGTTCACCTACTCGCGGGAGTTTTACGAGGAGGGCTACCATGAGAAGCTCGCCGAGCACACGGGGAGCACACTGGGGTATTGGGAGGCGCAAGGCTATCGGGATCGCCTGATGCGCGTGTGCGATACGCTCGATCGCTACGTGACATTCGGGCCGCGTACCCGGTATCTCGAAATAGCCTGCATGTACGGGAAGACCGCCTTTTGGCTGGCGGAACGTTACCCGCACCTCGACGTGTGGGCGTTCGACTTTTCCGAGCGCTTCGTGGAAGCGACACGCGCAGTGAATCCGATCGGGGATCGGTTGACGGTTTGGCGGGGAGACGTCACCGACATCCGCCTCGACGCGCAGCGATTCCCGGCCTTCTTTGACTTCGCAACCTGCCTCGACGTCACCGAGCACCTGCCTGACGATGTGTATAAGCGGATGCTCGCCGAGCTGGCACGCGTGATCCGCCCCGCTGGCCACCTTCTGCTCATGCAGGGCAACACGCTTGCCGTCGAGCATATCCATGTGCTCCCGGAAGACGAGTTGGTGCGCGACGTCGAGCATGCGGGGTTCGATTTGGTGCAGGAGCTGCCGGACCGGCATTACTTGTTCCGCCGCGCGCAGTCCTGAGCCGGATGAAGGAGACGTTGCCCTCCGCCTTCATGGCCCGAATCAAGCGCACGTGGCTCAATCCGTTCCACATCGTCCAAGCCACGCTCGAGCGAGGCCTCGCGCGCCACGGCGACCGGATTCGTGGCAGGGTTCTCGACATCGGCTGCGGCACGAAGCCGTACCGGCGTCTCTTCCCCGGCGCGACGCAATACGTCGGCACGGAAACGAAGCGCACGTTCACTCCCGGCAATCAGGCCGACGTCACCTGCTTCGGCGAAGCCCTGCCCTTCCGCACCGGCACATTCGACGCCGTGGTCTGCACGGAGGTGCTGGAGCATGTGGCGGAGCCGAGCGATTTTCTCCGCGAGGTGGAGCGAGTGATGCGGCCAGGAGGGGTGTTGCTGTTGACGACGCCGCAAACCTGGGGACTGCACGAAGAACCCTACGACTTCTACCGCTACACCAAGTACGGCCTGCAGTACCTCTTCCGTAAGGCCGGGTTCGAGATGATCGAGGTTGCACCGACGACCGGGACGCTGGGCACGGTAGGGCAGCGCCTGAGCTCGTTCTTCTACTATCGTCTGGGCGGTCGTAACCGTCTGCTGAAGCCGCTCGCGGTCGTCGTCTGCGCGCCCATACAACTGGTGTTTGCCGCAGCAGATCGACTGACGGGACGCCACGGCGACACCATCAACTGGATCGCCCTGGGCCGGAAGCCCTCCTAGCGCTTGACCCCGATGCGGGCCGTGTAATCCACCCGGTTGAGCAGCAACGGGACCCGATGGCCCGCGAGATACTCGTCCGTCGCCTTCCGGGCTCCCTGCCAGTGCCCATAGTCATCGATGATGATGACACCGCCGCTCACGAGGCGGGGATAGAGATGCTCCAGCTCGTGACGGGTCGATTCGTACCAGTCGGTGTCGAGGCGCAGGAGGCCGATCCGTCCTGGCGCTTGGCTCGGCAGCGTGTCCTCGACTTTGCCTTTCACGAAGTGGACCCGTGAGGGGTCGAATCCGGTCCCCAGGACCGCCTTCCGCACCTCGTCGAGAGGCGCATACGCCCAGACTTTTCCGCCTGGACCTCGGTTGGACTCGTGGAGCTGCGCGGCGGCCGGCGTCCCGCGAAAGTCGACATCGGCGTCCGTCGGCGGAGCCATCCCCTCAAACGTGTCGTACAAGTAGAGGTGTCGTTCCCGGTCGCCCAGCTTCATGAGAGTGAGGGCGAGCGCCATCATTATCCCACCCTTCCAGACGCCGCATTCCACGAAGTCGCCCGAGATTCCGTTGCCCACCAGGTACTCCGCCGACCGAAGACAACTGAAGATCCGTTCCGGCGAGGTGAGCGTATAGGGACGTACCCGCTCTAAGAGAGCGATATCTTCGGGGGAAAAGTCTCGCGGCACGCGAGGCGTCAGTTGATAGCCGGCAGCCGCCAGCATTCGCTTGACGAGTTCTTTCATGCGGATTCCTTGCGAGGACCCACTGCTCCGACCCCGACCGGTCGTGGCGACGCCACGTAGAGCAACGTCTCGTATCCGGCTTTGGTCGCCAGGCTCTGCAGCCGCCGTCGCAGGGCGGGCCACCCCGCGGCGAGGTGGATGACACCGGCAGCCACACGACTCGCCGGCAGAACCAGGTTGTCTATCGTCTCGACGCGATGCAGCGTTGCGCCCGCCCCTTCGATCAGGCCCTGTACTTCCCCAGTGCTCAGCTCACGCTCGTGGCTTCGCTCGCACTTGAGGCCCAGCAGCCGTTTCCACACGGTTATCCGACCGTTCGGGGTGCTCAATATCAGCAGGCCGTCAGGCTGCACCACCCGGAGCAACTCGCGCAGCACTGCCAGTCGAAGGGCCTCGGGCACGTGCTCGATGACCTCGAGGCAGACGACGGCGGCGAAGCTATGGTCTCTCCACCCCATGCGGGTGACGTCTTCGACAGCGTAGGCCGCCCATCGGTTGACCGCGTGGGCGCGCTTGAGCCTGATAAGGTTGAGATCGGCGCCAACGTAGCGAAACTCCCTGAACATGCCGGCCTGCGCTGATATGCCGCACCCAATGTCGAGAATCCTCGCTCCGGGGGTGACGCCCCAGGTGCCCAGGGCCTTGCAGGCCAGCGCATAGCGCGCGTCGGAGTTTTGCCGCGAGTGACGCAGCAAGTTCGGAGGCACAACGACCCGATCGCCATCAACTTCCTGGGCCCAGTAGAGCTCGCTCAGCTCGTCCTCGGTGAGCCCGCGACACTTCCCGCAGATGTCTCGCCACTCCGCCATCGTCTTGCGCCGCCTGGCATGACGGCAGAACAGGCAGGGCAGCCGGCCGTGGAATCGGCGTCCATCGAGCAACATCAGCGGACCGCCGGCTTTCGGAACACGACCGCGAGCGCGGCGCCGAAGCCGTAGTTGCGCCGGCAGTCGAGATCGGCAATCCGCCCCATGACGGCGTTCACCCGCTGGAGGGCAGCCGCGCGCGACTGCTGACCCGGGATGAGTCGCGTCGCGCGCGACAGCACGAATCGGACGTAGGTACCCCAGAATACGGACCACAACAGAGCTGTGCGATGAACGCCGGTTACCTCGAGCCCCGGGAACAGGTCGATGATCTGCCCGGCTCGATAGTGCCTGTGCTCGGGGTAGTGCGGGTCGAGAAAATTGAAGAGCCAGTCACCCGGCACGGTGATTACCAGCCGTCCGCCGGGAGCCAGAACTCGCTGCGCCTCTGCCGCGGCTCGCGGCGGTATGTCAACGTGCTCCAGCACATCCATGCAGTAGACCAGGCTAAAACAGTTGTCCGGCAACGGCAGCGACTCGGCCGAGCCGATCAGGAAGTCGGGAACGGCCCCGGAGTCTGGATGCGCGACGGCATAGGCCCGCGCGCGTGCCAGATCCTCGGGGTCAATATCGAGGCCAACCACTCTCCGAACCCGCTGACGCAGGTACAGATTGACCATATACCCCTGGGCGCAGCCGATCTCGAGCGCGGAATCGTCGGCAGACGGCTGGACCAGCTCTCGAACAATCCGGTGGCGGCCGCGTAGATCCTCGAGCCGGTTGTGCTCCATCAGGCGATGAAGATCCACCGCTCGAAAGTCGCGGGGCCGCCGCTGATTCGACGTCACGACTTCGAGCCCAGAACTTCTTCGCGAAGTGGTCGTAGCACTTTCATGCGTTGGCCCCATCCGAAGTCGGCCGCGAAGGCGCGCCGGCGTTCCGAGTCTCCCGCGCCACCGCCGAGATGTCTTTCCGCGGCGGCTACGAACCCTGACGCATCTTCGGCCAGATCCAGCCAATCGGCGTAGGGCCGTAACGCCGGCATCGGCCGCGCCACGACCGGCTTGCCTCGCAGCAGGTACTCGAAAAACTTGAGCGGAAAGCTCGACTCCATGACCCTGTGTCGCGCCGACGGCAGCAGGGCCACATCGAACCGGTCGATCACGGCCGGGGCGAGCCCGTGGGGCACCTCTCCCAGCCAGTGCACGTTGGTCGGCGATGACCGGTTTGCGACTTCGGCCCGCACGTCGCCGCGGTTGGTCGGCCCCACCAGGGCCAGCGTCCAGTCCGGCCGAAGCCGTGCGATGTCCTCGATCAAAACGGGATCCACCTTGTACCCAGCCAGATTGCCCAGATAGCCAAGTCGTGGCCGGGGTAACGTATCGAGCGCATCGAGCACCGGATGGTGGACCCCGGCGAAATCACGGCCGAAGAGCTCAGTATCGGCCACGTTGGGAAGAACCTCCACCCTCCGGGCAGTCGCACGCAGGCGCGCGGCGAGCGGCTCGCCGGTCGTGATGGTCAGCCCGGCGCGCCTCGCGAGTTCGCCCTCCATACGGCCGATCGCAGCGGCGTCCACTCCCGGATTCGCCGCGTAGTCGTCCACGCAGTAATAGATCAGGCCTCCGGGCGCCGCGGCTACCGCGGTTCCGAGGCCCATCGGATGAAACACCCAGCAGGCATCCACCGACCACCGCTTGAGCCCGAGCACAGTCGCCACCTGGCGCCCGACCCAGCGGCTGTTGACTTCCGCGCCCCGGCCGTACGTCGGCAGCGGAAGCGGCGAGTAAATCCATAGTTGCGGCGTCACCTGGCGCAGCGGGCGAAACGATCGGGCCAGCCGGGGGACGATTCTCCGCCACTCGTGCGCCCGCGGGGCGCGCGCCCCCACCGATTCGACGTAGAGGACGGGCCTTTCCTTGGCGAGCCGGTCGGTGAGATGATGGCAGTTGACCCGCGACTTTGTGAACCAGAGGGCCGACCCGTAGACTAGGTCCACGCGCCACGCCCCGTCCGATCCGCGCGGGCATGCGCGATCCACTGCTCCAGCTCCGCCGCCATAGTCTCGTAGCTCCGCCGCGCCCCGGGCGCCTCGCGCCCGGCTCGCCCAACATCGCAACGCCGCGGGTCATCCCATGCGTCCGCTATCGCCCGCGCCAAGCGCTCCACAGTCGGCTCCGCGAGGTACCCGGTCCTGCCGTGTTCGATCGCGTGCGGCAGATTGCCCACCCGCGTGGCGACCACAGGAACCCCCAGCGCCTGAGCTTCGACCACCACGATCCCATAAGGCTCATCGCGCGACGGCACGATAGTGAGCGCCGCGTGCTCCATCAGCCCCAGAACCTCCGGGTGGGGAATCGGGCCGAGAAACTTGACTCGCGGGCCCAGCCCGAGTTCGCCCGCAAGCTGCTCCAGGTTGCGCCGTTCCTCGCCATCGCCGGCGAGCCAGAGCGGCGCGGCGATACGAGACCCGAGCGTTGCCCAAGCGCGGATGAGGAGATCGAACCCCTTCTTTCGCACCATGCGCCCGGCGGCAAGCGCATATGATCCGCGCTCAACTCCTTCAGGGACTCTCCGCGGTACCACAGTGACCGCATCCGCGAGGACACCGATTGAGGAAGGCCGGCCACGGAACCAGGGCGTGGCACGCCCCACCTGCTCCAGCCAGGGCGAGCAGAAGAGATTTGCGTCCGCCGCAGCGGTCAAACCCGAGTAGATCCGGCGGGTGGCAATGCTCCGCGGCGCGATCCCCATCACGTCGTTCCCCCGGAACGACAGCAGCAGCGGGGCCTTGGCGAGGCGAGCGCAGTCCCGGGCATACAGCGCCGACACCGTGACGAAGTGCACGTAGAGAGCGTCCGGCTTCCACTGCAGCACCGCGTCACGAACCTGACGACGCACTCGCCAGGCACGGAGTAGGAACGAAGTGCGCGGCTTGAGACCCCAGGAGAATCGACGGACGGGGAGGCCGTCCACCTCCTCCACCGAAGGCGAGCCGCCCGGCTGAGAGGTGAGTACGAGCGGCAGGTGACCCCGCGCTCGGAGCGCCTGGGCCAGGCCGCGCACCGCCGTCTGAACCCCTCCGATCGTTGGCCAGTAGTCGTTGGCAAACAGCGCGAGACGCACGCCGTCAGCCGCGGGCCACGACCCGCCGCGCCAGCTCGAGGAAGCGGCGCCGGAAGTTGGGGGTTGAGAAGGAAAGCGCCCGCCTGCGATACTCGCTGCGGTCTGCCTGCGCGCTGGACTCGAGCAGCGCCATGCCGCGGGCCAGCGCCGGAGCGGTTTGCTCGCCCACCACCACGCCACCCGGCTCGGCCCGAACCGCGTCGCCCAGGAGCGCACCACTGTGAGAGCCCACAACGTCCAACATTCCTCCGCGGCCCAGGGCAACCACCGGGATCCCCGTCGCCAGCGCCTCCACACCCACGATTCCGAAATCCTCCTCGCCGGGGAACAGAAGCGCCCGCGCTCCGGCGATCACCTCATGCTTGGTGCGGTCGGACACCCAGCCCATGAACTCGACCTGTTGCCCGCGGGCCAACGCCTCGAGCCGCCCGCGCTCCGGACCCTGGCCGATGACCACTAGCCGCCGGCCGGCCAGCCCCGCGGCCTGGACGGCCAAATCAATCCGCTTGTAGCTGACGAGCCGGGAAACGGCGACATAGTAGTCGCCTCGGGGTCCAGTGCCGGCCGGGATCGCGTCCACATCTACCGGCGGGTGCAGCACCGCAGCGCGGCGGCGATAGGTTCGCCAGATCCGCTGCGCGACGACCCGCGAGATGCCCACATAGCGGTCCACTCGATGCGACATGGCCACGTCCCACACCGCGAGCTTCCGCAGCACACCCCGAATCCAGGGCCGGAGCGGAGCGGGCACGCCGGCCAGGTACTGGGGCATGAGATCGTGAGCGTACCGCATCGGAGAGTACACGTACGAGAGATGCCGCTGATAACTGCGATGAGGGATGCTCTTCGCGACCGCGTGCGAGCTCGAGACGATCAACGGCGCGTCGCCCACGTCGAGCGTCTGGACCGCATCCGCAAACCACGGCAGCAGCGCCTTCCGAAACCGCACTGCGTTCGGCACGCTGCCCAGATAGCTCTGGGTTACGCGGGCGGGATCGATACCCAGCGCCGGCAGGACCCTGGTGTCGCTGAAGAGCGTGAGAATGGGAGCGGTCGGGAACAGTGTCGCCAGCTCGCGCAGCACCTGCTCCGCCCCGTGCACGCCGCCGATCCAGTCGTGCACCAGCACGACCGGAGGGCCGTCCCACGCATCGGCGGCTCTCACCTGCTGCGGCACCGGGTCCGCCGAGGGAATGGCCACGGAACTCACGTCGCGCGAACCGACCGGAGCACGCCGAGCGCGCGCATGCGCTCATGAGCCGCGGCGGCCTCGTTGCGAAAGCCGGGCTCGGCAACAGCCCAGGTGACGTACTCCCGCACGGTGTCCGCCAACGGTTCCTGTACCGACCAACCCAACGATTCTAGCGCGGAGACATCCGAGCGGATGTGGCGAGTATCGCCGACCCGGTAGAGTCCCGGCACGAGCGGTTGACGAGCCACGTCGGCAACCTTGGCCACCTCGGCGGCAAGCTCGAGCACGGTCACTGAACGATGGCCGCCCACGTTGAACGCTCGATACGCCATCCCCGGTCGATCCAGCGGGAGCAGATTGGCGCGGACCACGTCCTTGATGCTCACGTAGTCCCGCAGCTGTCGGCCGTCTTCGTACACCAGCGGCGGCGCATCGGAGGCTAGTTGCACCGTGAAGCTCCGGAGCGCGCCCGAGTAAGCATTTCTGAACGACTGGCGTGTGCCCTGAACGATCGAATAGCGAAACGCCACGCTGGGGATGCCATAGCGGGGGGCAAGCAGCGTCGCGATGTCGTCCTGATCCCGCTTGGAGAGCCCGTACGGATTGTGCGGCCGCATCACCGCCTCGTCGGTCCACTCGGCGTTGACCGGTCCCCGGCAGGCAGGGCAGGTCTGCTCCCATTGGCCCAAGGCCAGCCGCTCTTCCGGGCGCGGGCCAGGATAGACCACCCCATGCGTCGGGCACTGGTAGCGGCCCTCGCCATAAACTGCTTGTGACGAGGCCACGACGACCAGTGCAACCTTACGGAACTCGGCCGCGATCAGCTCGTACAACAGGGCCGTACCGGCCGCGTTGGTGTTGAAGAACGTGCTGAAGTCCGGGAGGTAGTCCTGGTAGGCCGCGAAATGATAGACGATGTCGACACCGTCGAGGGCCCGCCGCATGGTCACCGGATCGCGCACGTCGCCCCGTATAAAATCGACCTCGCGGGGCACGTAGCCCGGAAGCGTGCCGTCGTGCACCGGCGGCAGCAACAGATCCAGCACGCGAACGTCCATGCCCCGACCGAGAAGCGCGTCCACGGTGTGCGAGCCGATGAAGCCCGCCCCGCCCGTCACCAGGACGCGCGTCACCGCGGCCCCTTCACCGAGCTCGCCGCGACGACGTGCTCGACCACCCGGCGCACACCGTCGTCCAGCTTCACCGCGGGCGCCCACCCCCACGTGGCGTGAGCCAGGCTCGCGTCCAGACAGATTCGCGCCACTTCACCCGGACGCGCCGCCGCGAAGGTCGGCGGTCGCTCGTAGCCGGTCGCCTTGGCAACTGAGCGGAAGATCTCGATGTCGGCTACTTCTCGGCCCCACCCCAGATTCGCGACCACACCGGCGGGACCACGGGCCGCGCGGAGGTTGGCTTCTACGACGTCGCCTACGTACACGTAGTCTCGTGTCTTCGTGCCGTCGCCAAAAATGAACACCTCCTCACCCCGAAGCATCCGGCCCGAGAAGATCGCGATGACGCCGGCCTCTCCGTCGGGGCGCTGCCGCGGCCCGTACACATTGGGAAAGCGCAGCGCTACGTACTCGATCTCACCCCGGCTCGCGTAGACACTCAGATAATGTTCGAGCGAGAGCTTGCTGGCGCCGTATTCGGAGATCGGATAGGCCGGCTCCGTTTCCTTGACCGGGAGCTTCGCGGGCGCGACGTCGCCGTATACGGCGCCGCCCGTAGAGGCATACACGATCCGACGAACCCCGGTGCTGATCGCTTCCCGGATCAAACCCAGCCCGCCGAGGACATTGACCCGCGCATCGAACTCGGGCTCGCGGGTCGAACGGCGAACGTCCATTTGAGCCGCGAGATGAAAGATCACCTCCGGCCGAAAGTCCCGCAGAATAGCGCGCACGTCGGCCACGTCGCACAGATCGGTTTCCCAAAACGTGACGTCGTCGGCCACGTTCATCCGAAGGCCGGTCGAGAGGTCGTCCAGCGTGCCGACCTCGTAGCCCTCGGTCAGCAGCCGATCCGCAATGTGCGACCCGATAAAACCGGCGCCGCCGGTGACAAGTGCTCTCGTCATCGTGCTCCCGTAATCTGTACTAGGGTCAAACAGCGCCTCGGCCTCGCACCACTGCTGCCGGCGTCCGCAACGCGATCGAGACGTCCCGGCCGAAGCGCCAATGCTCGATATAGTCTAGATCCATCCGGACCCGCTCCGGATAACCAATTTCCTGCCGCCCGGATATCTGCCACAAGCCCGACAGGCCCGGGCGGACCGAGAACAGTCGCTCCGCGTTGGGGCCGTACTTGGTCAGCTCGCCCGGCGTAATCATGCGGGGCCCGACCAGGCTCATCTCGCCCCGAAGCACGTTGAGGAGCTGGGGGAGCTCGTCCAGAGACCACTTGCGCAGCAACCGCCCGATTGGGGTGACTCGCGGATCCGTTTGGAGCTTGTAGTTGCGCTCGAAGGCCGCGCGCAGCTCGGGATTCTCTGCCAGAATGCGGTCGGCATCGGCCACCATGGTGCGGAGCTTGAAGGCGTCGAACTCGCGGCCCCCGAGACCGATGACTCGGCGTCGGTGCAGGAGTGGGCCGGGAGAGGTGACGACGACGAGGAGCGATGCGACCAGCAGCACCGGCGACGCCGCGATCAGCACGAGCGTCGCGCCTACCAGATCCATCAGCCGCTTGCAGGGATGCCCGACGCTGGGATGGCGGTTGGCTGCTCCCGTCATCCGTGCTCGGTGCGCGCCGCCTCGCGCACCGCGTAGGTGAGAGCGTGGTGCAGGACGACGTGCGCCGACTCCACCCAGCCGTAGTCGTCGCACGGCACCAGAACGGCGACGTCCACCAGGTCCCGGACCTTCCCCCCGGTACGGCCCAGCAACCCTACCGTCCGGATTCCCAACGACCGCGCTGCCGAGACGAGGGTCATCAGGTTGGGTGAGCTGCCGCTGACGGACACAATGACCAGCGAGTCCCCGGGTCGGCCGAGTACTTCCAGCTGCTCGGCGAAGACACGTTCGAAGTCGGTGTCGTTGCCCCACGCCGTCACCAGGCCCATGCTGTCGGACAGGGAGATGGCCCGCGTGCCTCTACCGCCAGGTGCGCGTGCGGCCTTTTGCAGGTCCAGCGCCAGATGGGACGCAGTGGCCGCGCTCCCACCGTTGCCGGCCACGAAGATGGTCCCGTCGCCGTTCCGGGTCTCGACCAGAATCGCCGCGGCCCGTTCGACCGCGCCAGCGTCGATCCCGCGAATCGCCTCCGCGGCCTCCCGCAGCCACGTGCCCACGGCGGGACCCGCCGCCACCTTTCCGGGCACCAGCACTCCTCCACTCACCGGTCGGATCCCGCGTAGCGACCGGCGACCGGCGACTGAATGCCAAGGCTGGGTGACAAACGCCGCAGTGAGACGGGCATGACGGCCTCCCCCTCGGCCGGGGCCGCAGGGTGCTCAGGGTGCCAGCGAGCCAACACCCCGACGGTGCCGAGCATACGGCCGGCGAGGCCGCGCACCGTCAGATAGAGAATCTGCGCATCGAGGGCGAGCGAATAGTTCCGGACGTAGTACACGTCCAGGGCAACCCGCTCCTCGACGGTCAGATTCCCCGTATAGAGTCGCCACAGGCCGGTGAGACCTGGCCGCATGGTCGCGAGACTGCTCCACCAACGGTCGTGCGAGCGAAGCTCGCGGGGCTCGATCGGGCGCGGGCCGACCAGACTCATCTCCCTGCGCAGCACGTTGAACAGGGCCGGGAGTCGAGCCACGGCCGGTGACCGCACCAGGCCGCTATGAAGTGCCATGAGCTCGAACGCGCCGCTCGCGCTCATCACCCGCTCACGGTCCACCATAGGGACCCCGAGCCAGCGAGCCTTGAGCCACCAATAGATCCACGCGGGTGCAAGCGCCACGGCGAGCAGCAGGGCCACCCCTGCATCGATGAGACCCTTCGCGCCGGCGCCCCAGCCCCGGAGGCGTGTGGGGTAGAGGTAAAGCAGCGGGACATGGCCTACGTGCGTCATCTCGGTGGACGTCGTCAGCAGATCGTAGAACGTGGGAGATACCCAAGCCTCCACTCTCTGATCGGGCCGGGTCACCAACTCGGCCAGATGCCGCTGGCTCTCCCAGCTCAGCGCGCCACCGATGATGATGATTTGCTCCACGTCGAGACGGTCCGCCACCGGGGCGGCCCGGAGCGGATGGTCGACGACGGCGAGGCCGTCGGCCACCTCGGTGCCCGGACGCTGGTAGTCGTCCAGAAACCCGACTACTTCGGTGCCGTGCCTCGGGTCGCGGAGCTGGCGCGCAACCGCAATCCCGTGTTGGTTCGCCCCGGCGATGAGGACTCGCCGCAGCCACTCGCCCCGGCCAAGATGGCGCTGAATAAAGCGCCGCCAAACCAGGCGGCTTCCCACCAACCCGGCCATGCTGCCTAACCACGCCATCACGAGCCAGGAGCGGGAGACGAACGGCGGACCCCCGAGGAAGTAGCTCAGCATGACCACGCCGACCACGCCGTGCGTCGCGGTCCCGATTAGCCGCGGATAGACCGGGTACGTGCCGAGCAGCGCCCAGCGTCGGTATAGCCCCTGGCCCCACCCCAGCGCCACCGTGATCAGGGCGATCGAGGTGGCGAGAATGGTGTAGACCGGCCAAACGCGACCACCGAGTTGCCGGGCAAGGAGCTGCTGGTGCGCGATGGTGGCCAGGGCATACCCGGCCAACACCGCGACCGCATCAGACGCGAGAATGCCTATACGGATGCGACGCCAGACCCGACCCATCGTCCCTCCGGATACTCCAGGCCAGGAATCTCCGGCATGGAGTTCACCAGTACCTGTGCTCCGCCATCGTCGAAGTGGAACGTCATCCGCGTGAGCCCCTCGGCTTGGAGCACTTGCGTGACCGTCGGCTGATGCTCGGGCTCGCAAAAGAGAAGCAGGAATCCGCCTCCCCCCGCCCCGGCGATCTTGCCGCCGCTCGCGCCATGCTCCAGCGCGAGCTGATAGAGGCGGTCGATGCGCTCGTTGCTGATTCCGCTGGCCAGCCGCTTCTTCCGCTGCCACGACTCGTGCAGAATCTGACCGATTTGCCGAATGTCCCCGGCGCGGAGTGCCTCGCGGGCGACCTCGGCGTCGCGCTTGATCCCGTGAAGGCTCTCGATCACGGTCGCGTCCTGCTCCTGCGATGAGGCCCGCTGCTCACGCAGAATCGTCGCGGCATTCCGGGATGCCCCGGTGTAGAACAAGAGCAGGCTCCGCTCGAGCTGATCCCGGATCAGGAGCGGGAGCTCGAGCGGACGAACCACCGTGCCTGCTGCCGAGAACTCGATCGCATTCAGGCCACCGAAGGAGGCAGCGAACTGGTCCTGCAGGCCAATTGGCCGCCCTAGCTTGCCGATCTCGATATAGGAGGCCAGCTCGGCCACTTCCTGCTTGGTGGCGCGCCGCTGGCAGAGCGTGGCGAGGGCCTTGATGAGTGCGACCGCGACGGTGCTCGAGCTGCCGAGACCGGTGCCGGGCGGAATCTCGCTGGCGGTGAAGACCGAGAGCCCCTGCGTTACGCCGAACTCGTGCAGGATGGACTTGAGGTAACCGAGCTCACCGTCGAACGAGAGCGCCACACCGGCGGCCTGTCGCTCGAACACACGGAAGTCGGATGAGGTGATCTGGACCGCGTCGTCGATCGTGCGGGTGGCGAGCACGTAGAAATAGCGATTGATCGTCGCGCTCACGACCAGGCCGCCATACCGGGCGTAATAGGCCTCGAGATCGGTTCCGCCCCCGGCGAACGAGATGCGCAACGGCGCTCTTGCGATCAGCATGTCAGGCCGCCCGGGGAGCGACCAACCGCCCGCTCTCCACCAGCGAGCCGGCGGCGGCGAGCCGTTCGTGCGATCCGATGTCGATCACCAGGGCATCCGACGGGACGCCGAGCACGTGACCGCCGGCGTCGAGGAGGGCGGGAAAGAGATCGAACGCAAAGTCGTGAAAGCCCTCCGCCGGGACGAAGTCCCAAACCCTCGGCCCAAGCACATAGATGCCGGCATTGGCCCAGGCATCTGCGTGGGGCCAGTCGCTCGGCTTCTCGATCAGCCGTCGTACCCACCCGCCGTCATTCAGCTCGACCATCCCCGCTCGGCGCGGGTCGTCTACCTTGGTCAGCACGAGGGTCGCGTCGGCGCCCGCCTCGCAGTGGGCGGCAAGGACGGGCTCCAACCGGAGATCGGTCAAGACGTCGCCGTAGGCGATCACGAACGGGTCGGGCCCGTACAAGAAATCCCGCAGCGGCGCCAACGCGCCAGATGAGCCGAGCAGCGTCGGCTCCGGGGAAAAGCGCACCGAGAGCCCGAACGCCGAGCCGTCGCCCACGAACCGGATGATGGACTCGGGTTTGTAGTGCGTATTGATGGCCACCTCGGTCACGCCATTGGCCCGGAGCCAGGAGAGCCCGTACGCGATCATGGGAGTGCCGGCAACCGGCACCATTGGCTTGGGGCGGTCCGCAGTAAGCGGGCGAAGCCTTTGCCCTTCCCCGGCGGCGAGGAGTAGTGCCTTCACGCAGCCACGGATCCGGCTTGCTCGATCTCCGCCCGGAGCGAAGCGCCCTGGGGTACCCAGGTGGCTTGCTCCGTTGCGCAGTCCAGGCGGACGCAGGAGGCGTTGGGAATAGTGACGCGCTTATACGAGCCGAGTGGGCAGGCAACGGTGGACAACACCGCAACCCTGATGGGCGCGACGTGGGTCATCAGCAGGGTCGGGAGATGGGTCGCGCAGGCGTCAGCGACGGCGGCCATCGTCCGGGCTGCAACCTGTGTGAGGGTCTCGCGTCCGTCGACCCGGACCTGGTCCGGATGAGTGAGCCACAAGCGGTAATCGTCGGGAAAGTCGCGGGCCAGTTCCGCTTCGCTGCAACCCTCCCACGGCCCGAGCCGCATTTCATCGAGGCGCTGGTCCACCTTGAGCGGCAAACGCAAACGATCGCGAAGCAAAGTGGCCGACTCGAGCGCCCTCCAAACCGAGCTGGTCCAGATCTGCCGAATGCCCAAGGCCTTGATCTCATCGGCGAGTCGGATGACCTGCGACCGGCCCTGTCGGGTCAGAGGATCGTTCCGGCGCCCCGCATAGATGCCGGCTCGATTGGACTCCGTTTCGCCATGACGGGCGACGAACACGGGATTTGCGATCAAGGCCGTTCCTTTCAGCAAGGGCGTTCCTTCTCGCATCCGTCAGAAATAGACGGGCGGACGGTTTCTCGTTCCCATTCCTGGTATGAAATCAGAGTACGCGCACCACGCTCAGCAGTTGAAAAATTGAGGTCCGCTGCGTCCGCCGAACGGATAGCTCTGTCACCTCAGGAATGCACGAGAATGCAACGTCCGCACATCCCGCTGTCTCGTTTCGGTACAGCATGCGGCATGAGTAAAAAGGGTAACTCCCTGTCCGGCAAGAGAATGACCCAACGAGCCGGGCTCAAGTCACCTATGGCCGATTCCACCACCGAGAGCAAGAGCGCTTGTCGGCGGGCAAGAGCGATACCATTCCAGCCACGGCACCAGCCTGGGTGCTGAGCCGGATCGACATGGGCTGCAATGGTTTCACCAAGGGCCAACGGCGCGATGCGGGCAGCATCACGACAGCGCTGGCGAACGCCACTGGCGCTGCTCCATGCCGATTGCTATGTTGTGAAATAATTCACAACCTCCCGCGCACCTTAGCTCCGGTTCGCTGGCGGATCTTTTTTTCTGAGCCCCTTGCGGAGAATCCGGCATGGCGACGACTGCTCCGGTATCCCCCAGTGCCACGTTTCCTGCCGATGCGATCTCCAAGCTTTTCGCCCCGCCCGAACGGGAGCACCCGGCAGACAAGCTTCGTCGGCTCCTCAAAGAAGCCAAGGCGAAGGGCTCCTGCCTGCACACCGCTGGCGCCTACGACGCCTTCTCCGCGGCGATTATGACCCGGGTGGGGTTCAAGTCCCTCTATGGAAGCGGCTGGCAGCTCGCCGCAACCAAGAGCATGTACCCCGACATCGGCATCTACCACTCACACCAGATGGTTGAACTCGTCCTCGAGATTCGAAAGGGCATCGAAGGGGCTCGGAACACCCATTGGTACGACACCGAGGGCCGGGAACTCCTGGAGGCGCCGCCAGCATTTGTCGACATGGAGGCGGGCTTCGGCGGCCCCACTCAAACCTTCACTCTTGCAACCGAGCTGATCAGGGTAGGCGCTGCCGGCGTGCACCTTGAAAATCAGGACCCGACCAACCGGACGTGCGGTCACATCGTCAACGTAGGCAAAGCCAAGCGGGATAAGGTCCTGGTGCCTCGGAACGCCTGGCTCGCCAAGTTGAAGGGGATCAAGGCTGCCGCTCAGGCCACGGGGGTCGACGTAGTCATCATCGCCCGCACCGACTCGATTGACGGCGCTCTTCCAGGAAGCTCCGCCGGTGGGGTCAAAATGGCGATCGAGGATGCCTGGGAGGCTGCGGAGCTCGGCGTGGATGTCGTCTGGCCGGAGTTCAACAACACCGAGATCACTCAGCCTCAAGAGTTTGCCGAGGGGGTCCGGAAGTACTATCCGAATCAGATGCTCGGCTTCAACCTGTCACCCTCGCTGTACTTCGGGCGGGCCAAGAAGGCAGGCACGCTGATCACGAACCAGCAGCTCGCCGATCTGGGTTACACCTTGCAGTTCTCCACCTTGTTCAACTTCCGTACAGCAGGGATGGCGATGGAAAGAGGCCTGCGGAAGTTCCTTGTGAGCGGCATCGATGCGTTGGCGGATTTGCAGAACGAGGAAGATGAAATGTCGCCGCCGCCGACCACGAAGATGCACCAGAAGTTCGCCGGGATGAACCGGTGGCTGCTTCTGGAGCAGGTGTTGTCGGGGACGGAATAAAGCGAAAAGCGTGAACGGTAAACGGTGAACGGGAGGCCCCGATCCAAGGAGCCCCCGTTTACTGTTTACCGTTCACCGTTCACGCTGTCTCCTTACGGCCCACCCCCCGCTCTACCACCCTACCTCCCGCCTTCAGCTTCTCCGCCCGCCACGGCTCGAGTCGCACGGTCACCTCCTGCTCGACTCCATCGGCCCTGACACCGACCACTTCGCCGTCCCGATAAAGCGCCGCGAGCTGAGCGCCGTCGGATACCGGGACCCGAACCACGACAGTCACTCGTCCGGCCCGCTCGAGGTCGCGGAGCCGCGCCTTGAGCGTCGACAAGCCGTCGGTTCGCATGGTCGTCGCCATGACCGCGCCGGGGTGCAGCTCCCGAACCCGCACGGCGAACTGGGCGGGATCCGGCAGGAGATCCATTTTGTTGAACACGACCACCAGGGGGCGGTCCGAGAGGTCGAGCTCGCCCAGCACGCCCTCGACCACCCGCATCTGCTCCTCCCATTCGGGGTGGCTCGCATCAACGACGTGAAGCAGTGCGTCGGCCGCCCGCGCTTCTTCCAGGGTCGCCCGGAAGCTCGCAACCAGATGGTGGGGCAGTTTTCGGATGAACCCGACCGTGTCACTCACGCGGGTCCGTACGCCCTCGCCCAGCTCGACCTCGCGGGTTAGCGTATCGAGCGTCGCAAAGAGTCTGTTCTCGACCAGAATGTCGTGCTCTCCTGAAAGCCCCCGGAGGATGCTCGACTTCCCCGCGTTGGTGTACCCGACCAGCGCCACACTCAGCATCGGGTCTCGACCGGCCCGGACGTTCTCCCGGTGACGCTCGACATCCTTGAGCTTCGCCTTGAGGCCCTGAATCCTCCGCCGGATGATCCGTCGGTCGGTCTCGAGCTGCGTTTCGCCCGGCCCCCGGAGCCCGATTCCTCCTCGGATTCGGGACAGGTGAGTCCACATGCGCGTGAGCCGCGGCAGCAGGTATTCGAGCTGTGCCAGCTCCACCTGCAGCTTTGCTTCGTGGCTCCGAGCGCGGGTGGCAAAGATGTCCAGGATCACCTCCGCGCGGTCCATGACCCTGACCTTGAGCTCCCGCTCCAGGTTGGCGCCCTGTACCGGCGTCAGCTCCTCGTCCACTACGATGAGAGTGGCTCCCGCGTCGCCCGCCGTTTCCTTGAGCTCTTCCACTTTGCCCTCGCCGATCAACGTGGCTGGGCTGGGCGACACCACCTGCTGTGACACTCTCGCGACGACGTCGGCACCGGCTGTGTCCACCAGCTGAGCCAGCTCGTCGAGATGTTCCGTCATTGCCCGGGCGTCCGCGGAGCCTTTGCGGGGCGCTGCCACCAACACCGCACGCTCGATCGGATCCCGGACCTCTATTGGTTCGCGAATAGGGGAGTTGACCTCAGGAAAGAGTAGAGTGTTGGTAGCGGATCATTCACCTTCCTCAGCGCGCTTCGGCGGCTCTGCCGCGTGCGATTGCGCGTCCTTTTGCTGAGCCCACCAGGCCAGCCGTTCGGCCACCTTCTTTTCGTATCCCATGCCGCCTGGTACGTAGAAGCTGGCGCCACGCAACTGCTCCGGCAGATACTCTTGCGGTAGATACGCGGTTGGAGAATCGTGCGCGTAACGGTACCCTGCCCCGTACCCCAGCGCCTTCATGAGCGGCGTCGGTGCGTTCCGGATGTGCAGCGGAACGGGCGCCGCCGGGGAGTTGCGGGCGGCTTCGAGCGCCTCACCCAAAGCTTCCTTTGCACTGTTCGACTTGGGGGCGGTCGCCAGATAGATCGTCATCTCCGCAAGCGGCAGATAGCCCTCCGGCGGACCCAGCATGTGAAACGCGTCGCGCGCCGCAACCGCGATTACCAACGCATTTGGATCCGCCAGCCCCACATCTTCCGCCGCCATCGCGATCGCGCGCCGGAAGAGGGTCATGGGATCCTCGCCGCCCTCGATCATCCGTGCCATCCAGTAGAGCGCACCCTGGGGATCACTGCCGCGGAGTGACTTGTGATAGGCCGAGAGGAGGTTGTAGTGCTCCTCCCCAGCCTTGTCGTAGCGCGCGAATCGCTTTTGCATCGCCTCGCGGGCGAGATCCACGGTGATCCTGCCACCGGCCCCCGCGTGAGCAGCCGAGGCTTCGAGCACGCTCAGCGCCCGACGCGCATCGCCATCGGCCTCGTCCGCGATGAAGGCGGGGGCTTCCGGGTGCGCCTGGAGGTCGAGCTCGCCCAGGCCTCGCTCGCGGTCGCGCAGCGCCCTATCGATCAGGACCAGAAGGTCCGCCGGCGAGAGCGGCTCCAGTACGAACACCCGGGTCCGCGAGAGCAGAGCGCCGATCACCTCGAAGCTGGGATTCTCGGTGGTTGCACCGATCAGACTGATGGTGCCGTCTTCGGCAGGTGGCAGGAGGCTGTCCTGCTGTGCCTTGTTGAGGCGGTGGATCTCGTCCACGAACAGGACCGATTCGGGTCCGCCGGCTGCCAGTTGCTCCTTGGCGTCGAGCACGATCTCACGGATCCTCGGGACGCCTTCGCTGACCGCGCTGAAAGGGACGAAGGTCCGCCCGGTGGCCCGGGCGACCAGGTGCGCCAGGGTGGTCTTGCCTGAACCGGGCGGCCCCCAGAAGATCAGCGACCCCGGTGCCCCCTGCTCAATCAAGACCCGGAGTGGCTTGCCCTGGCCTAGCAAATGGGCTTGTCCGACGAACTCGTCCAGGGTCTTGGGTCGCATGCGGCTCGCGAGCGGCTCCGCCCGGCGGGCATTGGGAAAGAGCGAAGGCTCCTCCGCGACGGCGGAACGCTTGGGTCCCATGTCTGTGAAGATAGGTGGGGGAGCGGGCAGGTGGCTTCTCAGGATCCCCATCCCCCGATGACCAACTCGGCGGCGAGGAAAGCCGCGACGCCGGCGAGAAACCAGACCGCCGCCTGCCATCTGCGCCGGTTCTGAAACTCGGGCACGAGATTGGAGGCGGCGACATACAGCGTCACGCCTGCTGACAGCGCGAGCCCGTGCCGGGCGAGCGGGGCAACGGATTCCGTGAGCAGGGCGCCCAGCACGGTTGCCAGGCCCAGGCCTGCAGCCGATGCGATCGCCCGCCCCTTGCTCTGACCCCCGGCCAGCATCATGCTGGCGATGGTCACTCCTTCCGGAAGCTTGTGCACCAGGACCGCCAGGAACAGCAGCAGGCCGAGCCGCGTCGAGGCCAGGAACCCGCTGGCGATGGCGACGCCGTCGAAGAACGTGTGCAGAGACAGGCCGACCAGCGCAGTGATCCCCGTGGCCGCACTCACCCGGTGCGTCTCCTCACCATAGTGGAAATGCGGATTCACCACGTGTTGCGCGACGTGCACCGCGAGATACCCGGCCAGAACAAACCAGGCAGCGTGGTAGCCGTCGTGCAACGCGGTCGGGAGTACCCCGATCAACGTGACCGCCAGCATGAACCCTGCCCCGAACGCAATGCCGGCGTCTATGGCGTGGAGGCTTCGGTCCGAATGTCGGACCAGAGCCAACGCTCCAGCCACGTTGCCCAGCCCTGCCGCCAACGCAAAGCCGATCAGGCTCACGCGATCTCCTTGACGAGT
Organism: Gemmatimonadales bacterium; assembly: GCA_035495075.1. Taxonomy (GTDB): domain Bacteria; phylum Gemmatimonadota; class Gemmatimonadetes; order Gemmatimonadales; family GWC2-71-9; genus DASQPE01. The sequence continues at coordinate 23,602 of DATJGL010000108.1, forward strand.
GTGCGGAGCCCCTCCGGCGTGTTGACCGATGGGTCCTCGAGCACACGATCGAGCAGACGGTCGAGCATGGTGCCGATTGCGGGGCCACGCGGCACGCCGAGGGCGATCAGGTCGTTCCCGCCCAGCGCGAGATCGCTCCGGGTCAGCGGATCGGCGCGTTCGCGGATGTCGGCTACCGTGCCCGACCACGGCGCGTCGGTCCCCTTACGAAGCCGCCACAGTGCGAGGAGGTCGTCCGCCGACGAGCCCGTGCCTGCCAGCCAGCGGCGCACACTGACCACCTCTCCACTTGTCGGCTCGGCCGCTGCCCGGCTGGCCGCCTCGGCCCGGGCGATCTCGACGTTGCGAGCCTTGAGCCGCCGCAGGACCGCTCCGGGATTGCCGCAAAGCAACGTTACCAGCAGCACCGGATCCCTCGGCTCCCGGTTCGCCTCGGCAACAGAGTACCCACCGTTCGAAGGCCCGGTGTGGCCAAGCTCGGGGAGCCAGATAGCGGCAGCGCCGACCGTCTGCCACAGCTCGATGAGATGGGGGACCGAGCGCGCCGTGCGGAGTGCCTTGAACAGCTCATCGCGCACCCGCTCCGCAGAGAGGTGAGTCAGCCCCGGTGCCGCCGCCCGGGCCGCCTCCCACGTGGGCGGATCGATCACGAATCCGAAGCGAGCTGCAAAACGAAGCGCTCGAAGGATCCGGAGGTAGTCTTCCCGGAAGCGCTCGCCGGGAGTGCCCACAGCCCGAACCACACCCGTGCTGAGGTCGGCCGCGCCGTTGAAGGGGTCCTTCCACTCATGGCGGAAGGGCTGATAGGCGATGGCGTTGATGGTGAAGTCGCGACGAGCCAGGTCCTCCTCCACCGACACACCGTATTCGACCACCGCCCGCCGGCCGTCGGTGGTCACGTCGCGGCGAAACGTCGTCACCTCGTGCAACACGCGATCGCGATCCAGCACCCCGATGGTGCCGTGCTCGGAGCCCACGTCCACCGTCCGCTTCCGCCCGAACAGCGCCTGTACCTGCTCCGGCCTTGCGGACGTGGTAAAGTCGATGTCCGCCGGCGAGAGCGGCACGGCACCAGGAGCGCCAGCCAGTAACGTGTCCCGAATCGCTCCGCCGACACACCAGACCTGATGACCTGCCGCCTCGAGCGTGCGCGCGATGTCGAGCGCTGCTTCCGGGATCGGCAAGCTGTTCGGGAGGCTCATCGCGGCGAGCTCATGCGCCGTAGGGCACGCCGGCCGAGAGCGAAAGCATCAGCTCCATGCGCGCCTGTGACGGCGTCCGGGGTCCCGCGGGCACAACCCCCATTGCGACCAGGCCCGCGCCTCCTCCCTCGAACGCGTAGAGCGGCGTCACCACACCGTTGGGGCAGCGACTCGCCAGCACGACCGGCTTCCCTTCATCAAGCCAACGCTGAATCGCCGGAATCGCCCCCGGCGGAAGGTTACCGCTCCCGAACGCGACTACGACCACGCCGTCGTAGCGGGGTCGGCACAAGTCGAGCAGCTCGCCCTGATCACCGACTACCATGGGAACCAGAGCGACGCGGGCGGACAGGGTGAACCCCGACAGACGGGTGGGGACGCGAGGCGCCTCGGTGTATGCCACTTTCCCACCGCGCACCACCCCAATCGGCGCTCCGTGCGGGGCCGAAAAGGCATCGAGTCGCATCGTGTCGGTCTTGACGGCCTCGTGGCCGGCGAACACCGAGGAAGCAAACACGACCATGGCACCGCGGCCGATACTCGCCTCGCTCGCTGCAGCCGCCGCAGCATCCCGCAGGTTTCGGGGACCATCCCAGTCGCGGTCACTGGAGGTGCGCATAGCGCCGGTGATCACGACCGGGATGGCCGGATCGATGGTGCGCGAGAGCAGGTACGATGTTTCCTCGATCGTGTCGGTTCCGTGCGTGACGACGATACCCTGGGGGCGGTCGTTCTCCGCCGCCTGGATGGCCCGGATCCGGTTCCGCAGGTCCCACAAACGCTCGGCTCCCAGGTGGGCGGCGGGGACCCGCGCCCAGTTCTCCACCCGGAAGGGGGCAATACGGTCGAGTCCCGGTACCCGTGCGACCAACTGCTCGCCGTCGTGCGCGGGCACATTCCCCCCGGCGGCCGGATCGTGGTGCATCGAGATCGTGCCGCCGGTGAACAGGAGGTGAATCATGTAGTCGCGGAGCGAACGCTCGGACGAGGGAACCGCTTCACTGATCGGCCGAGAGGAGCCGGCGCAGACGGTCGAGCAGCGAGGGCCGCAGCTCGAGAGGCTCGACCACGCGCATGGGTTGGTCGCTCAGAATGGCCGCCGGGTTGAGGCGGGTAAGCAACTCGGCCTGCTCCTCCCCGCCGTGTTCTTCGATCAGGCGGCGGCCCGCACCCAACATTCGGGTATCACCATGGTTATCGGCCGCGAGGATGTCCGCGAGCCCGGTCGCGATCAACTGGCGGGCCCGCTCGCCCCGTCCCCGCGGCGAGAGAAGCGTCGTGGCATCCACTTGCATGAAGGCTCCCACGCGCCGCCAACGCTCGACCGCAGGCACCGAGCAGGACGTATATCGCTCCGGGTGCGCCAGGACCGGTAACAGTCCCAGCGATACCACATCCGCCAGCGCGTGGCTCACCGTGGCACCGGCCACCATGCGTGGGAATTCGACCAGAATGTAGTGGCTCCCGCCCAAGCGAACGCCGGGATTCGCGGCGGCCTCCGAGCCGAGTGGACGATCGAGCATCACTTCGGCACCCCGATGAAGCAACGGCTTTTTTGGAGCGGCGGCGCGAAGGGTTTCGAACGCTGCATCGTGCCGGGCTGGAATTCCTCCATCAGCACGGCTGGCCAGCAGGTGCGGGGTCAGGCAGACCTCGGTGATCCCATTCGCAGCCATCTGGCGGAGGGTGGTGACGGCCTGCTCAACAGTTCGGGCACCGTCATCCACCGCGGGCAGCAGGTGCGAATGGAGGTCGATCACGTCCCTGCTCGATGGGCTTGGACCAATGCGGCGGCGAATCCGGCCAGACCGGCCGCTTCCTGCTCTGCCTGGGCCAGGAGCGCGAGCGTTACGAGGGCATCGGCGGCGAGGAGGTCGAGCGCCGCAGAACGGTCATTGGGTTGCTCGAGGGCCCGGTCGAGCGCGGTCGAGCCGGCCTGCGCCAGCGATTCGGCGATCCTCGGCCCGGGGGGGATTGCGGCCGCATATTCGGCTACGCGCTCCCGAAGCGCTTGCGGAGCCCTGGCGGTGCGGCCCTCGAGCCAAACGCTCAACGGGGTCGTTGCCGGGCCCGGCGCGTTCACCCGCCGTTGCCGAGCCAAGCCGCAATGACGGCCGGCGTCTGGGCGCGCGCATCAGCCAATCGAGCCGGGTCGCCGGCTCCGGCCGATGCAAAGTGGGGTCGACCGCCGCCCTTGCCCCCGCTGATCGCGGCGATCCGGTTCACCAGATCGCCAGCCTTGCGTCCGGCGCTTACCAGATCGTCGCTCAACGTGACGTGAATCGCGCCCCGCCCCGCGGTGCCGAAGAGCACCAGCACGGCGTTGCGCTTCCCCTCGCGGAACGTGTCGGCGATCTGACCGAGCTCAGTGCGGTCGTCTGTCGCGGTCTCTGCGATCGTGACCTGCACCGCGTCCACCTGGACCGTCTCGCCTTCGGCCGGCCCGGTCCCCCCGGTCCGGCGGGCGTCTTCCAACCGCGCCTCGAGCCGCTGCCGTTCCTCGAGCAATTGATCGATCTTCCGGGCGAGATGCTCGGGGTGCGCCTTGAGGCGGTCGGCCACCTGCGCGATACGGTCCTCCAACTGCTGCACCAGAGCGTACGCCGTGGGCCCGGTGACGGCCTCGATCCGCCGAACACCCGCGCCCACGCCGCCCTGGCCCGTCAATCGAAACAACCCGACCTGGCCGGTGCTGCGAACGTGGGTCCCGCCGCATAGCTCGATCGATTCGCCCATTTGGACGACCCGGACCACGTCTCCGTACTTCTCCGAGAAGAAAGCCATCGCGCCCAGATCGAGTGCGTCGCGGTAGGCCATCTGTCGCGTGGAGGTGTCGTGATTGGCCCAGATCTGTTCGTTCACGTCGCGCTCGACGACGCGCAACGTCTCGGCGTCGATCGGGCCGCTGTGCGTGAAGTCGAAGCGAAGTCGCTCCGGTTCGACCAGTGAGCCGGCCTGCCGCGCATGCGACCCGAGGTGGCGGCGAAGCGCGAGGTGCACGAGATGCGTGGCGCTGTGGTTTCGCTCGATGTTCCGACGGCGGGGCGTGTCTACCTCGGCCTCCACACCGGAGGGCTCGAACGAATCGCTAAACCGGCCGCCGATGACCGTGCCCTTGGCGGGATCCTTGCGAACGGTATCTACCTGGAGACCCCACCCCGTCCCGCCGACGGACCCGGTGTCGCTGACTTGCCCGCCGGACTCCACATAGAACGGATTTTCCCGCAGCACCAACTCGACCCGGTCGTCCGCTTGGCGAAAGGAAAGCAGATCGGAATCGGTCTTCGTCTTGTCGTACCCAACAAACCTCTGCTTGCCCCGTTTGAGCGTGCGCCAGGCGCCGGGGTTCTTCACGTGAACGGCAGGCGCCCCCACGCCCGATACTTCCCTGCGGGCAGCCCGCGAGCGCTCCCTCTGCTCGTCAAGCGCGCGCTCGAAACCGGGAAGATCCACAGCGACCCCACGCTCACCAGCGATGATCTGGGTCAGATCAATAGGGAATCCGAACGTATCGTAAAGCTTGAAGGCGTCGTCCCCGGCGATTGTTTTGGTGCCAGCCGAGAAAATCTCTTCGAGACGTAGGAGTCCTCCGTCGATGGTCTCGAGAAAACGTTCCTCTTCCGCCTGGGTGGTTTCGTGAAGGTACTTCGCCTTGGCAGCCAGCTCGGGATAGGCGCCGCCCATTTCGCGGACGACCACGTCGGTGAGCGGAGCAAGAGTCGGCTCGCGCCGGTCGAGGAGCCAGGCATGCCGCACGGCCCGGCGAAGGATCCGCCGCAGGACGTAGCCGCGACCCTCATTTCCCGGATAGATCCCATCGGCCAAGAGGAAGCTCACCGCGCGCGCGTGGTCGGCCAGCACTCGATACGACACGTTCCGCGCCCGCACTGCTGGGTCCGGATCCTGATCGTGGAGGTAATCGTACGGCTGACCGACCAGGTCGCCGATACGGTCGAGCAGGGGACGGAACAGATCGGTATGGAAGTTGTCATCGTCTCCCTGCATCACCGCCGCGATGCGCTCGAGCCCGGCGCCGGTGTCGACCGACGGCCTCGGCAACGGAGTGAGCGTGCCGTCCGCCGCCCGATCGAACTGCATGAACACCAGGTTCCAGATCTCGAGGAAGCGGCCTTCCTCGGCGAGACGTTCGAACTCGGCCTGTGGGATCACCGCGTCGCCGCCCGCTCCGACGCGCTCCCGCCCTGCGCCCGTCTCCAGATCCACGTAGATCTCGGTGCACGGCCCGCAGGGTCCCGTATCTCCCATCTGCCAGAAGTTGTCCTTGTCGCCCAGGCCGTAGATGCGATGATCCGGCAGACCGGCGATCTCGCGCCAGAGTGCGCGGGCCTCCTCGTCGCTGTGGTGGACGGTGACCCGCAGACGCTCCGGCGGAATGCCGAGCCAATCCCGACCGGCCACGAACTCCCAGGCGAAGGCAATCGCGTCACGTTTGAAGTAGTCACCGAACGAAAAGTTCCCCAGCATCTCGAAGAACGTATGGTGACGCTTGGTATGGCCGACCTGCTCGAGGTCGTTGTGCTTGCCGCCGGCACGGACCACCTTCTGGCAGGTGGTCGCGCGGGTGTACTCGCGCCGTTCCTGCCCCAGAAAGACGCGCTTGAACTGAACCATGCCTGCATTGGTGAACAGCAGGGTGGGATCGTCCTTGGGTTCCAAGGACGAAGAAGGCACCTCGCGGTGCCCCCGGGCTACAAAGAAATCGAGGAAAAGCCGTCGGATGTCGGCGGAGCGCATTGGGCGGAATATAGGGGGGAATGCGGGGTGGAGGATACGCCGTTCGCTCTCCGCTATCCGCGGGGATGGAATGATTCTGAGCGTGATCAGGACTGTTATCGACTTTAAGCGGATAGCGGATAGCGGATAGCTAACTAAGCACCCTCGTCACCGCGTCCACGGCTTCCCGCCCGGTAAACCCTCGCCGCGCCAGATAGGCGAGCAGACGGCGGCGCTTGACCGGTCGCGGCAATGCGCCGAGCTGGGCAGCACGCTTCGCGGCGAGCGCCGCCGGCATGGCGCGGCGGTCGGCGTCGTCCGGCCATTGCTCGGCAATCGCCACATCAATGCTGCCGCGGGCAACGCCCATCAGCGCGAGATCCCGCGCGAGCCGTGCGGGACCCCGACCTCGCTCGGCGCGGGTCGCGACGTAGTGCCGGGCGAACGCCTGGTCATTCAGCAGGCCGGCCTGATCTGCCCGTACAAGTGCCGCGTCCACCGCCGCAGGCGCCAAACCCCGCCGGAGGAGTCTCCGACCGAGATCAGCCCGGGCATGCGGCCGGCGTTCGAGGGCTCGCAGGACCGTACGATAGGCGGCCTCGACGTCGGCGGCCGCAGCGAGGCGCTCGCTCGCCCGGGCGTCGAGGGGGTGACCGCAGCCGAGCCCCGCCACAGCCTCCCGATCCACGGTCGCGAAGGGCCGCCCCTCCACCAGGATCCGGACACTCCCGGGGCGACGAGGATCGGGCTCTATGGCAGAGACGATCACTCCTCCTCCGCGCCGACTCCTGCCGCGGCCGCTTTCACGCCGAGAACCTCCTTCACCTTGGTCTCGACTTCGGTCATGAGTGCGGGATTGTCACGCAGGAAGAGCTTCGCATTTTCCCGCCCCTGACCGATCCGCTGATCGCCGTATGAGTACCACGCTCCGGATTTCTGGATGATGTTCGCTTCGGCAGCGAGATCCACCAGCAGCGCTGTGTGGCTGATTCCCTCGTCGAACATCACGTCGAACTCGGCCTGACGGAACGGCGGCGCAACCTTGTTCTTCACCACTTTCACCCGGACGTGACTCCCGATTACCGCCTCGCGCTCCTTGACCGGCCCGATGCGCCTGATATCGAGGCGAAGCGAGGCGTAGAACTTGAGCGCCTTGCCGCCGGTGGTGGTCTCCGGATTCCCGAACATGACTCCGATCTTCTCACGCAGTTGATTGATGAAGACCACCGCGCAGTTAGAGCGGTTGATGGCCCCGGCGAGCTTCCGGAGCGCCTGACTCATGAGCCGGGCCTGCAGGCCCATGTGGCTATCGCCCATTTCGCCTTCGATTTCCGCCTTGGGCACCAGGGCCGCAACCGAATCGACAACGACCAGGTCCACCGCCCCCGAACGCACCAGGATTTCCACTATCTCCAGCGCCTGTTCGCCGGTGTCGGGCTGCGAGACCAGGAGGTTCTCGATATCGACACCCAGCTTCTTGGCATACTCGATATCGAGCGCGTGCTCGGCGTCCACGTAGGCAGCGACACCACCCGCCCGTTGCACGTTGGCAACCAGGTGGAGGCACAGCGTGGTCTTGCCGGACGACTCAGGACCGTAGATCTCGGTGATGCGGCCCCGGGGCACGCCCCCGATTCCGGTGGCGGCGTCGAGGTTGATGGCGCCCGTGGGGATGGCCGCCACCCGGACTCTCGGCGATTCCGCACCCATACGCATGATGGAGCCCTTGCCGAGCTGCTTTTCGATCTGCGAAATGGCGAGCCCGAGCGCCTTCCGCCGGTCGGGATCGAGTCGCGTCTCTTCGGCCATTTGGGGAGTATCCGGTATAAATGTGGATGATTTTGCTACACCGATCTACGCACTGCCCAAGATAATGCCGAATACTTCCCGAATCAAGAGTCTTGACGTGGCTGATTTTGAGCCACCGAGCATCTACGACCGCCACGCGTCTGCCAAGTGCTCCACCTGAGGCTCGCTCCCCGAGTCCTCTCGCACGCTCACCAGGTCAAATCGGTACTCGTCCTGAGGCCGCCCGTAGCGGGCCCGCCAGCCCGCGGCGACCCGTGCCAGGGTGGCCTGCTTCCTGGCGCTCACGGCCTCGGCCGGCGCGCCGCATCGGGCGCTCCTCCTGGTTTTCACCTCGACGAAGGCGATAAGGCGGCCGCGCCGCGCCACCAGATCGACATCATGCCGGCCCAGACGAAAACGGTGAGCCTCGATCTCCCACCCGCAGGAGACCAGGTAGGCGAGAGCGACCAGCTCGCCTCGTAATCCGCGAACGTGGCGGCGGTCGGTCCACTGAGTGACCGGAACGAAGGCTGGGCTCGTCATGGCACGAGCATACCCAGGTCGCCGGTGCAGAACTGCATCGAACGCGCGCGAGCCAGCACCGAATCGTCGGAAGAGACTATCGGGATCGGCACGCGGGCTCAGGGGGTCAACCGCTTGCCCGTTTCTGCGTCGAAGAGATGGACCGAGTTGGGGGGGACGACCAGCGTGACCTCATCGCCGGCCTGTGGAACAGGACCCGCGGATGTCCGCGCTGTCAGCTCACTGCCGTTCCTGCTTGCGTGGATCAGCACCTCGCCGCCAAGGAGCTCCACCAGATCAACCCGGCAGCGAACGGCCGAGCCATCAAGGTCCGGGGCACCACCGGACGACCGGATCTCCTCCGGCCGGACTCCCAGCACCACGGGCACACTCGAGCGCCCGCCGAGGATGTCGCGTCCGTATGCAGGGGTGACGAGGGTGAACGCGCCGCCTGAGGCCCGGAACGTCGGCCCGGTGCCGGCCAGCAGCTCTCCCTGAAGCAGGTTCATCGCCGGACTTCCGATGAAGCCTGCGACGAAGGTATTCGCCGGCTTGTCGTAAAGGGTACGTGGCGGCGCAACCTGCTGGACCCTCCCGGCGTTCAACACCACGATTCGCTCGCCCAGCGTCATCGCCTCGACTTGATCGTGAGTCACGTAGATCATTGTCGCCGCGAGCTCTCGGTGCAGCCGGGCGATCTCCCGCCGCATCTGGACCCGCAACTTGGCGTCGAGGTTGGAGAGGGGCTCGTCGAACAAAAAGACCTGAGGCTTCCTCACCAAGGCACGGCCTAGCGCAACCCGCTGCCGCTCGCCGCCGGACAGCTGGCGGGGCTTCCGCTCCAGCAGCCGCTCGAGTCCTAGCAAACCGGCGGCTTCGCGGACCCGTCGATCGATTTCCGGGCCGTCGACGTGGCGAAGCCGGAGCGCGAACGAGAGGTTCTGATAAACCGACATGTGGGGGTAGAGCGCATAGCTCTGGAACACCATCGCGACGTCCCGCTCTTTGGGAGCCAGGTGTGTGACGACGCGACCGCCGATCCGAAGCTCTCCCTCGGAGATCGATTCGAGCCCCGCGATCATTCGCAGCGTGGTGGTCTTGCCGCATCCGGAGGGGCCGACCAGAACGACGAACTCCCCGTCCTTGATATCGAGATCGACCCGATGCACGGCGATGTGGGTACCGCCTCGCTCCGTGTACGTCTTCGCCACACCGTCAAGCGTCACGCTTGCCATCGGTCAGCTACAGTACTCCTCGACCTGATCAATGCCGATTCGGACGTCTCGAGGCTTGCTCCCGTTCTGCGGACCGAGAATCCCGGCCTCTTCCAACTGATCCATGAGCCGGGCTGCCCGGCCGTAGCCGATCCCAAGCTTTCGCTGCAACAGCGAGGTAGAGCCGCCCTGGTTCTGGACGCAGGCAACGGCCGCGTCTTTGAAGAGCGGGTCGCGCTCCGAGGGATCGAAATGATCGTCCCCACGCTCGCCGGTTTCCGACTCGGGTATCTCATCCAGAATATTGGTCTCGAGACCCTCTGCGACGCCGCGCTTATCCTGCTCGGCTTTCCAGTCGCGGTAGCGGTCCATGAGCCGCTGACTTTCCTCCGTCGAGATGTAAGCCCCTTGAAGCCGCATCGGCTCGCTCTTGCCGGGCTCGAGGAACAGCATGTCCCCCTTCCCCAGCAGTGCTTCCGCACCGTTCTGATCGAGAATAGTGCGGCTGTCCACCTTCTGCGCGACCCGGAATGCTATCCGGCTGGGGAAGTTCGCCTTGATGAGGCCCGTGATGACGTTCACCGAGGGCCTCTGGGTCGCCACAATGAGATGCAGCCCCACGGCACGAGCCTTCTGCGCCAACCGGGCGAGCGGCGCTTCGACTTCGGCCTGGACCGTCATCATGAGGTCGGCCAGCTCGTCCACCACGACGATGATGAGCGGCAGCTTGCCGTGGGTATAGAGCTCGTCGAGTGGCGGTGGTGGAGGCGTGGTGGCAGTCTCGGCGGAGATGTCGGTGAGCGTGGTTTTCTTCGGGCTCGGATTCCGCAGCGGCTTCCCATCGAGCAGCTTGCGGTTGAAATCGGTCACGTTCCGAACCCCGTTGGCCTCGAGCAGAGCGTAGCGGCGCTCCATTTCGTTGACCGCCCACTTGAGCACCCGCGCCGCTTCCTTGTTGTTGGTCACCACAGGATGCCGTAGGTGCGGCAGATCCTTGTACATGGACAGCTCGACCATCTTGGGATCGATCATCAGGAAGCGCAGCTCTTCCTTGTGCTGGTACTGGTAGATCAGTGACGTGATGATCGAATTGATCCCAATCGACTTGCCGGTGCCGGTCGCGCCGGCGATAAGCAGGTGCGGCATCTTGGAGAGATCTGCGATGACCGGACGGCCCTCGAGGTCGAGCCCGAGTGCGACCGGTAAGAGCCGGTCCTCCCCTTGCCACGCGTCGTCCTCCAACAGCTCCCGCAACAAGACCACCCGCGATTTCGGGTTGGGAACCTCGACGCCCACCATGTCGCGGCCGGGGATGCGCGCTACCCGGATCGAGCGGGCGCTCATCTTGAGCGCGAGATCGTCGGCGAGCGCGACCAGCCGATTCATCTTCACGCCCGGACGGAGCCGAACCCCGTATTGCGTGACCACCGGCCCGGTGGTCCGCCCAGCGACGTCGCCTTCCACTTTGAACTCGGCCAACGTCGCCTCGAGGCGTTCCTGTAGCGAATCGAGCTCGGTCTCTCCGGCGTCTACAGCCTTGCCGGATGGGGGATCGAGCAAGTCTACCTCCCACACGGGGCCGAGCGCTTCGCTGACCGCTGCTCCGCGCTTGACCGGCCCCGCCTTGCCCTTGGCTTTCTTCGGCGTCTCGCCGGTCGACCGAGCGGGCGGCGCTCCAGCCGGGGTCCGAGTGAGCTCGCCGAGATCTGCCTTACCCTCGATTGCAGGCGCGGTCTTCAAGCCACCGGCCTTCTTGCCGGCTTTCTCGTCCTCTCCCCGCACCGGCTGCTTGTCGCTGCGAGCGCCCGCTTCCAGGCGTTGCAAGGGGTGCCAGGCAAACGTAAGCAGCGTCAGCGCCGACAGCGCGAGAAAGCCAAGCAGGACGGCACCGGCAACGCCGACCCGTCCCGTCACCACCTCAGCGAGCATGCCGGGGACCAGTCCTGCCATTCGCGCCGGGAGCGCGCGCTGATCCACGTCGGGGACCAGATCAATGTGAGTCACCTTGGTGACGACGCCGATGAGGTACGGTACCAGCAGACTGAGTCCCGTCATCAGGACCGCGGCCCGCTTCATGTCGAGCCGGCCAAGCCGCTCGAAACCGGCGAGCGCCAGGCCCAGACCGAGCAGCGGCAGTCCGATTGCGCCGGCCCCGAGGGCGTGCCAGAGAGCGTGACCGATCCAGCTGCCCACCGGGCCGGTCAGCTCGAACGGAAGAAGCGTGAGCCCGACGAAGACACCAAAGACCAGCGCCGTAATGGCGCCGAGCCGGCGGCGGGAATCGGAAGTCATGACGGCTGGGGTTGGGGCTGCGGCGGTGCGCCCTGGAACGGCGACTGGGGCGCGACGGTCACCCGACGCTCGTGAAACTGCGGCAGCACGGGATAGGCGTCGAGCCGACCCGCGTCGAGCACGTCTTCGCGAAAGCCGAGCCGCGCCAGCTCGCGGCCGGCGCTGCTGTAGGAGAGCGGGCGCGACCAGTCGTCGCCGTAACGACGGACCAGGTCCAGACTCGCCAACCCGGCATCGTTGAGGCCCTTCCTGGGCCGATGCCCGCCGATCGCCACGGCAGCCAGGCGGCCGGCGCAGTAGGCGTCATCCAGGCCGAAGGCGGTCTCCCGCCCGGCACAGAGGATCAGGACACTCCGATTCTGCTCCAGCGCTTCCCTCGCACGTTCCCCGGCGAGCGTGAGGTTGGCGGCGGCGGCTACGTACACAGCCGCCGCCCCCTGCGCGGCCAACAGCGCCTTGGTGCCGTTGGTCGTGGTCACGACGATCGTCTTGCCTTTGACGGTCGGCTCGGTCATCTCGAGCGGGCTGTTCCCCAGCGCAAAGCCCGGAATCCGCATGCAGTTCTTCTCGCCCGCGAGGAGAACGTCGGCGCTTCCGATGGTCTGGGCGAGGCGGAGCGCTTCTTCGGTGGACGCGACCGGGATAATCGCGCGGGCGCCGTTATGAAGCGCGGCACACATTACCGTGGTTGCGCGGAGGACGTCGATCACGAAGATAGTCCGTCCTTGCACATCCGCCGGACCGAGCCCGAGGGGGGAGAACCAGACGTGCAGCTTCATCAGTCCGGCTGGAGCAGATGCGATTCGCGCTCGAGGAACCGGGTGTCGACCTTGCCGGCCGCGAAATCCGGGTGGCGAATGACCCGGGCGAGAAACGGGATCGTAGTCGTGACACCCTCGAGGATGAAACTGTCCAGCGCCTGCCCCATGCGAGACAGCGCCTCCGGTCGGGTGTTGCCGTGCACGATCACCTTGGCGAGCAGCGAGTCGTAGTAGGGCGGCACGGTATAGCCCGCATACACGTGGGTGTCCACTCGCACGCCAGGACCACCGGGCGGATGGTACGCCGTGATCAGGCCGGGTGACGGTTGGAAGTTCCGGTAGGGGTCTTCCGCGTTGATGCGGCACTCGATGGCATGGCCCCGCAGACGAGTACCGTCGCCCCGATAGCTGATCGGCGCGCCCGCGGCTATCTCGATCTGCTCTTTCACGAGATCGAAGCTCGTCACCATCTCGGTGACCGGGTGCTCGACCTGAATCCGGGTGTTCATCTCCATGAAATAGAACTTACCGTCGGTGTCGAGCAGGAACTCGACGGTCCCCGCTCCCTGATACCCGATGTTGGCCGCCAGCGCGACGGCCGCTTCGCCCATTCGCCGCCGAAGCGCATGGTCGAGCGCCGGGCTCGGGCTCTCCTCGATCAGCTTCTGGTGCCGGCGCTGGACCGAGCAGTCGCGCTCGCCCAGGTGTACCACTTTGCCGTGGGAATCGCCCAGCACCTGAATCTCGACGTGCCGAGGACGCTCGAGGTACTTCTCGACGTAGACCGCGCCATTGCCGAAGGCGGCCAGTGCTTCGTTCTGGGCCAGCCCGAACAGCTCGGAGAACTGCTCGAGATCTTGCGCGATCCGCATGCCCTTCCCACCCCCGCCGGCGGTGGCCTTGATGATGACGGGGAAGCCGATCTCCTCGGCGAACCGGATCGCTTCGTCGGCCTCCTCGATGGTGCCGGGCGAACCCGGCACGGTGGGCACCCCAGCCTCCTGGGCGAGCTTGCGCGCCGTCGCCTTGTCGCCCATCAGGCGGATCTGCTCGCCGGTCGGGCCTATGAATGTGATGTTCGACGCCCGGCACGTGTCCGCGAACTCGGCGTTCTCCGCCAGAAACCCGTAGCCCGGATGAATTGCGTCGGCGCCGGTGATTTCGGCGGCGGCGATCAGGTTCGGGATCCTGAGATAGGAGAGGCGGCCGGGAGGGGGTCCGATACAGACGTCGTCATCGGCAAAGCGGACGTGCAGCGACTCACGGTCGGCCTCGCTGTACACGGCCACCGTCTGGAC
>DATJGL010000109.1:0-3620 GCA_035495075.1 Gemmatimonadales bacterium
CGGTGCGCTCACTGCTCAGAAACCAGGCGAGAGCTGCGCCGGCGGCGAGGCCCAACAGCGGCGCGGCCCCGTTGGTGCGCCGCCCACTCCGGAATCGCTCGAGTGGCTCTTCCACCGCGTCGATCGCCGCATCGCGGGCTGAGTCGAACTGGTCCTCGAGCTTGTTGAGGCGCTTCTCGATCCGGCGGAGGGCACCGTTGCCCTCGTCCCGGAACGTGCGGATTCGGCGTCCGAACCCCTCGCTCAGGTTACCAAACTTGGAGCGCATCCGCTCGCGGACCCGCTCGCGGATATCCTCCCCGGTTTCCGGTGGCATCAGGAGGCCGACTGCCACTCCCGCGACGGCGGCGGCCAGCACCAGGCCGGCAGCAGTGACTGCGCCCGCCCCCCTGGACGGGCGTTCCAGGGTCTCTTCAAAGTCATTGGCTCTCGGGGCCATATGTCCTCCCGCCGCTGTGGCGGCGCTCGAGATCGATGAGTCGGGCCGCGGGCTCACGCGGCCGGTTTTCTAACCAACACACAGTAATGCGCGGGCCGGGGGCCGGTAAGAGGCCGCCCCACCAAAGCGAGGGGGCTCCCCATCACCGCGGGAGCCCTCGCCCTGTTTCCATCGATCAAGCGATCAATACCGGTAGTGGTTCGACTTGTAGGGGCCTTCGACCGGCACCCCGATGTACGCGGCCTGGTCGGGTGTGAGCTGGGTCAGCTTTACACCCAGCTTGGGCAGGTGCAGACGGGCCACCTTCTCGTCGAGCTTCTTGGGAAGCGTATAAACCCGCTTGTCGCTGTACCGGGTGCCCGAGATCGTCGGCTTGCCGACCGAGCTCAGGTGCAGATCCAGCTGGGCCAGCACCTGGTTGGTGAACGAGGAGGACATCACGAAGCTGGGATGCCCCGTGGCGCACCCCAGGTTCAGCAGGCGCCCCTCAGCCAGGATCAGGACAGAGTGTCCGTCGGGAAAGACGAACTCGTCGTACTGAGGCTTGATGTTCACCCGCTCGATCCCGCCCTTCTTCAGCCCTGCCATGTCGATTTCGTTGTCGAAGTGGCCGATGTTACCCACGATGGCCTTGTCCTTCATCCGCTTCATGTGGTCGACCGTAACGATGTTCTTGTTGCCGGTGGCCGTGATGAAGATGTCCGCCGTCTCGACCACATCGTCCAGCGTCGTGACCTGATATCCCTCGAGCGCGGCCTGAAGGGCGCAAATCGGATCGATTTCGGTGATCACGACGCGGGCGCCCTGGCCTTTGAGGGCCTGGGCACAGCCCTTCCCCACGTCCCCGTAGCCGCAGATGACCGATACCTTGCCGGCCAGCATGACGTCGGTGGCCCGATTCAACCCGTCCACGATCGAATGCCGGCAACCGTACAGGTTGTCGAACTTGGACTTGGTCACCGAGTCGTTGACGTTGATGGCGGGAAAACGCAGCGTGCCCGCCTGCATCATCTCGTACAACCGATGCACACCGGTAGTGGTCTCTTCAGACACACCCTTCAACCCTGCCGCGACTTTGCTCCAGCGTCCCGGATGCGTGCGCTGCTCGGCCCGCAGCAGGTCGAGAATGACACCCCATTCCTCGGGATCGCTTGAGGCGTCGAAGGCGGGCACCTTACCGGCCGCTTCGAAGTCGGCGCCCCGATGCACCAGGAGTGTCGCGTCACCACCGTCGTCAACAATCAGGGTGGGGCCTTCGCCGTCTGGCCACATGAGAGCCTGCTCGGTGCACCACCAGTACTCCTCGAGCGTCTCGCCCTTCCAAGCGAACACGGGGGTTCCCTTGGGGTTGTCCGGAGTCCCGTCCGGGCCGACCACCACCGCCGCGGCCGCGTGGTCCTGAGTCGAAAAGATGTTGCAGGAGACCCAGCGCACGTCTGCACCCAGCTCGACCAGCGTCTCGATCAGCACGGCGGTCTGCACCGTCATGTGCAGCGATCCCATGATACGGGCGCCCTTGAGCGGCTTCTCGGCTCGATACTCTGCTCGTAGCGTCATGAGCCCCGGCATCTCGTGCTCCGCGAGCCGGATCTCCTTCCGACCCCACTCCGCCAAACCCAGGTCTTTCACCTTGAACGGCAGGCGCTCGACGCCCGCTCGCCTTCCCGCTCCGACCACTGTCGTCATCCTCGGTTCCTCAGTTTGCGAGTCGCGTTCCTCATCATCGAATTCTGGCCCGCCGGCTCACGGTCGTACAGGCCCTGCGCCGGCCCTGTCGGCCGCGCGGCCGACAGGCTGAACAAAGCCGGCCCCTTGCCCTGCGGGTCGGCCGGAAGCGTCACGTATCGGCCGGCCTCGAGCCCGGCCGCAGCCAGCCAGCTATCCAACTGCTCGCTCGAAAATCCTTGCCACAGATGCCCCATCGTTCGGCGATACTCTTCCCGGGCGTGCGGTGTCATGTCCACCACCAGCAAGTGACCACCCGGCTTCAACGCCCGTCCGGCCTCGGCAAGAGCTCGACCCGGTTCGGCGACGTAATGCAGGACTAGAAAGAGTACAGCGGCGTCAAGTTCGCCGTCCGCCACCGGCAACTCTTCGAGCTCTCCCTGGCGCAACTCAACGTTGGAGTAGTCCCGTAGGCGAGCCCGAGCGGCCGCCAGCATCGCTCGCGACTGATCGACGGCTACGACCCGCGCCACATACGGGGCCAGGGTCCTGGCGAGCTGGCCGGTGCCGCAACCCAGGTCTCCTACGACCCAACGCTCATTCAGCAGGGCGGGAAGCGCGGCCAGATCGGTGCGAGGTCCGAACAGCTCCGTTCGGAGCGCATCCCACCGCCCGGCCGAGTTCGCGAAGAACTCCTGCGACCGGGTACGGCGCTGGGCCAGCACGCTCCGAAGCCGTTCGGCATCCTGGGACGCGGTCACGTCCTCGGCGAGCTGGCCGCGCACCAGCTGCCACAGGCGGCGAGCGGCCGGGTCGAGGGTCGAGGCCAGCGCATATCGCCGGCTGGCTCCCTCGGCGCGCGCGCTCACCCAGCGATCGTCGGCCAGGAGCTTGAGATGCCGGCTGACGGTCGACTGGGGCAGCTGAAGCACCGAGCAGAGCTCGGACACGGTGAGCTCGTGCCGGTCCAGCGCGAGCAGCAGCCGGGTACGGGTGGGGTCGGCGAGGGCGCCGAGGCGGTCGAGGACGCTCGAGGTATTCATCCTAGTATCCGGATTCTAGGATAGTCAACTTGGGGGGCTAGGGCAAGGCCGGCCCGGGCGGGGTTACCATTGCCCGATGGACAACCTTTGCCATACGCTGGTCGGCGCCGCCCTCGCCGAGAGCGGGCTCCGGCGCTGGACCCGCCTTGCCGTTCCCACCCTCCTGATCGGGGCCAACCTCCCGGACCTCGACGCACTGGCGTACGTCCGCGACCCGCTTTTCGCCCTCGGCTTCCGGCGGGGCTGGACCCATGGCGTGCTCGCACTGGTCGTGCTCCCGGTTCTCCTCACCGGCCTCATGCTCGCCGCGGGGCGACTGACCCGCGGCCGCAAGAAGACTCCCCCGCCGGACGCCCGGTCGCTGCTTCTGCTCTCGGCCATCGCGGTATGGTCCCACCCGTTCCTCGACCTGCTCAATACCTACGGCGTCCGATTGTTGATGCCATTCTCGGAACGATGGTTCTACGCCGATA
>DATJGL010000110.1:0-22706 GCA_035495075.1 Gemmatimonadales bacterium
CGTTGCGGGCTGCGAGCCGGTTTGCTTCGCGCAGCGCGGCTTCCACGTCGTCGCCAGCGAGCAGCCGGGAGCAGAGGACCGCGCCGAAAACGTCGCCGCAGCCGGTAGGGTCGAGCGTGTCCACGGCGGGCGCCGGGATAAGAGCTGTGCGTGCGGGAGCGGTCGCGAGCGGGACTGCCGTATTCCCGCTCACCACCGCTCTCAGCCCGTCGAACCCCGGCGCCGCCACGTACGCCGACCCTCTCGGCCCCAGCGTTACCACCATGAGCGAGACGCCCGCGCTGAGGACCTGCGCGGCCATCCCCATCGGATCGGGTGAGAGCTGGCGCATCTCGTCTTCGTTTACCTGGACCGCGTCGAAGCAGGCGAACCAGTCGGTCGCATCGGGAAGGGGTCGGAGGACCCGGATTCCGTCCTGCTGCATGCCGAGAAACAGGCTGTGGACGTCGGCATAGATCGGCCCGTGAAAGCCGCGACGAAGAGCCTGCGCGGTGCCGAGGCACATCTCGAAGCCGGAGATGAAATTCAGGTAGACGGCGTCGAGGTCCCGCACCAGCGGTCCCAGCTCGGGCCAGGTCCAGGCCGGAACACCACCCGACATCCGCTCACATCGGCGGTCGGCAGACTCGTAATACAGCACGACCCGGTTATTGGGGACCGGCACCTCGATGAACCGCGCGCCGGGCGCCACGCGCCGGAGCGATCTGAGAAATCTGGCCGCCTCCGAAGCGAGATCGCGGCCTACCTTGATGAGCGGCACCAGCTCCCAATCCTGCGGGAGCGACGCATCGAGGCCGCCGAGCGCGTAAGCGACACCGCCCCACTCCTCGACCGGCGGCGCGGCCGGATCGCGGCCGTGAATTTCGTCCCACACCATCGAGCCGACCACGCCGACTTTCTTCACGCCTGAATGCCGTTCTGATCGAGGAAGGTCCGCGCCGCGCCATATACCCCGGCGGTGCCGATCAGCTCCGCCGGCACGATGCGGCACACCGCGACCGCCGGCTTGAACGCGCGCTTGGCGACTTCACGGCGGAGCGGGCCGAACAGGTGTTCGCCGGCGTAGGTCACACCGCCGAAGACGACCACGATCTCCGGATTGAAGATGTTGATCATGTTGGCGATGCCGGCCCCCAGAAACTTCGCGGTGTCACCAACGACTTCCTCGGCCAGCTCGTCGCCGTCGTGAGCGGCCTGGTACACCGTCTGCGCGGTGACCTTCTCCAACGCGCCGTTCACGTATTCCGGCAGGCGACTGGGCTGACCGGCCTCGATCGCCTCGACTGCGCGACGCGCGATGGCCGGGCCCGAGGCGTACGCCTCGAGGCAGCCGTAGTTGCCGCACTTGCAGCGCCGGCCGTTGACCTCGACGGTAGTGTGGCCGATCTCCCCAGCGGAGTCGGACGAGCCGTGATAGAGCCGGCCGTTCACCACGATTCCACCGCCGATGCCGGTGCCGATGGTGATCCCGATGACGTTACGGGCGCCGCGGGCCGCCCCCATCCAGCACTCGCCCAGCACGGCGCAGTTGGCGTCGTTGTCGATCGCGGTGGGGATCGAAATCCCCTTCTGCACCAGGTCGCGCAGCGGCAGGTTGACCCACCCCAGGTTGGGAGTGAGCAGCACGACACCACGCTTGGTGTCGAGAGGGCCCGGCGCGCCTACACCGGCGCCGATGAACTCCGCCTTGGGCACGGACCGGCAGGTTTCGTCCATGACCGCGCGCCCCATCGCGACCAGGCGGCTGAGCACGGACTCCGATCCCTCTTCCGGACGGGTGGGCTCGCTGCGGAGGGCGTGCAGGCTCGATCCGTCGGCGGATACGGCGCCGATGACAAGATTAGTGCCCCCGACGTCAACGCCCAGGACGTATCGCACGACGATCCTCCACTCGGCTGGTAACGCTGCGCCGGCCGGTCATTCGACCTGCAGCACCGCCAGAAAGGCCTCCTGTGGGATCTCGACGGCGCCGATCTGTTTCATCCGCTTCTTTCCTTCCTTCTGCTTCTCGAGGAGCTTGCGCTTGCGGGTAACGTCGCCGCCGTAGCACTTGGCCAACACATCCTTGCGGAACGCCGAGATCGTCTCGCGGGCGATGATCTTGTTGCCGATCGCAGCCTGAATTGCAACCTGGTAGAGCTGCCGCGGGATCAGCTCCTTCAGCTTCTCCGCCACCTTGCGTCCGTATTCCTGCGATTTGTCGCGGTGGATGATCACGCTGAACGCGTCGATCGGGTCGCCGTTAATGAGCATGTCGAGCTTGACGAGATCCGACTCGCGATAACCCGCCATCTCGTAATCCAGCGAGGCGTAGCCACGGGACAGCGACTTCAACTTGTCGTAGAAGTCCAGCACGATCTCGCCCAGCGGAAAGTGGAAGTCAAACTCCACCCGGGCGGTGTCGAGATAGTGCATTCCATTGTATACCCCCCGCCGGTCCTGCCCCAGCTTCATGATCCCGCCGATGTAATCGGCCGGCGCCATGATGCGGGCCTTCACGTACGGCTCCTCGATCCGCTCGATCTCCGCCGGGTCGGGCAGCTTGGTGGGGTTCTCCAGCACCATCATCGCGCCGTCGGTCCGGTATACATGGTACTCCACCGTCGGCACGGTGGTGATGAGGTCGAGGTCGAATTCACGCTCGAGCCGCTCCTGCACGATCTCCATGTGCAGGAGGCCGAGAAAGCCGCAGCGAAAACCGAAGCCCAGGGCGGTGGACGACTCGGGCTCGTAGTGCAGCGAGGCGTCGTTGAGCGCGAGCTTCTCCAGCGCGTCCCGGAGTGGCTCGTACTGCTCGGAGTCGGTGGGATAGAGCCCGGCGAACACCATCGACTTGACGTCGCGGTAGCCGGGGAGCAGCTCGGTGGCGCGCTCGTGAGCGTCGAGGATAGTGTCGCCCACTCGGCTGTCCCGCACGTTGCGGAGGCTGGCCACGACGTAACCCACCTCCCCGGCCTCGAGTAGATCGGTCCGGCGCTGCCCCAGCTGGAGGTAACCGACCTCGTCCACGTGGTACACGTCGTCCGGATGGGAGCCGAACGCGATCTCCATGCCCTCGCGCAGCACCCCGTCCACCACGCGCACGCTCGGGATCGCGCCGCGATACTTGTCGTAGTAGGAGTCGAAGATAAGAGCGCGGAGAGGGGCTTCCTCCTGGCCGCGGGGGGCGGGGACCCGGTGGACCACGGCCTCGAGCAGCTCCGGAATCCCGGTGCCCTCCTTGGCCGACACCGCGAGAATCTCCTCCCGCTTCGAGCCGATGAGGTCCATGATCTCCTTGGCCCGCCGCTCGGGCTCCGCACCGGGCAGGTCGATCTTGTTCAGCACCGGGATGATCTCGAGCCCCGCGTCCATGGCGAGGAAGAGGTTCGACAAAGTCTGGGCCTGGATCCCCTGCGACGCGTCCACCACCAGGATTGCCCCTTCGCACGCGGCCAACGAGCGGGAGACTTCGTAGGTGAAGTCCACGTGCCCCGGCGTGTCGATCAGGTTGAGCTCGTACTCGGTGCCGCCCCGCCCCTGGTAGGTCATCCGCACGGCATTGAGCTTGATCGTGATGCCGCGTTCCCGCTCGAGATCCATAGTATCGAGCAGCTGCTCCCGCATCAGGCGCTTCTCGACCGTGTTGGTGGCCTCGATGAGCCGGTCCGCCAGGGTCGACTTGCCGTGATCGATGTGAGCGACGATGCAGAAGTTGCGAATGCGGGACTGGGACATGGCGGGAAAATAGTCGGGAGCGGGCGGGAGCGGACCCGAGGCAGGCGCGAGGAGGCGGGAGCAGACGGTAGCAGATGGCTAACCTGACCTGCATACTCTTAAGCCGTGACTACCAACATGAGTCCCGATCCGGTCCGCTCGAGCCCGCTCCCGTCGGCTCCCGCCCACGCCCCACCGCCTGCTGCGGCCGGTGCGTCCGCCGCCGACGCCGGCATGCTGCTCGTCTGCCTGATCTGGGGCGCGAACTTCAGCGTCATGAAGGGCGCCTTCAGTCATATGCCGCCGATGGCCTTCAGCGCGATCCGGTTCACGGTGTCGAGCCTGCTCCTGTACGGACTGCTGCGCTGGCGCTTCGGTGGCGTCCACGTGCCTCCGGGGCTCCGCTGGCGCATGGCCTGGATGGGTGTGCTCGGCAACACCCTTTATCAGATCGCGTTTACCCTCTCGCTCGTCTGGGGCACGGCCACCAACTCGGCGCTGATCCTGTCCACCATCCCGGCGATGGTCACCACCATCGCGGGCATCCGGCGGATCGAGCCGGTGACGCCGCGGATGTGGGCCGGAACCGCCGTCGCGACTATTGGCGTGGCGCTCGTCATTCTCGCGGGCGGGGTGCACTTCGGGTCGCATACACTGCGAGGAGATCTCTGCGCGGTGGCCGCAACGTTCTGTTGGGCCCTGTATACGGTCGAGCTGCGGCGGCTTCCTCCCACGATGCAGCCGCTTCAGACCACCGCGCTGACCACGTTTACCGGGACGCCGGGACTCGTCGCCGCGGGGGCCATGGAGCTGATGGCGCTGGACTGGCGGCGCGTGCCGGGGTCCGCGTGGGGAGCCCTGGCGTACTCCTCAGTGCTCTCGCTGATCGTGGCCTACATGATCTGGAACGCAAGCGTCCAGAAGGTCGGCAGCAGCAGGACCGCGATCTACATGTGCGTGACGCCGCTGGTCGCCGCCATCGTCGCCTGGCTCGCGCTTGGAGAACGGCTGGTTCCGCTTCAGGGGGCGGGAGCTGTGCTGATCGTGACCGGCGTCCTGCTCACCAGAAAGCCCTGACGGCTACCGCTCAAAGCTCCACTCGGCATAGCCGCGCGCGATGCTGTCGGGCACCGCGAACCCCAGTGCAGGACCGTCAAGCATGAGCATCGAGCTGAGCTGACCGTCTTGCCCGCTCACGATGCCGACGATCGCGGGACCAAACAGTCCTGCGCGGCCGCCGCCTGCAGGCCGGACAGGTCGGCAGCCAACAGCGCCGCGGCCACCACCATCGGCTCAGGCAGGGATGGTAACGGCGACGCGTCACGGTTTACGTTGTTGCATGACCGACTCTCTCTCGGATTTCCAGGCGTTCCGCGCCCGTCTGAACGACACGATCCTCGGCGCCGGCAATCTCACGATCAACCGTTTCTTCGCACTCGATCACCGGGCGTACGAAGGGGGCGCTCTCGGCACCAAGACCAAAGAGCTGCTCGGACTGGTCGCGTCGCTGGTCCTGCGCTGCGACGACTGTATCACCTATCACATCGTGCGGTGTGCCGAAGAGGGCGTCACCGACGATGAATTTCAGGATGTCTTCGCCGTGGGTCTAGTGGTGGGAGGCAGCATTGTCATCCCGCATCTCCGGCGGGCTGTGGCGAGGCTGGAAGAAGTCAGAAAAGGATAGCTCGGACCTTACTGCTCGACAATCTCCTTGTAGCTCTCCGGCTTCCACTTCGGTCGCTCCGGCGCATTCGCGATATCATCGCCCAGATAGAACAGCAATCGCGCGATCCGCGCCTCCTTCTCCGGGTTGATCTTGTCGACTGAATCCGAGGGGCGGTGGTAGTCGGGATGTACTCCGTTGAAGAAGAAGAGAATCGGCACTCCCTTCCGCGCGAAGTTGTAATGGTCGGAGCGGAAGTAGAAACGCTCTTCCGGCCAGCGATCGTCGATTGCGGTCATGCCCAGCTCTTGATGCTCGGCGTTCACCCGGTTCAAGGTCGCGCCTAGATCGGAATGCTCCTTCCCGATCGCGACGATCGTGTCAGGCCAGTTGCGACCCACCATGTCGATGTTGATGTCGGCCACGATGTGGTCGATCGGCACGGGCGGATGCTCGGAGAAGTAGCGACTCC
This sequence comes from Gemmatimonadales bacterium, assembly GCA_035495075.1. Classification (GTDB taxonomy): domain Bacteria; phylum Gemmatimonadota; class Gemmatimonadetes; order Gemmatimonadales; family GWC2-71-9; genus DASQPE01. The sequence continues at coordinate 5,832 of DATJGL010000110.1, forward strand.
CCCAGAGGCCTTTCTCCTCGCCGCTCACCGTGAGAAACAGCATGGACCGCTTGGGCCGGGCATCGGGTCGCCCGAAGGCGGTCGCCAGCTCGATAACTGCGGCGGTCCCCGACGCATCGTCGTCGGCGCCGTTGTTGATGCTGTCGGGCTGGCCGGTGGAGATACCGATGTGATCCATGTGCGCGGAAAAGAGCACGTACTCCTGCTTCAGCTTGGGGTCGCTGCCCTCGATCATGCCGACGGTATTGGGAGCGCTCTGTCGAGAGGTGATGACTTCCTTGAGCGCGAGCGTCGCAGCGAGCTTCGGCAGGTTGCGCACCACGGGCTGGGGTGAGACTCTGACCGCAGCGGGATCGACCCCCGCGGCCGAGAGCACTCGGCGTACGGCGCCCTCGCGGACCTCCATTACGAGCGGCCGCGGCAGGCCCAGGTCGATGGCGGTGCGGTCTCGGCCCTGGGAATTGAGCCGCGGCGCATAAGCAGCGGAGTCGACGTCGGCCAGCAGGATGATTGCCTTGGCGCCCGCGAGATAGAGGGCACGCGCCGCCTGCTCCAACTCGGGCTTGGCGGGATCCACGGCCAGGAGCACGATGCGTCCCGCGGCACCCGCGCCGGTTGCGGCGTCCGCCGTTATGGCCCCGCCCAGGAGCAGCACGTCACCGCTCATCGGCTCGACGGGGACGGTCCCCTGCACGAATCGCGCTGCCACCGCCAGCGACACCCGCGTCTCCGCCTTCCCGCTTCGCAGCGTGATGCTCGATCTCTCGGCGTCGATGTGGCGACGAGTGATCGGATAGCGCTGGAACCACGTTCCACTATCACCGGCGGGCTTGAGGCCGGCGGCCTTGAATTGACTGGCCACGTATTGCGCCGTTGCTTCCAGACCATGACTCGGCGTGTCGCGACCGAGCATGGAGTCGTCCGCGATGACCTTGATGTGGCGGATCACGTCATGATCCGTAATGGACTCGGCCGCGGCGGACGTCGGCTTGGGGGCCTGGGCGAGAACGACGGGGGAAATGGAGGAAGGGAGAAAGGGGGAAAGAGCAATAAGCAGAGCCGCGGTTTTGTGCATGTTCCTTCCGTTATCGAACGACGTTAATGGTCGGGGCTCTGGGTCTTGTCGTCCGGCTTGCGGCGTCTGAGGTCCGGCTCGCCGGTGCTTTGCGTTTCTACCGGTGAAGCTGCTCGATGCTGGGCGGGAGATTTCCGGACCGGCACCGGTATCGGTCCGCGCTCCCCTGATCGGTCCCGATACGGCGGGGCCGACTCGGATCCACCTTGCGGTCGGCGCGTGCGACTCACCCACGGGGCGCGACCGTCCGCGTCCTCGAAAACATAGCGGGGCGCCAGCCGCGCCGGCCGGCCCGGCAGGACCACCCTCCCGCCATACGCCTGGTACGGATAGTAGACCGGATCGTCGTACACCACGACCCGATATCGGCTGCAAGTGGAGCCGTAGGGATTCCAATTGGAATAGGGCGAGTAGCTATGACAGTCGTAGCACACGAATCGGGGATAGTCGTAACGCCGTTCCACGTAGTACGGTGTCACGTCGTAGTCGTATCCGTCAGGCGCGATTCGATCTGCCAGCCGGGTAAGTGCGGCGTACGGGTCGCTGTGCAGGCGCCCGTTCGCGATCTCGCGGTAGTCCCACTGGTCCTGGCGAACGATGCTGGAGTAGTCGAATGGTGCAGGGGATGTGATCGCGAACAGATAGCCGATACCGGGGTAATCGTCCACCAGGAAGGCGCTGCGGCCGGGAGCATCGTCGAGGAGAACCAGTCGTCCCGCCCGGGTCCAGGTGTCGGCCCAGGGCTCTCGCGGTAAGAGCACGCGTAATCCGCCGTCTGTGTCGATCCGAACCACCGTGAGATAGCCGTCGATGCTCGAGCTGGCGTAGACCCGTACTCCATCGCCCCGACGATAAGGGCTCTCACGATCGGTCCAGATACTGACGCGAGGGTCGCGCGCATGACGCCACAACGAGCGTCCCGGCGGTGGCGCCCGATGCGGGCCAGCAAAGACGAGCCCGAGTGACAGGGCCCAGGAAACCAGCATCCAGTCTCCGAAAGGAACGAGTGGGAGTCGAGGGCAGGTTCGCAGGAGGCATGCCACCCGTATGTCGTGACGCCCGAACAACCTTCAAGTCTTGCGCGTCCCTCGCCGGAGACATCGGCCCCCTGCGTTGACTCCCCTCGGGCGGGTCGGTACGTTGCCCGCGCGATGAGTCGTGTCGAGTCGCCCGCCGGGCGCGTCCGTCTGGATCTACTCGATCCAATGGAGGTCGCACGTCTGGGCGGGCTGGAATTGGTCGCCGAAGGCGTGGTCGAAGGATTCCTGGCAGGGCTTCACCGTTCTCCCCGCCGTGGCTTTTCGGTCGAGTTCGCCGAACACCGGATGTACCAGCCTGGCGACGATCTGCGGTACGTCGATTGGAAGATCCTCGGCCGCAACGACCGTCTCTATGTCAAGCAGTACGAAGAAGAGACCAACCTTCGCGCGGTCGTCGTGGCGGACGTGAGCCGCTCCATGGCCTGGACCGGCGATGCGGAGGTCCGCCTCTCGAAGCTCGCCTATGCACAACGCCTCATCGCGGCCCTCACACTCGTGCTGCAGCGCCAGCGTGATGCGACGGGACTGATCGCGTTCGACGATGCCGTCCGCGCGATGGTACCGCCCCGGGCACGGATCTCCCACTGGCGCCAACTGCTCGTAACGCTGAGTGATCTCGAGGCCGGCCACGGCACCGCCGCCGAGCCGGCGCTCCGCCGGGTCATCGACCAGCTGCGCCGGCGCGGGCTCGTGGTGTTCGTGTCAGACCTCCTGTTCGATCGCCCGCTCGCGCTCAAGGCGCTCAGGTTCCTTCGCCACCGCGGTCATCAGGTGATCGTCCTCCACGTGATGGACCCGGGCGAGGTCACGCTGCAAGGCCCCGCCGAAGCGAGGTTCGAAGACCCGGAGACCAGAGCCGCCGTAGTGCTCCGACCCAAAGACTGGGCTCGGCCCTATCGTGAAACGGTTGAAGGCGTGATCTCGGGGTGGCGATTGGCATGTCGTCGTCATGGAATCGCCTATCACCCGGTTCGGACCGACACCCCGTTCGGAACGATTCTGCGGCAGATCGCCGCGTCCCATCCTACATGATCGGCTTTCTCCATCCGTGGCTTCTCGCCGGGCTCGCCGCGGCAGGCATTCCGATCGTGTTGCATCTGCTGGAGCGTCGCGAGCCGCCCACCGTTGTCTTCCCGGCCGTACGCTATTTGATCGCAGCGACGGAACAGCACCAGCGCCGGCTTCGGCTGCAAAACTGGCTTCTGCTCCTGCTCCGAACGCTGTTCATCGTGCTCCTCGTGCTCGCAGCGGCGGGACCGACCGTGCGTGCGGGCCACGTCGCTGGGCATGCGCCGAGCGCGCTGGTGATCATCGTGGACAACAGCGCGAGCAGCGGTGCGGTCGTCGAGGGAACTCCGCGATTGGCCACGCTGCGATCCGCCGCGATTCGCGTGCTCGCGCAGGCCACGCCCGACGATGCGCTTTGGGTCATCACCGCGGACGGCACCCCGCGACGGGGTGATCCCCGAACCTTGACGACGCTGGTCAATCAGCTGACCCCGTCGCCGCGGAGACTCGATCTCGGCACCGCGCTCGCGACCGCGGGCGAAGTGCTGGCGCCCGAGAACCGCCCCGGCGAGGTGGTCGTGGTGACGGACCTGCAGGCGACTGCGGTGACGCCGGCAGAGCTCGAGTTTCCGGTGCTCGTGATTCGGCCTGGCCAGCCGCCGCCCAGAAATGTCGGCATCGCGAGTCTCTCGCTCGGGAACCAGCCTTGGCCTCAGGATGGCGGCCGGGCCGTCGTCACGTTGACCGGTGACTCGGGCACGCCGGTGCCCGTGAGTGTGCGGGTGGGCGAGCGGACCGGCCGCCAGGCACTCGGTTCGGTCAACGGCGCGGTGACGCTCACGCTCCCGGGGGCTCCCCCCGGATGGTGGCCGGTCACCGCCGAGCTCGATCCCGATGAGCTCCGTGCCGACGATCGTCGCTCGGGCCTGGTTCGGATCGCACCGGCCGCCCGAGTGCGCTGGGATCCGGCGGAGCGATATGTCGCGGCAGCGGCTGATGTGCTGGAGCGGAATCGCCGGATCTCACGCGGCGACGAAGTCACCATCGGGCGGCTGGAACGCGGGATCTCCATTGTCGAGCCGCCGGCCGACGTGGCCCAGCTGGGCGCGCTCAACCGCGCGCTCGAGCGACGCGGCGTGAGCTGGACCTACGGCACGCTGGTGACCGGGTCGGAGACGGCGGACAGCGCTGTCGGGCTGGGCGGCGTCAGGGTCTTCAAGCGGTACGTGCTGGAGCCCTCCGGGAGCGGGCGCACCGGTGTCGTGGCCCGCGTCAACCGTTCACCTTGGCTGGTGCGTAGTAGCAACGTCGTCTTGCTCGGTAGCCGCCTCGACCCCTCGTGGACCGAGTTGCCGGTGTCGGCTGCGTTCATGCCGTTCATGGATCTGCTGCTCAACCGGATCGCGCGGGGCGAGCTGGCGGTCGTGGATGCCGCGCCGGGCGATCGGGTGTCGCTGCCGGATCGGGTGACGGAAGTGCGGCGGAACGGCCAACAGTGGCCGGCGGAGGGTGGCGCGGGATTTCAACCGGCCGAGCCCGGGCTCTACTTCCTGCTCGTTGAACGGGACACGGTGGGAGCGCTCGAGGTAAACGTAGATCCTCGCGAGTCGCGGCTCGCGCCGGCTCCCGACGAGCAGGTGCGGAAGCTGTGGCGCGCGCGGGTGGTGGGGCCGGACGCCGCCGACAGCGCCGTGTTTGCGTCGGCAGCGAGAGGAGACCTTCGCGGGCCGCTGCTCTGGGCCGGCCTGCTGCTTGGGCTGACCGAGATGGGATTGGCGAGCGCGTGGAGGCGCGGGTCGTGAGCCTCGAGCTGGTACTGGACGCGTTCGCCCGCTCGCCGGCAATTCAGGACCTCGCCGAGCGATTGCCCGGCCGGGGCCATTCGATTCGGTTGGCCGGGCTGCCCGGCTCGAGCGGAGCTGTGCTGGTTGCCTGGCTGGCGCGACGATTCCCCGCCAGGCTCTTCGTCATCGTGGCGCCGTCTCCAGGCGATGCCGAACGCTGGCTGAGCGACTTGGCACTCCTGACCGATGCTTCGGTCGCGCTCTACCCCCAGCGCGAAGCGCTGGGCGAGGACGAGCCGCACTACGAGATCGCGGGCGAACGGGCGGAGACCATCGAATCCCTGTTGCGCGGGCGTCTGCGCGTGCTGGTCACGACGGCCCGCGCGACGGCGGAGCGCACCCTGGTGCCCGCGGCGCTCGAGCGCCTCACGCTCTCATTGAAGGTTGGAGCCCGCCAGCCACTCGGGAACGTCGTCGCCGCGCTCGAGCGAATGGGGTATCGCCGGGTCCCCACCGTCACCGAAGTGGCGGAGTTCAGCGTGCGTGGCGGTATCGTGGATGTCTACGGCTTCGGGATGGCGACTCCTGCGCGCTGCGAGTGGTGGGGCGACGACATCTCTTCGCTGCGCGGCTTCGACCTCACCAGCCAGCGCTCGCTGGAAGAACTGCAGGAGGTGACGGTCCTGCCGATCACGACGGCGGGCGTGCGGGAGGCAAGCGAGCTCGGCGATGGCGATATAGACCAGGCGGGTGGCGAGGCCGCGGGCGGGCGAGTGATGGCCGCGCCTCCGCGCGCTCCATCATCCGCGCCGGCCCGCCGCACGCTGCTCGAGCTGCTCCCGGCCGAGACCATTCTGGTTGCCGAGGCAAGCGGCCCCGATGCCGACGAGGTCGGCCGCGCCTGGCGCGAGGCCGAGCACCACCTCGAGATCGCGCGCAAGCTGGGAGAGGAAGTGCCCAGCCGCGACGCGATTTTCGAGGAGCCCGCCTGTTGGCGCGAGCGGATCGAAGGATTCCCTCGGCTGCTCTTGCGCGAGGAGCCGGTTGACCTTCAGGTCGGCTTCTTCCCGCCGGAGCGCGTAGACCGCGATCTCAACCGATTGCGCTCGCTGCTCCACGGCTCTCCGCCCACACTCATCCTCTGCGACAACGAAGGTCAGATGGAGCGGCTGGAAGAGCTGCTGGAGGACCGCGGCCGCCCGTCGTCCGCCGTGCTGGCCATCGGCGCGCTCGAGGGCGGATTCGTCATGCCGTCGCTCCGGGTCCTTACCGACCACGAGATCTTCCGACGTGCTCGGCGGCTCCGGCGAACTCGGCGCTATCGCCAGGCAGCGCCCTCGGCGGCCACCGGCACGCTTACGGTGGGCGACTACGTGGTCCATCTCGACCACGGCATCGGCATCTATCGCGGGATCGCCACCGTCACTGTGGGCGAATCCACCCTCGAGGTGGCGGTGCTCGAATACGAGGGCGGCGACCGGCTCAACGTCCCCCTCTACCGGCTCGATCAGCTGGAACGGTATCGCGCCGCCGGCGAAGACGGCGACCGGCCTCCTCCGCGGCTTCATCGCCTCGGCGGCGCCAGCTGGCAGCGGGTGCGGGAACGGACCCGTCAGGCCATCAAGCAGATGGCGGCCGAGCTGTTGGATCTCTACGCCCGCCGGCAGGTAACGGGTGGCTTTGCCTTCCCGCCGGACACCCGTTGGCAGCGCGAGCTCGAATCGAGCTTCCTCTATGAAGACACGCCCGACCAGCGTACGGCCACCGAAGACATCAAGCGCGACATGGAGCTGCCGAAACCGATGGATCGGCTGCTGGTGGGCGACGTCGGGTACGGCAAGACGGAGGTTGCGGTTCGGGCGGCATTCAAGGCCGTGCAGGCAGGGAAACAGGTTGCCGTGCTAGTCCCCACCACGATTCTCGCCGAGCAGCACGGTCGCACGTTCTTCGAGCGGCTGGCGGACTATCCGATCAAGATCGAAGTGTTGTCACGCTTCCGCACTGCCAAAGAGCAAGGCCAGGTGCTCGAGCGGCTCGCGTCGGGCGAGATCGATATCGTGATCGGCACTCACCGGTTGCTCTCCAAGGATGTGGTGCTCAAGGACCTCGGCCTTCTCATCGTGGACGAGGAGCACCGCTTCGGCGTCAAGCACAAGGAACGCCTCAAGGCGATTCGACTCTCGGTAGACGTGCTGACCTTGACCGCGACCCCGATTCCGCGGACGCTGCACCTCTCGCTCTCCGGGCTCCGCGATCTCACGCTCATCGAGACTCCTCCGCGGGACCGCTCGCCGATCCTGACCTTCGTCGAGCCCTGGGACGACGGGCTGTTGGAAGAAGCGTTCGCCCGCGAGCTGGATCGGGGCGGCCAGGTGTTCGTGGTCCACAACCGGATCGAGACCATCGCGGCGCGGGTGCGGGCCTTGAGTCCACGGGCTCGAGTCGGCGTCGCGCACGGCCAGATGCCCGCGGACCAGCTGGAAGACGTCATGCGTCGGTTCGTTGCCGGCGAGGTGGACATTCTCGTCTCCACCATGATCGTCGAGTCCGGTCTCGACGTCCCCAACTCGAACACCATGGTGGTTCACGACGCGCATCGGTTCGGGCTGGCCCAGCTCTATCAGCTCAGGGGCCGGGTCGGGCGGAGCCATCGCCGGGCCTACTGCTATCTGCTGGTACCCGACACGATCGACGCGGACGCGGAAGAACGGCTCAAGGTGCTGGAGCACCACACCGATCTCGGCGCCGGCTACCGCATCGCGCTCAAGGATCTCGAGCTCCGGGGCGCAGGCAACCTGCTAGGTTCGGAGCAGTCGGGTCACGCGCAGGCCGTGGGCTTCGATCTCTATTTGCGCTGGTTGGAGGAAACGGTTCGCGCGCTGCGGGGGCAAGGCGGCGTGGACCAGCCGTTGCCGCCGGACGTGGTGCTCGACCGGCCGGCCCACTTGCCGGATGGGTATGTGCCGGATGATGACGTCAAGCTCGACCTGTACCGACGACTGGCGCGGAGTGGGTCATCTGGCGACATTGATGGGCTCCGCGACGAAATGCGTGAGCGCTTCGGGCCCCTCCCGACCGAAGCGGAGACGCTCCTCGACATGGCGCGACTCCGTGTCACCGGCGGCGTGCTCGGTCTCCAGCACGTCCTGGTCCGTGGTGATGAAGCCCGGCTCACATTCCGCGCGGGCACACAGCCCCGGTTGGCCGGGCTGACCGCGGCGCTCGACGACGTCCAGCTCGCGGCCGAAGTCCGGCGCACGGTGCCATTGTCGTTGCGGCTCCTGCGCCTGGGTGGCGAACCGATGACTCCAGCGCTGGTGCGCGCGCTGAGAGCCGTCGCCTGACCGACGGCTGATAGCCGATAGCTGAAAGCCGATTGCTGACAGTTTCTTTCCGGAGATTTCATGCATCGCTTGTCTCTAGCCTTGGTCCTCGGCCTCGCTGCTTGCGGGAGCTTCAAGGATACCTTCACCTCCCGCCGTGACTCCGCCGCCGAGGCTGGAGCGCTCAAGCTTCCGTCGGATACCCTGGCGCGAATTCTCGCGGGCCCACGGGGGCTTCGTCTCACCAAAGACGCCGCCACGTTCGTCACGAATCTGTGGGTGGACTATGCCCTGTTCGCGCAGGCGAGCAGCTCCGGCAAGCTGCCCTCGGACTCGGCCAGCGCGACCAAGGCCCTGTGGCCCGAGGTCGCCGAGCTCCGGACCCAGCACTGGCACGATTCGCTGGTGGCCCGACGCCCGCAGCCTGCCAGCGGGGCTGTGGACAGCGTCTACAATGGAAACGAGATACGGGTCTTCCAGCACATTCTGATCGGCGCCAATCAGAAGGCGACGCCTCAGGAAAAGGCTGCGGCCCGGAAGAAGGCCGACGCCACCCTCGCGAAGATTCGGAAAGGCGCCGACTTCGGGCAGCTTGCGTCGCAACTCTCGGATGATCCCGGGAGCAGGGCCGACCAGGGCTTTCTGCCGCCCAGCCCGAAAGGCCGGTTCGTGCCTCCGTTCGACAGCGCCGGGTGGAAGCTCAATCCGGGCGAGACCAGCGGAGTGGTGGAGTCTCCCTTCGGTTATCACATCATCAAGCGGCCGTCCGCGGAAGCGGTGCAAAGCCGGTTGGCGATGTTCATTGGGCAGCAGGATGCCGGCAAGGCGGACTCGATATACATGGAAAGTCTCGCTCGCGCCAACAATCTCGAGGTGGCCAAGAGCGCCCCGGTCGACATGAAGGCGGCGCTGCAGAACCCTGAAGCCTCCAAGAGGTCCACCAAGCGCCTCGCCTCGTTCAAGGGTGGCGAGCTGACCGTCGGTGAGTATCTGCGTTGGGTCCGGGCGCTGCCGCCGCAGTACAACGCCCAGCTCAAGGAGGCGAACGACTCCGTGCTGGGGCAGTTCGCCAAAGTCCTCTCGCTCAACCTTCTGCTCCTTCGCCAGGCAGACTCGGCAAAGGTCCAGATTACCGGCCAGGAATGGAAGGAACTCTACGGCCGGTACACCGGTGCCATCGACAGCCTCAAGCTGGACATGGGTCTGGCCGGGGACTCCGCCAAGAAGAAGGGCAACGCCGATCTTGCGGTCAATCAGTACTTCGACAAGCTGGTTACCGGTCAGATCAGGCTTCGGCCCATGCCCGGAGCGCTGGGAACGCTGCTACGAGAGCAGAACCGATACCGGATCAACGACCCCGGGGTGGCCCACGGGCTCGAGCTGGCACTGGCGCAGCAGCAGAAGCGTGACTCGAGCGGCGCGGGCGTGCAGCCTCCGGGGGCCGGTCTCAAGCCTGCGCCCGGACCGGCGCCGGTTCCGGGCGCGGCCCCGACGACTCCGCCAGCCGAAAAGTCGCCGAGCGGTGACTCGACCAAGAACAATGCGACTGCTCAGCCGAAGTAAGCATTTGAAGGATGTGACGTTGCGCGCCGTCCTGCTGGTGCCTGGCTTGGTCCTCCTCTCTGTGGGAGTATTGCAGGCTCAGAAGCCCGCCGACAGCACTGCCCCGCCTGTTCCGCCGGCAGCCGCGCCGCCGGCGGTCATGCCGCTGGCGATCGACAGCGCGGCGCCGCCGGCCGCGGCGCCGCCGACCAATATTGGGTTGCCCCCGAGCGCGTTCCCATCACCCAACGGCGCGCCGCCCCCAAACGCCGCGCCAAGTCCTGCCCAGCAAAAGCCCACCCCCGCCGGTGAAGCGCCTTTGCTTCCGGCACAGATGGAAGACGTGGGCGCTCCCAGCAGCGTGTTGGACAGCACGGCGGCCGGTTCACCGGCGGGCCAGGCCGCAGCACCCACGCCGACGGGAAAGCAAGCGCCGCTTCGCGACACCGCATTCGTAGTGGATAAGGTCGTGGCTGTCGTCGGCAACCGTCCCATTCTGGCCTCGCAGGTGGACGAGGAGATTTTTTCCCGGCAGTCGCAAGGCCTGAAGCTGCCAACCTCGCCCGAAGAGCTGGAAGCGCTTCGAAAGCAGGTGATTCAAGGCATCATCGACGATGAGCTGCTGGTACAGGAGGCGGAGCGGGACACCACCATCAAGGTCACCGATCAGGAGATCGCCGACGGGGTAGAAGAGCAGATCAAGAAAGTCCGCAGCAACTTCGGCTCCGAGTTCGACTACGCTAATGAGCTGCGCAAGGCCGGATTTCAGACCCCTGACGAGTATCGCCGCTGGCTGACCGATCAGCAGCGGCGGGCGGCGTTGCAGAATCGTTTGGTCGAGGAGCGCCGGGGTTCGGGCAAGCTCAAGACGGTGATCCCGACCGAGAAGGAGATGCGGGCGTACTTCGACCAGCAGAAGGGGAGTCTGGAGAAGCGGCCCGCCACCATTTCGTTCCAGCAGATCGTCGTCGCGCCACAAGCGTCGGCCGAGGCCCGGCAGCGCGCCTACCAGCTGGCGGATTCGATTGCCCAAGGCTTGCGGCGCGGCGGCGATTTCGCCGTGGCGGCGAAACGGTTCTCCATGGACTCGGGCTCGCGCGAGCTGGGTGGCTCGCTCAACTGGTTCCGGCGCGGAACCATGGTGCCCGAGTTCGAGCGGGTCGTCTTCGCGCTCAAGCCGGGCGTGATCTCAGACCCTGTCGAGACGCCGTTCGGGTTTCACGTGATTCAGGTTGAGCGCGCCCAGCCGGGTGAGGTCCAGGCGCGACACATCCTGATCATGCCGGAGATTACCGAGCAGGAGGGCGATAGCGCGAAACGGCTGGCCGAAGGGCTTCTGCGCATCGCCAAGCGCGGGGGAAGTTTCGATTCGCTGCAGCGGATCTATCACGACAAGTCCGAGGAGCGCGAGGCGCGGGACATTCCGGCGACGAAGCTCCCGCCGGCCTACGCTCAGGCCATCGATACGTCGAGCGAGGGGTCGGTGGTCGGACCGTTCCCGCTTTCCGGGAGTGGAACTCGCGTCAAGTACACCGTCGTCAAGATTACAACCCGCCGTCCCGAAGGCGACGTTCGCTACGAAGACGTGCGTGACAAGATCCGGCAACAGCTCGGCGAGCAGTTGGCGGTGCGGCGATACCTCGATACGTTGCGGAAGAAGGCGTATATCGACGTGAGAAGTTAACAGACGGGAACGGGTGAAAGGGGGAAGGGGAGAAAGGGGCCCCTCCCGCCGCCCATTCCCCCTTTCCCCCATTCCCCTTTTCCCGCGTTTGTCTCCTGCTCCTCGAATCGCAATCACTCTCGGCGACCCCCGTGGCATCGGCCCGGAGATCGTGGCGCGCGCGCTGGCCGACCCGATCCCGGCAGAAGTCACGGTCCTCGGTGCGGAGGACCAGATAGCGTGGGTTCCAGCCGCCCGCCGACTTTCGGTCGGCGCCTGGGGTGCCGGGAGCGGTGAACGTGTCGGTGATGGTGCGGCGGCGGAGCGGAACCGCGCTGCGCGCGCGGGACAGCTCGCTGGGCATGCAGTGGAGCGGGCCGTTCGCTTGGCGCTCGACGGCGACGTAGACGCGATCATCACGGGGCCGGCACACAAGCACGCGCTGCATCTCGCCGGATTCCCCTACCCGGGCCACACTGAATGGCTGGCCCATCTCGCCGGCGATGTAGACACGGCGATGATGCTGGCGGCGGACCAATTGCGCGTCGTACTCGTCACGACACACGTCGCCCTCCGCGACGTGCCTGCCTTGCTCACGACCGACCGTATCGTCCGCACCGGGCGGATTACCGAGCGGGCTCTGGGAGACCTGTTCGGAATTGCCCAACCGCGGCTCGCGCTCTGCGCCCTTAATCCCCACGCGGGTGAGTCGGGTCTGTTCGGTGACGAGGACGAGCGGGTGCTGAGGCCGGCGGCCGAGACACTGCACGCATCGGGCCCGCTCCCGGCCGATACGGTCTTCGTGCGAGCGTTGCGGGGGGAGTTCGACGCGGTGCTGGCGCCGTATCACGACGTGGGCATGACGGCCATCAAGGTCGCCGCCTTCGGCCGGGGCGTGAACGTGACGCTCGGCCTTCCCTTCATCCGAACTTCGCCCGACCATGGTACCGCGTTCGACATCGCGGGGACGGGGCGGGCCGATGCGTCGAGTATGAGGACGGCCATTGAGCTGGCGGTGGAGTTGGCGACCCGACGTAGAGAGAAGCGCGAACAGTGAACGTTGAACAGGGGACTCCATCCCGCACCGGATCTTCCTCTTCACGGTTTGCTGTTCACTGTTCACGCTTTTCCAGCCGCGACATCAGACCAAGATAGGGGTCCAGTTTGAGCTTCTGACTTGCCCGATTCGCCACCAGCACCGCCTGCACCCGAAGAATCGTTTCCTGCTCCACCAGTCCGTTCTCCCGCAGGGTATTGCCGGTATCGACCAGGTCGACGATCCAGTGGGACAGGTTGAGCAGCGGCGCGACTTCGACCGATCCATCCACCTGCACGATGTCCACCGGACGGCCCAGGGCGTTGAAGTGCTCGCGTGCGAGGCGAGGGTACTTGGTCGCGACCCGTGCCGTCACCCCACCCGGGAGCACGGGATAGGGCGCGTCCGCCGGCGTGGCGACGACCAGCCGGCAGAATCCGTAGCCCAGCTCGAGCGGCTCCAGCACATCGGCACCGGTCTCCCGCAGCACATCGGTCCCGGTGACGCCCAGGTCGGCGGCTCCCGATTCCACGTAGACCGGCACGTCGGCCGGCTTCACGACCAGGAACTCGATTCCGGGGTCGCTGGAAGCGAGCAGTAGGCGACGACCCGGGTCGCCGCGCAGCTCGGCGCCGGCTTGCCGGAAGCGATCGAGTGAGGGCTGGTAGAGCCGGCCCTTCGCGAGTGCGATGCGAAGTCGAGTCACGCGGGAAGCTCGGCGATGGTATCGATGTCGAGCGAAACTCCCACCGCAGGCATCGCTCGGCCAAACCGCCCCATGAGCTCGTCGTAACGGCCGCCAGCACCGGCAGCTCGGCCCGCACCGGCGACGAACAGCTCGAAATGAATTCCAGTGTAGTAGTCCAGGCCGCGGACCTCTCCCAGGTCATAGACCAGATGGTTCCGCTCCTCAGGCCTGAGCGCCGAGTCGAGCGCGGCGAGATGGGCGAGCGCTGGCCTGGCGCCTTCCGGCGCGGTCTTCAGCACTGCATCGAGCGCCTCTCGCCTCCCAATGACGAACGGCAGATCCAGCAAAGCCCGTGCGCCTGGTGGGGCGCCTTCCAGAGCGCGGGCCAAACTTCCGCGATCCTTTCGGTCGATCCAGCGGCGGACATCGGCGCGCAACGACTCGTCCAGCGCTGCCAGACCGTCGGCCAGCACGCCGGCGTGGCCGATATTGAGTTGGAAGTCGCGGACACCTGCGGATCGGGCCAGCGCGATCGTGAGGCGCACCATCTCGACGTCCGCTGCAAGGCCCGGCTCGCCCAGCAGCTCGGCCCCGACCTGAAGAGTCTCGCGGGCGCGCCCGGCTCGGTCCGGCTCCTGGCGGTACACCGGACCGGAGTAGTAGAAGCGCAACGGTCGCGGCGCATCGGCGAAGGTCGTCGCGGCCATTCGCGCAATGCTCGAGGTAAAGTCGTAGCGCAGCGCCAGAATCCGGCCGTCGAGGTCCACGAAGCGGATCAGCTTCTCGGCCAGCTCCGCGCCACCAGCTCGGCGGAAGACCTCTTCGTACTCGAACGTCGGCGGGCTCAGCTCCTCGAAGCCGGCTTCCTCCAGCACCGCCGTGGTGGCGCGCTGCAGGGCTCGCCGGCGCACGACGGCCTGGCCGGTGAGGTCGAGAGCGCCGGGGGGCGTTGCTGTCATGTGGGGACGGATCATTAACTGCGTGAACAGTTAGAAGTTCGGAAGCGCAACGCCCAATGCCAGCTACTAATCCTCGGCTTGCTCAAACGCCGCCGAGCCTTCTCCTGACCAGCGTTTACTGTTTACTGCTTACTGTTCTCGCATTTCTAGCGGTTCACGTTTTCTTGGCCCCTGCCTCCTCGGGCTTTGCTTCAGGCTGGGCTTGGTGGAGCCTGATCGCCTTAACCCGCCTCCCCTCCATCTCCAGTACCTCGAACGTGAACGGACCAGCGGAGACCCGATCTCCAGGCTTGGGCAACCGGCCCAGTTGGCCGAACAGGTAGCCCCCTAGCGTGGTATAGTCGACGTCGCTCAGCTCGGCATCGTACTCCGTGTTGAACTCGGTAATCGGCATGGCGCCATCGAGCACCGTGCCACCCGGCGGTGCGCCGGGCGCCCGCTCCTGGAGGTCGTACTCGTCGTAGATCGGGCCCACGATCTCCTCGAGCAGATCCTCCATGGTGACAAGGCCTGCGGTCCCGCCGTACTCGTCCAGGACCACCGCGAGGTGCACCTTGAGCCGCTTCATGTCGGCGAGGACATCCTCCACTTCCCGGGTCCCCGGCACGAACAGCGGGGGCCGCATGACGGACCGGAGAGTTTGCCCCGGACTCGCCAGCATCGCGCTCAGGATGTCCTTGGCGTGCACCACGCCCACGATCTCGTCGAGCGAATCGGTGTAAACCGGATAGCGGCTGCGCTTTTCCCTCGCGACCTCCTCTGCCGCTTGCTCCACGGTGAGGTCGGCGGCGAAGGCGATCATGTCCGTGCGCGGCGTCATCACTTCCTGGGCCGTCTTCTCGCTGAACTCGAAGACGCCCTCCAGCAGTCGTGCGTCCTGCTTGAGAAGGCTTCCACCTTCCTCGCTCTGCTCCACCAGCATCCGAAGCTCTTCCGGCGAGTGGAGGCGCTCCGCTTCGCCCGGCGGGTTGATACCGATGGCGTCGAGCAGCCGGTTCGAGCTGCCCTTGAGCAGCGCGATCGGTATCGCCATAACCCAGGAAAAGGCGAGGAGTGGTCCGGCCGTCCAGGACGCGACGGTCTCCGGGTACACCAGGGCGAGCGCCTTCGGCACCAGCTCACCCAGAATGATGTGAAGGCAGGTAATGATCGCGAACGCGATTACGGTGGCGACGGAGTGGGTGGCGATGGTCGCCAGCACTCCGGGCAGTGTGCTGAACCAGCCATTAAAGAGCCGCGCCAGCACCGGCTCGCCGATCCAGCCGAGTCCGAGCGAAGCCAGGGTGATGCCGAGCTGAGTCGCTGAGATCGAGCGTGCCAGTAATTGAATGGCCCGGCGGGCAAGGGTAGCTTTGCGATCCCCAGCCCGGATCATCTCGTCCAGTCGCGTAACGCGCGACCGGACCAGCGCAAACTCGGTCGCAACGAAGAACGCGTTGGCGAGCACGAGCCCGATGATGGCCGCAATGCCGAAGGCGATCGAGGCGGGTTGTGACGGCTCCATATTCGGCAAGTCTATAAGCGAACCTAGTTTAGCGCGAGTCTCCCGTGATCCGCCGCCTCAGCGTTCCTCCCTTTCACCTGCTCTGGCCGTACCTGCCGGTTCGCGGTGGGGCCGACCCGGAGACTCGCGACCAGGTGTCTCGGATCCTCGAGGCCGTCCGCCAACGGGGGGATGAGGCCGTCCGTGAGTATACCAGGGAGTTCGACCGTGTGGACCTCACCCCGGGACAATGGGAGGTCAAGGCTCAGGCGGTTCACGACGCCGTAGACCGGACTCCGCCGGAAATTCGAGAGGCGCTCGGCCATGCCGTGGATCGGGTGCGATCCTACCACGAACAGCAGCGCGGGGCCGGATTCCGCGTCACCGAGCCTGATGGAACCGTCCTCGGGATGCGGGTAACGCCGATCGACCGGGTAGGCCTGTACGTCCCCGGCGGGAAGGCGTCGTACCCCAGCACCGTCGTCATGACCGCGGTACCCGCCATCGTGGCGGGGGTCCCGGAGGTGATCGCGGCTATCCCACCCAACGGCGTGACTGACCCCGTCCTCGCGGCGTGCGCACTTGCCGGCGTGACCCGAATCTTCCGGATCGGCGGCGCCCAGGCGATTGGGGCGCTCGCGTTCGGGACCGCGACGATCCCGCGGGTGGACAAGATCGTCGGCCCCGGAAACCGCTGGGTCGTCGAGGCCAAGCGCCAAGTGGTCGGCGAAGTGGGGATCGAAATGATCGCCGGGCCGACCGAGGTCGTTATTCTGGCCGATTCGACCGCACGAGCGGAGCGAGTCGCGGCCGATCTGGTAGCACAGGCCGAGCACGACGAGGACGCTTCCGCCTGGTGCGTAACTTCGGACGTTGCATTGGCCGATGCGTTGCCGGCGGCGCTCGAGGCCGCGCTCGCCCGCGCGCCCAGGGCGGCGACTGCCCGCCGCGCGCTCGAGCGGAACGGCTTGTTGGTTCTCGTGCCCTCGATTCGGGAAGGAATCGAAGTGGTCAACCTCCGGGCGCCGGAGCATCTGGAGATCGTCACTGAGGGGGCTGAGCGGGTGGCATCGGCGGTTCGCCATGCAGGCGCCATCTTCCTGGGCGACGACACGCCGGAGCCGGTGGGCGACTACCTGGCGGGACCGAGTCACGTGTTGCCCACCGCCGGCACGGCGCGCTACGCCTCCCCGCTCGGCGTTTACGATTTCGTCAAGCGAACCAGCCTGATCCGTTACAGCGCCGAACGCCTGGCGGCCGACGCACCCCACATC
>DATJGL010000111.1:0-8654 GCA_035495075.1 Gemmatimonadales bacterium
GCGAGCGCGGTGACCCCACGGTCGCGTAGATCGGCTGCCATGATGTAAGCCAACCGAATGGCAGTGATCTTCGAAAGGTCGTAAAAGAGATTGCCGCGGTAGCCCATGAAGTCGCCGTCGGTGATCTCCACGATCAGGCCGTCTCCGCGTTCGACCATGAGGGGGGCGCCATGGCGGCTCGTGATGATGTGGGCGTGCACCGAGCGCTCGAGCATCCGGCGCCCCTTCGACTGCGTCAGCTCCCAGAAGGGCTTGCCCCACTCGGTAAGGTCGTCTCCACCCCAGACGTCATTGACGAGGATGTCGAGCCGCCCCTGTTCGCGCCGGACCCGTTCGAACAGCGTGGCCACCGCTTCTTCGATCGTGTGATCGACCTGGATCGGAATCCCGGATCCGCCCCGTGCCGTCACCATCTCGGCGGTCTCGTCAATGGTCTCCGGGCGACCGGGTGTGGCGGAGTGCTCTCGCGTGCTTCGCCCGGTGCAGTACACCGTCGCGCCGGCCTCGCCCAGCATGCAGGCGATTCCTCGGCCCGCACCCCGAGTGGCTCCGGCAACGACCGCGACTTTGCCGTCGAGCGGTTTCATCGCTGAGATGGTGCGGCAAGCGCGCGAGGCTGGCAAGTGGACGACGTGACAACGCCCCGGTGCCGAAAGCACCGGGGCGCTGCGCAAACGTGGACTACGAGCGGCTCAGACCTCGACCGGCAGGGGTGGGGTCACAGCGGCTTCGTCCCGCTCTCCGGTCCGGATCCGGTGCACCTGGTTCACGTCGAGCACAAACACCTTTCCGTCCCCGACCTCCCCGGTTCTGGCGGATCCGAGAATTGCGTTGATAGTTATCGACACGAACGGCTCCGACACTCCGATCTCGAGCCGCACTTTCTCCTGCAACTCCATCTTGACCGTGGTGCCGCGGTAGGTCTCAACCCGATCGGTCTCTCCGCCGTGGCCCAGGACCCGTGAGACCGTGAGACCGCGGACTTCGGCCCGGTACAGCGCCTCCAGCACCTCATTCAGGCGGTCGGGCCGGATGATGGCGACGATCAGCTTCATAATGGCCTCTCGGCGTCAGCGCGCCGCGGTTTGCGGAGTGAGGACGCGCGCGGGTGCACCCGTCGTGGATTCCTGCATTACCAGGATCGAGCCCTCGCCCGTGGAGTACGCCTCTTCGCCGTGCTCGCTCACGTCCATCCCGACGCCTTCGGTGCGGGGCAGCGCCCGCATCGCAAACACCAAGCCCATTGCCTTGAGGATGGCGAAGGTCATCAGGCCGGCGTACACCACTGAAGTCGCTGCACCGAGTGCCTGCACGCCCAGCTGTGCCGGGTTTCCGGCGAGCAGGCCGTCATTGCCACCCGAGTTCCAAAGCTTCTGGGCGAACACGCCAGTGAGCAGGGCGCCGGTCAACCCGCCGATCCCGTGGCCGGCGAAAACGTCGAGAGAATCGTCGAGCCGAGTCCGCGACCGCAGCACGATCGCGAAATAGCTCGGCAGGGCAGCAATGCCGCCGAGGAGCAGGGCGCTGACGGGGCTGATGTAGCCGGCGGCCGGCGTGATGGCGACCAAACCGACGACGATGCCGGTGGCGCCGCCAACTGCAGTGGCGCGGCCGGTGCGGAAGTAGTCGAGCAGCACCCAGACCACCAGCGTGGCCATCGGAGCCAGGAAGGTGTTGGTGAACGCGACGGCCGCCAGCTCGTTCGCAGCCAGGGCGCTCCCACCATTGAACCCAAACCAGCCGAACCAGAGCAGGCCGGCGCCCAGCAGGGTGAGCGGGACGCTGTGCGGCAGGATGGCCTGACGGCCATAGTCCTTGCGGTTGCCGAGTACCATCGCGGCCACTAGTGCGGAGACGCCGGCGTTGATGTGCACCACGGTCCCGCCGGCGAAATCGAGGATTCCGCGGCTCATCAACCAGCCGCCGCCCCAGACCCAGTGCGCCACCGGCGCGTAAACGAGCAGCGTCCACAGCGCGATGAACACCAGGTAGGGTCCGAATTTCATCCGCTCCACCACGGCGCCGGAAATGAGCGCCGCGGTGATAATGGCGAACGTGCCCTGGAACGCCATGAACAGTACGTGCGGGATGGTCCCCTTCGCCTCGGTGCCGACGCCAGCCAGCAGCGCGTTGACCGTGCTCCCGATGATCGGATTCCCCTCGCTGAATGCCAGGCTATACGCCAGGAGTGCCCAGGTCACGCCTACGACGCCGAGGGCCACGAAGCTCATCATCATGGTATTGAGCGAGTTCTTGGACCGGACCAGGCCGCCGTAGAAGAACGCGAGCGCGGGCGTCATCAACAGGACGAGTGCGGTGGACATCAGCATCCAGGCCGTATCCGCCGGCACCACAGCCGGAGGAGGCGCGCTCTGGAGCGCGAGGAGTGGGACGAAGTGGGTCACGTGGCGGGATCCTGGTTGGGGGTGGCGAGACGGACACTCGGCGGCCCGCCGAGGCTCGTCGCAGAAAGTGTAGCTCTCAGCCCCATCGTTTGCAAGCGGTTGTTCGTGGAATCGTGCAGAAATTGCCGATTTCCCGAGACAGTCTCTTCAAGGAGAGGCGGTTTCTGGTTCTCTGACCCTACTCCTGCGCTAAAATGGCATCAACAGGTGGACGGTAGTTATGGCCCAATCGGCCGTCAGGTGGGGAGCTTTTCTTGGCCTCCCGGCGTCGGCTCAACCGGAAACTCCCCGGTCAGCTCGGCGACCTGGAGCGAAGCACGCTCTTCAGCCCTGGCCGGCGGGGCCAGATACCCCCCGAGGGCGCCGGTGAGGGGAAGGCACGCGAGAACGAGCAAACCCGCAACCCAGAACGGCACGCCCACGCCGAGCCGGTCCATCATGATCCCGGCGGCAATCGGAAAAGCGACCCGCGAGACGCCCCCGAAGGTGTGTTGAACCCCCATGTAGAGGCCCCGCTCGCCTGCTGAGATGACCTGGGAGAGCAGACCCGTCACACAGGGGAACAGGAACGCGGTTCCGAGCGGCATGAGGGTGAAGCCCACGAACAGCACCGGCCCGGAGTGGGCGATCCCGGTCGCGACCAGTCCAGCGGCGAGCAGCAGGATCCCAAGCCGGGAGAGTCGGGCTTCGCCCAGGCGATCCACGACCCGTCCCAGCACAAGCGCCCGCACCACGACGCCCATCCCGCCGAGGTACATCACGAAGTACCCGATGTTTCGCTCGGTGATGCTGAACCGCTGCTGCAGCAGGAGGGGTACGGTTTGAATAGTCCCGTAGAACGCGCCGATCGCGACGGCGTAGATCCAGATCAATCGCGGGGCGGGCTCGTGCCACCGCGCCAGCACGTAGGCGATGGCCTCTCGTCCGGTCCGCGTCGTTGTCGGGTGACCTCCGGACGGCCGCTCCGTCTGTGATTCGCGGAGGAAGCGCCACGCGAAGGCAGCGACCAGGAGGGAGAGAACGGCAGCGGCGAGCCCCGGCGCACGCCGCCCGCCCAGCGTGACCAGGACGGATCCGAACGCCGGGCCGACGACGGCGCCGAAGCTGGTGACGGCGGACAGCCAGCCCAGGCTTTTGGTCCGCTGCTCGGGCGTGGACGCGTCTGCTACATAGGCCTGCACCACTCCGATGGTGCCTCCGCCAGCGCCTTGCACCAGGCGGGACAACAGCAGCGCCCCCACCGACGCCGCGAGCCCGAAGATCACGTATGCCACCGCGGTGATGACGAGCCCGGCGAGAATGGCGGGCCGCCTCCCGTAGCGGTCGGAAAAGCGACCCCAGGCCGGGGCGCAGGCGAGCTGAGCGATCGAGAAGGCCGACACGAGCACACCCACCACGGCGGCGCTGCTGCCGAACTGGGTGGCATAGAAGGGCAGGAGGGGCACGAGCATCGCGAGCCCCACCATGTCCACGAACGCGGTTACAAAGAGAACCAGGAGCTTTCCCATGGTGGCGGCCTGAATCTTCTCGGGGCCGGCCCGCTGGTCAAAGGGCTCGCTGGCGGACCCCCCGGTGTCCGATTAGCCTGGGGCATGAATCGCGCGCTGTTGGCGGCGTTGCTCGGTCTCGTGCTCGTGTGCGGCTGCGACCACGCCCCTTCGTCGAGCGCCACCGTGGTCACCTTCCCCGGGAGCATGCTGGGCGGTGAAGGCCTGGTGTTGCGACAGCAGCTTCAGCGTTTCATGCAGGAGCACCCCGATATTCAGGTGGCCCAACGAGACACGCCGGACGCGGCGGACCAGCGCCACCAGCTCTATGTCCAGTGGCTCAATGCCCAGGCGAGCGAGCCCGACATTCTTCAGCTCGATGCCATCTGGACGCCCGAGTTTGCCGCCGCCGGCTGGATCCTTCCGCTCGACCGCTTTGCGCCGGAAAAGAGCGCATTCTTTCCCGTTACCGTCGCGGCGAACAGTTGGCAGGGGCGACTCTACGCGCTTCCCTGGTTTGTGGACGTGGGCATGCTCTATTGGCGCACCGATCTCATGGAGCGGCCCCCAAGCTCGCTCGGCGAGCTTGTGGAAGACGCGGAAC
This sequence comes from Gemmatimonadales bacterium, assembly GCA_035495075.1. GTDB lineage: Bacteria > Gemmatimonadota > Gemmatimonadetes > Gemmatimonadales > GWC2-71-9 > DASQPE01. Next base: position 4,497 of record DATJGL010000111.1, read on the forward strand.
GCGCCAAGGCGCGCGGTGTCCGCTACGGGCTTGTGTGGCAGGGCGCCCGTTACGAAGGGCTGGTCGCCGTGTTTCTCGAGTACCTCGGAGCCTTTGGCGGGCAGATCCTGGACGGCGGCAAGGTGGTGGTGAACTCGCCGGCCGGTCTCCAGGCGCTCACCGCAATGCGAGACGCGATCTACAAGTTCGGCATCGTTCCGACCAGCGCACTCACCTGGCACGAAGAGGAAGTGCGCTTTGCGTTCCAGAATGGCGATGCTGCCTTCATGCGGAACTGGCCCTATCCGTATCCGCTCATGAGCGACAGCACCGTGTCCAAGGTCGCCGGGCGGTTCGCGGTCGCGCCGATGCCGGCGGCGCCGAGTGGTGCTCCGACTGCTGCGTTGGGCGGCGCCCAGCTTGCGATCAACGCCCGCAGCGAGCACCCCGCCGCGGCGTGGGCCGTGATCGACTATCTCACTCGACCTGAGCAGATGCTCGAACGGGCGCGCGTGACCGGTCAGTTTCCGACCAGGCGCTCGCTGTACGATGATCCTGCCCTCGGCCACTCACTCGCGGTCCCCGTGGCGGAGGCCCGGGAGATCATCGAGCACGCGGTTCCGCGTCCGGTCACGCCGGTCTACACCGAGCTTTCCGACATTCTGCAGATCCACCTGCACCGGGTTCTGACCCGCCAGGATGATCCGGCCCCCGGTTTGGCCGCGGCCGCGGCCCAGATGCAGGCCTTGCTGAATCGGGTAGGCTTGGGAGAAAACCCGGTTGCCCAGCGCTGACGCCCGCGACGCCCTGGAGCGGCAAGAAGCACGGCTCGCCTGGTGGCTGGTCGCGCCGACGCTGGCCACCATCCTTCTCGTCGCGTTGTTCCCGTTGCTCTGGACCTTCTGGGAGTCGGTTCACCTCCACGACCTCCGCATGCCCTGGCTGGGCCGCCCGTTCATCGGGGCGGTCAACTACGCGGAGGCGCTTCGCGATCCGCGCTTCTGGGCGGCGCTGGGCCACACCGCGTTCTTCACCGCCGTGAGTGTCACCCTCGAGCTTGGGCTTGGACTCGCACTCGCGCTGGCGATGAACCGGGCCACCCGCGGGCGAACGGTCATACGCGCGGCCGTCCTGGTGCCCTGGGCCATTCCCACCGTCGTTTCCGCCCTGCTCTGGCGTTTCATCTTCGACGATCAGGCGGGCATCGTGAATGCGGTGCTGAGCGGAGTCGGGCTGATCCGCCAGCCGATCGTGTGGTTCATCCACCCGGACCTCGCCTGGGTTCCGCTGATCGTGTCCGACGTGTGGAAGACCACCCCGTTTGTGGCGCTGCTACTGCTCGCCGGCCTGCAGAACATCGATTCCTCGCTCTACGAGGCGGCCCGGATCGACGGCGCGTCGAGCTGGCAGCAGTTCCGGCACGTGACCCTGCCACTGCTCAAGCCCGCGATGCTGGTTGCTCTCGTTTTCCGAACCCTCGATAGCGTGAGGGTCTTCGACCTGGTCTACGTGCTGACGGGCGGTGGCCCGGGAACGTCCACCGAGCCGATCGCGCTCTACACCTTCAACTCGCTCCTCCAGAATCTGCGATTCGGGTACGGCTCGGCGCTGTCGGTGATCACATTTGTGGTGTCATTCGCGCTCGCGCTGGGATATCTCAGGCTGCTCGGCCGCGATCTGACGGAGGCCCGCGCGTGATCAGGCGCAAGTGGAGCGCGGCAGGCGTGGCGGTCGGCGTGCTGATTCTCGCGAGCGCCTTTCCGTTTTACTGGGCGATCGTGTCGTCCTTCACGCCCGAAGCGAGGCTGTTCCAGAAGCCGTCCCTGCTGCCCTCCGGGCTCGTGCTCGATCATTACCGCACTCTCTTCGAGCAGCGCGGCTTCTGGGTCCCGATCCGGAACTCGCTCATCGTCGCCGGGAGCACGACCGTGTTCTGCGTGGTCGTAGGTTCCTTTTGCGCGTATGCGCTCGCGCGACTTCGCTTCCGGGGGAAGGCACCGCTGCTCGCGTTGATCCTCACCGTGAGCATGTTCCCCCAGATCGCGATCGTGTCGCCGCTCTACCTCGTGCTTCGCGCGCTCAGACTGATCAATACGTATCCCGGCCTCATTCTGCCGTACCTCACGTTCGCGACGCCCCTCACCGTGTGGTTGCTGGTCGGGTTCTTCCGCCAGCTTCCGGTCGAGCTGGAGGAGGCGGCCATGGTGGACGGCGCGAGCCGGCTGCGGATTTTCTGGGAAATCGTGGTACCGGTGGCGTTGCCGGGACTGGCTGCAACGGCGATCCTCACGTTCCTGTATTGCTGGAACGAGTTCCTGTTCGCGTTGTCGTTCACCCTCGGGCCGGAGCGACAGACGGTGCCGGTCGCCATCGCGCTGTTCCGCGGCCGCTACCAGGTGCCCTGGGGTCAGATTCTCGCCGCCGCGATTGTAGCCACGGTTCCGGTTGCGGCGCTGGTGCTCGTCTTTCAGCGGAAGATTGTGCAGGGACTCACGGCGGGAGCCGTGAAGGGCTAAACCGCGGCCCGCACTACGCCGCCATCCACCCGTACCGCCGAGCCGGTAGTACCCGACGCAAGTGGGCTGCAGAGATAGACCGCCATGGCGGCGACCTCCTCGACCGTCTCGAACCGCTGGAGCAGTGACGTGGGTCGAACCTGCTCGAAGAATTCCCGTTCGATGGTCGCGAAGTCGACGCCCCGATCCTTGGCCATCTTGTCCAGGAACGCGCCGGCGCCTTCGGAACGAGTGGGCCCAGGCAGCACACTGTTTACGGTGATCCCGGTTCCAGCGGTGGCTTCGGCGAGACCGCGCGCTACGGCAATCTGCGCCATCTTGGTCATGCCATAGTGGATCATCTCAACCGGGATCTGCACTGCGGATTCGCTGGAGACGAAGAGGATCCGCCCCCAATTGGCCTGTCGCATGTAGGGTAGGTAGTGCCGGGCGAGCCGCACGCCGCTCATCACGTTGGTCTCGAAAAACTGCATCCAGCGTTCGTCGGGGATGTCCTCGAACTGCCTGGGCTCGAAGATGGAGACGTTGTTCACGAGGATGTCGACCTCAGGCGTGGCTCGTGCAAGCTCATCGCAGCCCGCTTTGGTACCCACGTCCGCGGCCACGCCGGTTACCGTCGCTCGCGGCGCCACTTGCCGAATCGAGCGGACCGCATCGTCCACCCGCACCTTGGTCCTCCCGTTCACCGTGACGGCCGCACCCTCACTGGCCAGGAGAGAGGCAATGGCGTGACCGATTCCGGCGGTCGATCCGGTGACGAGGGCGCGTTTTCCTCCAAGCTGTAGGTCCACCGATCCTCCCCGAGGGAGTCCCTGTCCGAGCCGGCCGGCAGCCGGCGACCATGCGGAGAACACGAGGCCCGAGAACCTGGTTCCCGGCGCCTCAGTGGCGATGCCCCGCGGTTCCGGCGGATGAGAGGACCAGCCACGCGGCCAGCGTTGCCATCTTGTCGTCTCTGCGCCAGGAGCCGGCGAGCGGGCGGCCCAACTCGGTGAGAAGTCGCTTGAGCGCTGCGTCGGAGTGGCCAAGAACGCGAGTGGCCGTGCTGGGGAGGTCGCGTTCGACGAAGATGGTGCAGGGAAGCGAGCGCTCGACAAGGGTGTTGGCTACCACGCTCCGAAAGAGGCGCCCTTCGCTCGCATGGGCGCGCACGTGCGGGTTTCCGATTCGAGCGGGATCGATGTCGCTTCCCACCACGATGCCGGCGCCGCGCAGTCGCCGGTCGGGTGGCGCAACGCGGTTCATCAGACTGAGTAGTGAGTGCCGGGCGTACGACTCGATGCCGGCGATCAGGCGGTGAAGCTCCGGTGAATCCGGCTCCCGTGAGACGCCGGTGCTCGCGTGATAGGGCTGCCGAGCCGCCGGAACGTCGGGGTCGGACAGCTCCACAATATGACGATCGAACACCCGCGCCGACGCCGCGGTACCCTCGACGAGCACGGCCACCGCCCATCCCGACTTGATTCGGAACCCGAGAGCGGCAGTGTGGGCCAGCGGACCTCCTACTCCAGCGCTTTGCGATACACGTGCTGGGTCTTGATGCGGTCAAACCCCAGGCGCTGATAGAACGGATGTGACTCCGGGCGGACCACGTTGCTGCGAACCTTCAGGGTCCTGAGATGGTGCCCACGGGCCCAGCGTTCCACCTCGGCGACCAATGTGC
>DATJGL010000112.1:0-2344 GCA_035495075.1 Gemmatimonadales bacterium
CGAGGGATTTGGTGGGCGGAAGGCCGGGACGTGCGGGAGAAGGCCGATCGGTCAACGGACGGGGGGAAGACCTGGACCCCGCTGTTTGATATCGTGTTCCGTCCGCACCGACCAAGCTGACCACAAACGTGCGCGTTCCGGTCAGTCCTTCACGCCGGCACTCCGGTACGCCGCCAAGACCTCCGGGCTGAAGCAGGCAAAGACGACCTCCTCGATTGTCGTGCCGTCGCGGATCTCGCTTTCGACCGTGCCGACCGCCACATCAGTGGCGCGTTCTAGAGGATAGCCAAAGATCCCGGTGCTGATCGCCGGAAACGCGATGCTTCGAAGGCTGTGGTCCCGAGCAAGCGTCAACGACGCGCGATAGGCGCCCGCCAGACGTTCCGGCTCTCCGGCACTTCCACCTTGCCACACCGGGCCGACTGCATGGATCACGAACTTGGCGGGAAGACGGAAGCCGGGAGTGATGCGTGCATCGCCGGTGGGGCAGGGCCCAAGCTCTGCGCAGGCCCGCGCGAGCTCAGGTCCGGCGGCTCGGTGGATGGCGCCGCATACGCCCCCGCCCGGGGCGAGCTGCTCGTTGGCAGCGTTGACGATCGCATCCACTGCGAGCGTCGTGATGTCGACGATTCGGGCGGAGAGCGGCACGGGCGAATCAGACGACGGGGAGCGGAAGTCCGGCGGTCTCGACCTCGATCGGCATCTCGGGTTGGATGGTGCCACCCCTTACCACACGGGCGAACCACCCTCGACGCCCTTGCAGGGTCCGGATGAAGCCGGGCCCCCGCTCCAGGCCTACGTACGGGAGCGAGTAGAGCACGGTGCACGGGTCGCACGGCTTGCTCACCTCGAGCACGACCTCACCCAAGTGGACCCGCACCCCGGGCCCGAGCGCCGTGGGCGGGATGCCCGCCATGGTAACGTTTTCGCCTAACTCACCACGCTGAACCGGCCAGCCTTCCGTTCTCAGGTCGGCGAGTATCTCGTCGCTGAGGAGTAGGACTGCCTGGTCCGGATCGCCGTTCGCTTTCTCGGTCCGCCAGCGGTTGAAGTCGCCCTCCACGCCCTCAGCGGTGATCGTGATTTGGGCGACCGCCCGCTTGGGGACGCCACGGGCTCGGCCCTGCTTCGCCTTGCGATGAACCTGTACGACCTGACCTCGCACACTGCCTCCTGTCCAGTCGCTGCCCGATTGCTGCTACACCCCGTCGAAGAAGTCGACCGCTCCGGTTTCCAGCGAGTACTCCGCTCCGACGACGCGCAGGCCTTCCTTCTCTATCAGTTGCTCCAGGATTTCGGACCCGTGCCGCAAGTGGTCCGCGGATGCACGGATGTTGGCGCGAATAGCCCGCTCGACCAGAGCATCCGGGCTGTCGCCGGTATCGGTTTCCAGCAGCGCCGCAACAGCCGGCCGCACTCGGTCCACGATAGCGCGCAAGTTACGGGATCGGATCTCGCTCGGTCGCCTGAGCTCCTCCAGCGTTGCGAGGATCACGCCGCACTGGGAGTGGCCCAGCACCACCACCAGGCGCGTCTCGAAACGCGCCGCCGCAAACTCCACGCTGCCCACCAGCGACGGAGCTACGATGTTGCCGGCCACTCGAATGACAAAGAGGTCGCCCAACCCTTGGTCGAACACGATTTCCGCGGGCACGCGAGAGTCGGCACAGCCGAGGATGATCGCGAACGGTTGCTGGGAATCCGTCAGCTGGGCCCGTCTCTCGTGACCGACGTCGGAGTTCCGCTCGTTTGTGACAAACCTGCGGTTGCCTTGGTGAAGCCGCTCAAGTGCTTCGGACGCAGGGATCATGATCCAGGCTACCGGTTACCGCTTCGGACGACGGCGCCGGGGACGGCGACCGACGGTGGCGTCCCGCTTCCAGCCCTCATTCTCGAGGGTCAACGATTGAAATGGACTGCAATCGGGCCCGGCGTCCAACCCGCCGAGGGCGACGTACTCGGACGGCCAACAACGATGGATGTCGTACGCGACGGTGAGGTGTCCGTCCGAGTCATAGACCTCGAGCCGGACTTCCTTCCGAAAGCTCAGGGCAGGCGCCGAGCCGGCCACCTGACTGGCCCAGGTCTCGAATGTCGTGTCATGCGTAACGCCGCGCTCGAGCGTGATCGGCTCGTACCGGACCCGTCCGGGCAACTTCTGCGTTGCGCCAAGGTCGGATCCCTGCCGGTATTCGACGACCTCCACCGTGCGCCGTAGCGCCGTGACTCGGCGAACACCCGCGACGATCCGACCATCCCACTTGACGCGAAAGGTGTAATTGCGGTACGGGTCGAAACGGGAATGAGGCTTCTTGGATGGCGACATGCCCCAGTGTACATCGCA
>DATJGL010000113.1:0-15337 GCA_035495075.1 Gemmatimonadales bacterium
CTTCGGATCGAACTGCCGAAGGAACTCGGCGACGATGCCGGCGACCAGCGCTTCGAATTGCTCGTCCCAGCCGTATTCCTGGGCATACAGCGCGCCGTGCCGATGCACCACCCAGCCCATGTCACCCGGCTGGTGCGACCGAAGCAGGTAGGGCACCTCTGAGCCAGCGGAAGGGTCGAGGAGTCGCTCCATGGTTCGAGCTGCCTCGACCAGGCCTCGCTGCTCGGGCTCGCCGAGGCGACCCAGGAGAGCGCGCACATCATCCTGCGACCGTGCATCGAGCCTGCCAAAGGCAGCCCGCCCTTTGCGGGTGAGCGCCAGATGACTCCGTCGCCCGTCGGTCGCCGAGCGTTCGCAGGTGACGAGCGAGCGACTTCGCAGGCCGCGAAGCAGCCGGCTCAGGTAGCCCGGATCGAGCCCCAAGGCGTCACTGAGCTCGGTCGCGGTGGGTTGTTTCCGCTGAGCCAGCTCGTACAGGAGCCGGGCCTCGGTCAGGGAGAACGGGCTTTGAAGGAGGCCTTCGTTGAGAGCGCCGATGTGGCGGGTGTAGAACCGATTGAAGCGGCGCAGGGCACCAGCTCGCTGGTCGGCGAGCGAAGCGGGAACGGGGCGGCTCATGGTTCGGCCTTTTTGAAATTACTTGCTAATGTCAACTAATTGCCTGCTTGTGTCAATTATCGAGGTGACTCCGATGGCCTCCCCGGCATGACCACGTATGCCCGCCGCCTCGGCCTCTTTTCCGGCACGATGGCCGTGATCGGCGGCATCGTGGGTGCCGGCATCTTCCGCACTCCCGCCGCCGTCGCGCAGCGAGTCCCCTCCTCAGGTGGGGCGCTGGGTGCGTGGGTTGTGGGAGGCGCAGTTGCCCTGATCGGCGCGTTCTGCTTTGCCGAGCTGGGGCAGCGGCGGCCCCAAGCCGGTGGCGGGTACGTCTACCTGCGGGAAGCCTGGGGCGCGCTGCCGGCTTTCCTTTACGGCTGGGCCTTGCTGCTAGTCATCGCCACGGGCGCGATCGCCGCCGTGGCCGTGACGTTTGCGAGCTACGCGCTCGCGCTTGGCGGATTCTCCGAGCGGTTCACCGTGCCGGTGGCGATCGGCGCTATCGCCGTCCTCTCCGCCGTGAACTACCTCGGCGTGAAGCCGGCCGCGTTCACCCAGAACCTGTTCACGCTGCTCAAGCTCGCCGCCTTGGCGGCGTTGATCGTGATTGGACTGGGAGCCACACCGCTCCCGGCCACCGCTGCATCCACGGCACCGGCCCACACGGGCTCGTTGCTCGCGAGCATTGGCGTTGCGCTCACGCCGATCCTCTTCACCTATGGCGGCTGGCAACAGACCAACTTCATCGCCGAGGAGATCGTGGATGCGGAGCGGACCTTGCCGCGGGCGCTTGTCCTAGGTGTGGCAGGAGTCGTGCTCGTGTACCTATTGGCGAATCTGGCCTACCTCCGGGTCCTCGGACATGCGGGTCTGGCCGCGAGCACCGCGCCGGCGGCGGACCTGATGAAAGCGCGGCTTGGGCCGGCCGGCGGGGCCCTTATTGCTGCGGGCATAGCCGTCTCCACATTCGGATTTCTCAATCTCGTGATCCTAGTGACGCCTCGAGTCCTCCAGGCCATGGCGGCCGACGGCGTCTTTTTCCCCAGACTGGCGCGGCTCCATCCGACGTACCGGACGCCCACGGCCGCTATTCTCCTCCAAGCCGCGTGGGCCGCTGCGCTGACCCTCAGCGGTACGTTCGCTCAGCTGGTTGACTACGTGGCCTTCGGTGATTGGATATTCTTTGGACTCACGGTCGCAGGCCTCTTTCGCTATCGCGCCCGCGATCGGGCGCTCGGTGTCCAGCAGCCGCTAGGTGCATTCCGAGTCCCGGGTTATCCGTGGACGCCCGGGCTGTTCGTCGTTGCGGCCACGTACGTAGTGGTGAGCTCGGTACTCGCCAGTCCGCGGAACGCTTTGATCGGGTGTGGGCTACTCGCGCTCGGATTGCCAGTGTACGCCTACTGGCGCTGGTTCGCGGGCGATCGTACTCAAGAGCGTCGAGATGCTATCCCGTGAGCGTGGTCACATCGAGTCGAGTCGAAGGCTTGCTAATCTGCTTCGGGGACTGCTGATTCATGGTAGTAGCAGACACGGTCTTGCCGGAATGACATCCATGAATACTCCAGCGGAAGGCGTAGCGAAGCTCCCTCAGGGAGCGGTCGGTATGCCTTTTTCTCAGCCGCTAGCTCGAGAGCCGAGCCACGAAGGAGCCGCTCGAGTGGCCGAGCCTCCCCCGATTCGGGTCCTCATCGCCGACGACCACCCGTTGTTTCGTGACGGGTTGGCCGCCTTGCTCCAGAAGGAGTCGTCGATCGTCGTCGTCGGCGCTGCCGGAAACGGCTCGGAAGCGGTTGAGATGTTCAAGACCCTGCAGCCGGACGTTGTGCTGGTCGATCTGCGCATGCCGCCCGACGACGGCGTCGCCGTGGTGGAAGACCTGCGGGCGGTTTCGCCCAGAGCCCGCGTGATCGTGCTCTCGGCGTTCGATGCAGACGACGACGTGCTCCGCGCGATCCAGGCCGGCGCGGCCGGGTATCTCCTCAAGATGGCGTCGCCGACAGAGCTGGCCCAGGCGATCGCCACCGTGCATCGGGGTCAGACGGCGCTGCCCCCGGGCGTTGCGACCAAGCTGGCCAGCCACGTGAGCCGGCCGCGACTGACCGGTCGCCAGGATGAAGTGCTCCAGTTGATTGCGCGAGGGATGACCAACCAGGAGATCGGGCAGGAGCTTCACATCGTCGAGGGCACGGTCAAGGCCCACGTGAAGAGCATACTGGAGAAGCTCGGAGCCCGCGATCGGACCCAGGCGCTTTGCATTGCGCTCGAGCGGGGGCTGGTCCGGGCCAACTGACTCAGTTGTGCTCCAGCAGCAGCTCCAGCTTGTGCCTTAGATCACCCAGCGTCTTGGACTTGAAAGCGCTCTTGGTCTCCTCGAGCACCTTCACCGTTTCGCGCACTGCCTCCTGAAGCTGCGTTCCTCGTGGACAGTTGAGGATCTGACAGGCGTGCTCGCTCTGGTTCGAGTTGGCCAGGGCGCGGCCCAATTGCTGGAGATCGCTGAGCGAGCCCATGACGTTCCGCAGAGTCAGCGACAGGAACGCATCTACTTCGCGTCCGGTCCGCGCACCGTCCGTCGGCAGTGCTGAAATCTTCTCGAAATCGTCGTTCCATTGCCGCAGACGGTCTTCGGTCCTTCGCATGACCTGGTAACTCCGGAACCGCGCGACCGCCGACGCTACCCGATCCAGCAGCTCGGGCAACGCGACCGGTTTGAGCAGATAGGCCGAGACGGGTAGCTCGATGGCAGCGATGGCCGACGTCGTCGAGGGGAAGCCGGTGATGATGATGACTGGCAATCCGCCGGCTACGTCCCCCACTTCGCGGATGAGCGCGAGGTTTTCGTTGCCCGGCATCTCCAGATCGCTGATCAGGAGATCGTAGGGCGAGCCCTTCACCTTGGCCAGCGCGCTGGGAGCGTCCGGGACCGTTTCGCACTCGTACCCTTCGCGACGAAGAAGATCGGCCGTGGCATGAAGGAACGTCTCCTCGTCATCCGCCAGGAGAATCCGACCGCGCGTCGTCATGATGATTCCTCTCCACTCGGCAGTGGAATTTGAATTCGAAACTCGGTGCCACCGCTGGGCCGGTCGCGCAGGTCGATGCGCCCGCCGAGCGCGTCGACCGAGCGACGCACCAACGCGAGCCCCAGGCCCATGCCGCTGGTACGGCCCCCACGCTTGGTGCTGAAGAAGGGGGCAAAAATCTGCTCCCGCAGGTGAGCCGGTACCCCCGGCCCCTGGTCGCACACCGACAGCGAGAACACGGAGTCGTTCGCCTTCGCGACGACTTTCACCACTCCGCCGGGCGGCGATGCGTCGATCGCATTCTGAACCAGGTTATAGGCTGCCTGCCGAAGGAGTGCGCCGGGAACCGGCAGCTTGGGCGGGACGCCGACCGCATCGACTTCGACGTTTACCTTGGCTCCCCGGTTCACCTGCCCCAGCAGGGTCGCGGCGTCCGACAGGATGGTCTGAACCGACGACTCGCGGCGGCCGTCCGGGTCCGGGCGGTAGGTCTCGTACAGTTGGCGGGTCACGGTCGAGATGCGCCCGATCTCCCGTTCGATCGCCCCCACATATGAGTGGTAGGGATGCGATGCCGGAATGGCGTCTTTGATGAGCAGGAATGAGTTCTGAATCCCGGCGAGGGGATTGTTCACTTCGTGCGCGACCCGCGCGGCCAACCGCCCCATCGAGCTCAGCGTTTCCATCTCCCTCATCGCGTTTTCCGCGCGCAAACGATCGGTCACGTCGCGGCCTTCCGCGAGCAGCTGGGAGACCCTGCCCTCTCCGTCCAGGATCGGCTTGACCGAGAAGTCCACCATCGCTGGTCCGGAGGTACCTGCCCACTCGATTTCGAAGCGCACGGTGCGCCCGTGCACCGCGCTGGCGCATGCCTTTCGCAGGCGCTCCCGTTGCTCCTCGGTGGTCGACTGCCACCAGGGCGTGTCCCACAGCTTCCGGCCCCGGACTGTCTCCATGGTCGTCCCGGCAAATTCCAGCACTGCGTGATTGGCTTCCAGGCAAGCACCTTCGAGATCGAGTACGCACTGGTACTGGAAGGCGCTGTCGAACATCGCGCGGAAGCGCCGTTCGTTCGCCACGAGCGCCTCATCGGCCCGCTTGCGCTCCGTGACGTCCGCGGCAATACCCAGCACGATGAGGGGGCGGCCCCTGATGTCACGCTCGGCTACCCGGCCGCGCTCGACGATCGAGTGCCAGTCGCCGTCCTGCGCCTTGATGCGGTATTCCACCTCGTAGGAGGCGGATTCGCCGGCCACATGTCGGTCGAGTGCCTGCTGCACCCGTCGGGCGTCGTCCGGATGAATCAGCGCCCGCCACTGCCGCAGGCTATTCACCAGCGCCAGCTCGGCCGAGGCATACCCCAGCCGCCGCCAGAGTGCGTCGCTCACCGTGCCGGTGTTGCCGCGCACGTCCCATTCCCAGACTCCGTCGGTTGCCGTCTCCAGCGCCAGGCTGAGCCGGGCGCGCTGTTCGAGCCTCGTCTGGAGCAGGCTTCGTCGTACCAGCCAGAAGGTGAGGACCAGAAGCCCGCTCAGGAGGAGTCCGAGCGCGGCGACGACGTCGGGCAGCTCCGGGTGCACCACGGCGAGCCGTTCGTCGGTGGGCCACACCTCGATGTCGAGGTGGAGCGAGCCGAGATCCACCGAGACGACCTGAGCGACCGCGAGGCCCGTCTGGGTGAGCGCCGCAGGCCGGACCAGCTGGTCCCCGCGGTAGGAGACCACCAGATGGTATCCCGGCGCCCCGCCGTGCAGCGCATTCGCGAGAAACTTCTGGGCGTTCAGGAGAGCGACAATGTAGCCGACGCACTCACCACCTCCGCAGATCGGAACGGCGAGGGTGAACAGCCGCTGGCGATCGGTGGTCGGCGCGACGCCCACCAGCACGCTGTCGCGGGTCAGCCGCCCGCTCGGCGTCTCCCGCGCTCTGAGCGCCGCTCGGAGCGCGCGCGACAACGATGAGTCCGAGGCGGAGGTCTTTCCCGGGATATGCACGTTGAGCGAGCGATCCGTGCGGAGCGCTGCGATCATGCCGGGGACCTCATCCAGCAGCCGCCGAAGCGTCGCCGGCCAGGCCTGGGCGCTGTCCGGGTCGGTGAGTGCGCTGCCTGGCAGGACGCGCAGCGTGGTCACCAGCGCGTCGGTAGCCCGCTCGAGATCGTGCCGCGCGACGGACGCCTGCGATCGGGTCTCCATTGTCAACTGGCGTTGATGCTGCGCGACCAGCGCACGCCAAACGAACAGGGTAATGGTGAGCGAGCCGAGACCGACCGCCCATGGCGCCCAGTAGGGAAGCGCCGACACCGATCCTGCGGTCTCGTCTTCCCACGCGATCGCAACCAACCCGGCAGCGATCAGGCCGAGGCCCAACGACACGTGAATGGACATCCCGGCCAGAACGTCGAACCGGAACTCGTCCAGCACACCGCCGGCGTAGCACACGAAACAGACGAGCGCAAACGCACCCACCACGGCCGCGGTGAACGCCGACCCCGCTCGCCGAAGCCACGGCGCAGTGGCCAGGCCGAGCACGAGCGCTGCTCCAGTGAGGAGGAAGGACACGGCCGTAGACATCGCCATGCGACCGGCGAAGCGGTCGTGGCTTGCATTCGCAACCACGCCCTTCACAAAGAGCAGGCGATCGATTCCGAGGTCGGTGCCAGCCCAGTACTCGATGAGTGCAAGAGCACCGAGCAATGCTGCGATCCCGGCGCCCGTCAGCACCCAGCGCGGGATTCGGTGCGCCAATCCCCAAAGGCCGGCCGCGGCAGCGGCCAGGCCGAGAGCCGAACCTGGATAAAGCGGTGGATAGGCAGGGAGGACCTGCACCAGTGCGGGATTGCCTGTCATCCAGCCGATCATCGCCGCCAGGGCGGTGCCGATGACGATGACGGCAATGGCGTCGCACAGGTAGCTCGTCCCCTGCGAGCTGCCGCGGCGCACGTTGGCGCGACGCTCGTGGGCCATGCTACCAAACGGCCTGCTCATTCCAAACAAGCTGTTCCTCACCCTCATTCGGGGACTATAATGGGCGAGGTAGCCCCAAAAAAGCGAAATAGGCGCACGCCCCGCTCGCCGCCGGGCCAACGGCGGCGAGAGGTCGGACCCGTGATGCCCTGGAGCCAGGTTAGCTGGCCCGCTCGATCGCTTCCGCGCCGGCATCCGCCAGCGCTCGGAAGTCGACGTCGTGCTCCGCCACCGACGCGAGCCGCCGGTTGGCCTCTTCCTCCTCCTCCAGCGACTGCTGGACGAAGTCGGCGATATCAGGTCGGCCAAGCAGCAGTGCGTAGCGACGGACCCCCTCGTACGCGGCGATCTCGTAGTGCTCGATCCGCTGCCCGGCTGCAATGAGTGCAGCGTCGGTCACGCTGCCGGGGCTGTACGGCTCCAGAACCTCGTAGGCCTCGGCGAGGAGCCCTTCCATGCCGCGGCAGCGGCGACCCCGAGGGTCCACGCCGAGTCGACGAAAGATCTGGTCCAGCCTCTGCGACTGATTGATGGTCTGGACCACGTGCCGCTCGAGCACGTTCTTGAGCTCCGGGGACGACGCGCCTCTTGCCATGGGCGGAAGGGCCTTAACCAGCAAGTGCTCCGCCTGGTACAGATCGCGAAGCCTTTCGACCATCAGGCCCTTCAAGTTGTCGCGCGACATCTGAGCTCTCCCGTGGCTTGGGGTCGAACGGCTGCCGTCGGATCTGAAATCAGCGTATGGCGCGACCACCCTCGAGCACGCGGGCCAAGAGCGTGACGGCGAAGATGATCGCGAATATGTAGAACAGGATCTTGGCGATGCCGGCCGACGCAACTGCTACGCCCGCGAAGCCGAAGAACGCCGCAACCAACGCAAGAATGAGAAACGCGAGGGCCCACTGAAGCATGTGTCCTCCTGTTTCCAGTGCCGTCAGGGCACCTGTCTGTATGGTGGCCTGCCGGAGCATCAAAGGCGCGAGACGCCCATTCCCGGGCCACTCGCGCCTTCGTCTGACGGCGCCAATGCACCGTCCGGCAAGGCGGGCCACCGCGATCGTGGACCTGAGTTGTCAGCGGTGGCACTGTAGTGCGCCAGGGCACCGGTCGCAAGAAACCCGGAGTCGAACCCGTGAATTGGCCTTAGGTTATAACGTCATGTAGCGCGTTGCTGCGGGCCAAGCTAGACTACCCGCGCCACCTGGGGCGGTGGCGGAGCGGTTGAACGCACCACGCTTGAAACGTGGCGAGCCCTCCGGGGCTCCGTGGGTTCGAATCCCACCCGCCCCGTGCAATCCTCCGCTTCTGCCTGGGCGGCCCGAGCGGCCTGGGCCGTTTTTCGATAGAATCGTTCTTGCTTGCCCTTTTCTGGGCCCATACCCATGTTAGCGCCTTGAGCAGAGAGAGCGGTGCGCACCTCGATGGTTGGCTACGCCCGCCGCCGTGACTCCCGCGGTACCCTCGCCACGGAATTTTGCGCCCGCGCGTTGATGCCGACTCCAATGCAGCTCAGTTGGGTCGCCCCTCGACAGATGCAAACCGTCTGGGTGGGTGAACTGAGGCGCCTGCGAAGGCGGGAGGGGACGGGAGCGACTTATGCCTCGCAAGCCAGTTAGCAGGCCCAAAGCCGGGCGGCGGAGGGGCCGACCGGCGCGCCTTGGTCATCCGCAAACCAACCGATCGCCTGAGCAAGAGCCGCAGGTTTCTGGAGCAGGCGCTCCGCCGCGGACGTTTCCTATCGTGGGCCTGGGAGCGTCGGCCGGCGGTCTCAAGGCCCTGCAGCAGTTTTTCGGCGCCTTTCCTAAAGAGCCAGGCCTCGCCTTCGTCGTGGTGCAGCACCTCGACCCCACCCACAAGAGCGAGATCGCCGAACTACTTAAGAAGCGCACATTGCTCCCGGTGGTCGAGGTCACCGATCGGCAGCCGGTAGAGGTCGATCGAGTCTACGTGATTCCTCCCGACCGGGATCTCGCGATCCGGAATCGCGTCCTCTACTTGAACAAGCCCACCGAGCGTCGCGGGCTACGGATGCCAATCGACTCGTTCCTGCGCACGCTGGCCGAAGACCAGCGGGAACGAGCCGTCGCGGTCATTCTGTCCGGCAACGGGACCGACGGAACCCAGGGACTCAAGGCAGTCAAGGACGCCGGCGGATTGACCATGGCGCAGGATCCCGACACCGCTGAATACGACGGGATGCCCCGGAGCGCCGGCGCCACCCGGATGGTGGATTTTGTGATGTCGGTTGACAAGTTCCCCGCGGTTCTGATGAGGTATGCCCAGCACCCATACGCTCGGCACGACGGCGGATCGCCGCTACTCATTGAGAAGGCCCCCACCCACCTGCAGGCCATCCTGGGACTGCTCCGGGCCCGTACCAAGCACGATTTCAGTTCGTACAAGAGGGGGACCATCTCGCGCCGGATCGAACGCCGGATGAGCCTGAATCACGTCGAAGACGTAGAGCACTACATCAAGCATCTCCAAAGTCATCCCGCGGAAATCAAAGAACTCTTCAATGATCTGCTAATCAGCGTCACGAGTTTCTTCCGCGAGCCGGCGGCCTGGCAGTATCTCGAGCAGTTCATCCTGCCGAAAATGGTTCAGGAGCGGAGCGACGATGCTGGAGTGCGGGCCTGGGTGGCGGGTTGCGCCACTGGCGAGGAGGCGTACTCCGTAGCGATGCTGCTGCTCGAGGCCGTACAGGCGGCCGACCGTGGCCTGAACGTGCAGGTCTTCGCGTCGGACCTCGACCAAACGGCCCTCGAGTTTGCCCGCGCAGGGATCTACCCCGAAAGCATCGCGGCTGACATCAAGCCCGACCGCCTACGCCGATTTCTGGTTAGAACGGGCGACCACAGCTATCAAGTGATCAAGCAGGTCCGAGAGATGGTGGTCTTCGCCCCGCAGAACCTGATTGGCGATCCGCCGTTCAGCCGAATCGATCTGCTCACCTGCCGCAATCTTCTCATCTACTTGGCGCCCGAAGTCCAGCGCAAAGTGATGGCGCTATTCCATTTTGCCCTGCGTGAGGGCGGTTACCTGTTCCTCGGCAACGCCGAATCGGTGGGGCCGCAAACCGATTTGTTCAAAGCGGTATCGAAGAAGTGGCGGATCTACCGTCGAATCGGCCCTACCCGTCAGGACCGGTTGGAGCTTCCCATTGGCATGAAGCCTGGTCTACGGTCCGACTTGGATCCAACCGCGCCGGCAATACCGACGCCGTCTAAGGACAAGCTGCTGGCGGCTGCGCAATCCCTCGTGCTCCAACGCTTCGTTCCGGCCTGCGCCCTGATCAACGCGAGGCAGGAAATCTTGTACCTGTTCGGGCCGACCGAAACGTATTTGGCTCAACCGACGGGAATGCTCGCGCCCGATCTCCTGCAATGGGCCCGCGAGGGACTTCGCTCGAGGCTGAGCGCCGTGCTCCGGCAGGCCACCCAAGAGCGAAAGCGGGCAACGATCACGGGCGGCCTGAGGGACAGCAACGGCGAAAGCCAAATGGTGCGCATCACCGTCGAGCCGCTCAACGCACCCAAGGAAGCGGAGGGCCTGATGCTGGTTGTCTTCGAGCATCTTGCCGCCCCCGCGACGAGAGCCGTGGCACCCGAAGCTGAGCCGGGCACCGAAGCGATTCTTCCGCAGCTGGAGTACGAGCTCAGCGTATTGCGGGAGCAGCTCCGTACGAGCGCCGAGCAGTTCGAGTCCTCCAATGAGGAGCTCAAGTCGGCCAACGAAGAGATGATGTCCATGAACGAGGAGCTCCAGTCCACCAATGAGGAGCTGGAGACGTCCAAGGAAGAGCTGCAGTCGTTGAATGAAGAATTGAGCACGGTGAACGGTCAGCTGGAGAGCAAGATTCAGGAGCTGGAGGCCGCCAACGACGACCTCAAGAACCTCCTGAGCAGCACCAACATCGCGACCATCTTTCTCGACCGGCAGTTACGGATCAAGCGGTTTACACCTCCGGTGACTCAGCTTCTGAGCCTTCTCCCCACCGACCTCAGGCGTCCTCTCAGCGACTTCGCGCGGAAGTTTACCGACCGGACATTGATAACCGACGTGGAGAAGGTCCTAACGACGCTCACCCCCCGGGAGGCCGAGGTGCGAACTGAATCGGGCCGCTGGTACCTCCGCCGGATTCTGCCGTACCGGACCGAAGAAGACCGTATCGAGGGCGTAGTGGTCACCTTCACCGACCTGACCGAACGCCGCGGCGCGGAACAAGCGCGCGCCGAACTGGCTGCGATCGTGGAGTACTCCGACGCAGCCATCGTGGGCGAGTCGCTGAAGGGGATCGTCACCAGTTGGAACCGCGGGGCTCAAGAACTGTATGGGTACACGGCCAAGGAGGCGGTGGGCCGCTCGAGTGAGCTGATCGTCCCGGCCGAGCGGCGCCAGGAAGCGAGCCAGATTCTCCGACAGATTGCCCGGGGTGAATCCGTTGAGCAGCTCGAAACGGTCCGGGTGGCCAAGAGCGGGACCGAGCTGGACCTCCTGCTCACGATATCGCCGACCTATGACCTGGAGACGGGTGAGCTCATCGGTGCATCCTCCATCGGTCGCGACATCTCGGAGCGGAAGCAGGCGGAACAGCAGATCCGCCAGGCCAAGGAAGCGCTCGAGGAACAGGTGGCCGAGCGGACCAAGCAGCTGACCAGCATCAACCGCAAGCTGCAGGAGGAAGTCACCGAGCGGCGCCGCTCGGAGGAAGCCCGTCAACATCTGCTCGATCGGTTGGTGACCATCCAGGCAGACGAGCGACGCAGAATCTCGCGTGAGTTGCACGACGAAATCGGACAGCAGGTCACAGCGTTATCGCTTCGGCTGGGAGCGCTCGAGCCTGGCATCCAGGATCAAGCCGCGCTCGAGAAATGCCTGGAGTTGCTCGACCAGCTGGGTCGTCAGCTGCACGATCTCGCAGTGGCGGTTCGGCCGGCCGGCCTCGAAGAGTTGGGACTGGTCTCGGCCCTGAGCAGCTACGCCGAGGAATGGGCCGTACAGCACGGCGTCAAGCTGGACTTCCACCAGCGGGGGCTCCAGCGAATCCGCCTGTCTCCGGCGGTCGAAGACGCCGCCTATCGGATTGCGATCGAAGCGCTGAGCAACGTTTCGAAGCATTCCGGCGCCAGCCGAGCGAGCGTGCTACTCGAGCGTCGCGACTCTGAGCTCCGCGTCATCGTCGAAGACAACGGCAAGGGCTTCGACGTCGACCGCTTCAGGAAAGAGAGGGCCGCTGACCACCTGGGAGTGGTTGGTATGGAGGAGCGTGCCGCATTGCTCGACGGGGCGTTGACGCTCGAATCCCGCCCTGGCGGAGGAGGTACCACGTTGTACGTCAAGCTCCCGCTCGCTCCGGCGCCCCATGCCTGATCCCCGGCCGAATCGCCCCGGACGGATCCTTCGGATCCTTCTCGCCGAGGATCACATTGTCGTGCGAGAGGGACTCAAGACGCTGATCAACCAGGAGCCGGACATGGAGGTCGTCGGTGAAGCGGCCGACGGCCGCGAGGTGAGAGGGCTGGCCGCCCGGACCCGGCCCGATGTCGTGGTTATGGACGTCTCGATGCCCCACCTGAACGGCATTGACGCGACCCGCAGGCTCAAGGAGGCGTTTCCAGAGATCAGGGTCCTGGCCCTGTCCGGGTACGAGGAATCGGTGTACATCCGCCGCATGGTGGAGGCCGGCGCAACCGGATACGTCCTGAAGCGAGCCGCTACGGCCGAGTTGCTGCGGGCGCTCCGGTTGGTTGCGAACGGCGCTTTGTACTTCGATCCGGCAGCCGCGCGTCGGCTTGACGGCCTTATTACCCGGCCGACAGCAAAAGGGAGCGGCAAAGACAAACCCGATCTCACTCCCCGCGAGACTGAGGTCCTTCGCCTCATTGCCTGGGGCTTCAGCAACAAAGAGATCGCGGCCAAGCTCGGCATTACCGTCAAGACCGTCGAGACCCACCGGGCTCGATCGATGGAAAAGCTGGATCTGCAAAGCCGGGCGGCCATTGTGCGACTCGCAATCGACCAGGGCTGGCTGCAGGACTCTTCGTGAAGGGCATAGGTCGGGGAGTTCCCCGACGCCGGTTACACCCTCCTGACTATCTCACCCTCCCCGTTGCGTCTAACTACATCCATCGGTAGACACCCTTACAAAGAGCATGCACATCTTGGACCTGGCCGAGGAAGACCCATGCAGTTCGACGCTCGATCTTTCATCAGCCTGCTCGACCGGATCGAGCATCATCCCCGGCTCGAGATACTCTGTTACGAGTTCGATAGCGCCATCGCGAGGGCCTTTCGACAAGACGTTCGCAGCCTCGCTTGGATGCTGCATAGCTCCCCGGACCTCATGACCGCCAACCAGCTCGGCCAGGCCCTCACCAACCTCCGCAACCGCTACCTGGTCGTTCCGAGCGAATTTCGCGATCTCATCGAAGACGCAATTGTCAAGACCCATTCGGTTCCGCCCGCCCCAGGGGAGTCGAGATCGATAGCCGGCATGTCCTCGACCGACGGCGATTTGGCGGGGACCGGTTGACGTTCCCCGTCATTGGCCGCGAGTGTCGTGAATTCGGCTGCTTGACTGGTTATCTTTGGGCGAAGGAACGCCTCGCGCGCCCCTATTGCAGCAGCGGCGTCCCGGCTTTCCCACTTTCTACGAGCCGATCGTCGTCCCCGGCAAATGACCGTCGCGCCGAGCGTTGCTGCAATGGGGCAATGAGAGGTGGTGATGGGAAGGCCACCTAGACAACGGGAGGAAGCCGTTTGTCGTCAGATCCCATCGTGCGTCCAGGACAGCCCAATTCCACCGGCGCGCCCCAGTGGGAGAAGGCCAACGAGGCACCCTTAGACGCCGCCGGGTCGGCTCGCCACCACATTCTGGTGGTGGATGACGAGCATGTCGTGTTGACCCTGACCTCCCGTATGCTTCGGAGCGCAGGATACGATGCACTCGAGGCTGCCAGTGCGCGGCACGCGCTCAATATCCTCGACCGCGGCGACCCTGCCGTAGATCTGGTCATCACCGACGTTGTCATGCCGGAGACCGATGGCCGTACCCTCGGCCGATTGATCGGTGAGCGCTTCCCCGGCCTGCCGGTCGCTTACATGTCTGCCTATCCCGTAAATGATGTCTTCCACCGCGGCGCTCCGGGCCCGAATTTACCGTTTCTAAGTAAGCCGTTTTCGCCCGAGGCGTTGCTCGCACTCGTTAAGACGGTGCTCGTCGCCTGATAGGACTGGTCGGCAGATTGTCTGAGACAGCGAACGCCCCCTCGACATGAGGGGGCGTTTCCGCGTTCCGAGGCGACGGTGAGCTGCTGATTGCGATCGTGAGTCCGTTGGCCGAGCCGCTCCAGTTGCCCCAGAGGTTCGGATCCGGGGTTGGCGAGGTCGAGTCCCCACAGCTCGCCAGGTAGAGGAGGCTGGCCATCAACCAAGCCATAGGAGCCGCCGACGGTTCAGTACTCATGGGCGGAGATAGTCGGCGTGACAGATTGGCAGGTCGCTGTGCTTGAAGGCGTCCACTCGGCTCGCTAAGTTGTTGCCGCGTCGCTTGGAGTGGTGGCCGAGTGGCTGAAGGCGGCGGTTTGCTAAGTGGCTTGCGGACGTCTCCGGTTGAGTCCTTCTGAGTCCGTAAGTGTCAGTCCTGATATGTGAAAGGCCGCCTCGATTCAGGGCGGCCTTTCCTGCGAGTTCCGCCAGCTTCCGCCGGAATCCAGGCCTGTGTGTCTACAGTTTCGTCTACAGCGAACCGGCACCTTCCACGGTGGATTTTGAGATCAACCCGTACTCTGGGCGGCAACCAACGAGCAGCCATCCGCCGCCTAACTATCACTTTGCCCGTCCCGCTGCGATCGAGAAGCTGGCTGCACTCGCACAGGAGGCGCCCTAAGAGAGTTCGGCATTTTGACCGAACAGCAGTGGCTCGACCTAAGGCTCACGAGGACGGCGGCGAAGCCCTGCCTGCCTCGGCTGTCGCACTCGATGCAGTTAGGCCCGCTGCTTCCACACCCGCTGTCGCGAAGCGGATGGCTAGGAGCTTCACCACGTAGCTTGTAAGCGGTGCGGCCTCTGGCAATACGTCGGCGAGGCAGCAGTGCGCGCGTGGAAGTCCAGCACCGCTGCGAAAAGCAATCAGTCGCCGGAGGACCAAGCTTCTTCTGCGAGCACTGCGAACAGCACCTCTCACCGGGCGCGGACGGGATGATCCGGCACTACTGCGGCAAGTACATGCTTCCCGAGGACGTCAGCTATAGGTGCAGGACCTGCGACTGCGTGTGGGGACGAGAATCCGAGACCCAGTGGGAGCTGGAGTGGGTCGAATGACTCGACGATATCGGTTGCGCACAGATCGGGCAGAATCGGGGGAGTGGCCCGTGCTCCTGAACTTGCTAAATGCTTATGCCCGACACGAGACTCGAACTCGCACGGGGTTGCCTCCGGTGGATTTTGAGTCGTCAGCCGGCCCGACACCATCGACCATCAACGCGCACAACCACAGCATCCGCAGGGGCTTCCCGCTCTCGCCGTGCTCGCGTTGTTGTCAGGTGTTGTGCTTGATGGTCGATGGTGGAGGCATACTCAAGAGCATACCAAACTCCCGATCGGGCCGGGCAAGGTGCGGCGCAATCCGGTGGCGCGCCACGCCCCGACCTACCGGGTCGGGGCGTTTTCACGTCCCTGCCCGCCCGACCCGGCTGTCAGAACTGACAGTTTCCATCCTGCTGCCTTGGGACTATGCTGGCA
>DATJGL010000114.1:0-8195 GCA_035495075.1 Gemmatimonadales bacterium
CCCAAATCTTGGCGTTGTACAGCCTGCTCAAGCGGATGTCCGACAATCCGATGGTGGTGCTCAACCACGCCATTGCCGGCGCCATGGTGCATGGTCCCGAGGCGGGGCTCGAGCTGATCAAGGCGCTCGACACCGATGCCCGCATGCGCGGGCACTACCGTCTCGATGCTGTGCGCGGTCATCTGCTCGAGAAGGCCGGTGATCACGAGCGGGCCGTGGCACACTATCGCGCAGCCGCGGAACGCACCACGAGCATTCCGGAGCGGAACTATCTCATCACCAAAGCCGCGCGGCTGGGTCTCGCGAACCCTGGACGGGAGGGATCGGGACGGTAATTGTGCGGGTCACCCTTCTCGGCGGCACCGGGTTCATTGGCCATCATCTGGCCAGCTCGCTGCTGGAGGCGGGCGCAGACGTGAGCGTCATCCACCGCGGCACCTCTCCGACCCGCGTGCCCGGCATCCGGTGCCTTACTGCCGACCGCCGGGACACCGCGACGCTCCGCGGCGCGCTCGCGATCGTGGCTCCGTCAGTGCTCATCGACATGACGGCCTATCGGGCCGGAGACATCATCGGGCTACTGCCGGCTCTACCACCCTCGCTCGAGCGGCTGGTCGTGATCAGCAGCGGCGATGTGTACTGGACCTACGGCGCTTTTCTCGGGCTGACATCGGGCCTCGCACCAACGGTCGCGCTGGGCGAGGAGGGGCCTCTGCGGGACCGGCTCTACCCCTACCGGGATCGAGCTGAAGGGCCGGATGATTTGCTATTCGAATACGACAAGATCCTCGTCGAGCAGGCAGCGCTTGCAGGCGCCGCCGCGCCGGTGACGATTCTCCGACTGCCCATGGTCTACGGGCCGGGAGATCGCCAGCGCCGGGTCGGGATCTATCTGGATCGGTTCCGGGCGGATCCTTCTACTTTGCGGATCAACGCTGCGGAGGCCGGCTGGCGCTGCACCCGAGGGTACGTCGAGGATGTCGCCTGGGCAATCCGGCTCGCGGCACTGGACCCGCGCGCTTCCGGACGCACTTTCAACCTGGGCGAGGCAGATGCACTGACCCAGCTCGAGTGGGTCGGGGCTGTCGCAGCCGCGGCACAGTGGCCCGGAGCTGTGCTCGCTGATGGGAGCGAGCCGCCGTCAATGCCGGCCAACTGGCAGATTCCACTTGTGACCGACACCGGATGTATCAGACGGGTGCTCGGATATGAGGAGCCGATCGGCCGGCAGGAGGGTCTCCGCCGCAGCGTGGCGGTAGCGAGCGTTGAACCCACCCTTCACAAGGGCGAGACGTGAGCGCAGATCTGGGGCTTACGGGCGACCGTGCCCGTGTGAGTACGATTCTGCCGGGACGGAACCGTGATCGCCGCTTCTTCACCGGCATGGCGATAGCAGCCGCGCTGACTGTCTTCATCGGGTTCGCACCGACGTACTACCTTGGCAATTTCTTCGACGCACGGCCGGTGTCCACCCTGGTCCATATACACGGGGTCGTCTCGACCTCCTGGATCCTGCTGTTCGTCGCTCAGACCTCGTTGGTCGCGGCGGGCCGGACCGACCTGCACCGGCGGCTGGGTGTCGCCGGTGCGGTGCTCGCGGTGGGGGTCCTCGTGGTCGGCTTCATCACGGCCGTGACCGCTGCAAGACTCGGTAGGAGCCCGGGACCACCGCCCCTGGTCTTTCTCTCCGTTCCCATCGGGACCTTGGTGGCGTTCGGCGTCCTGGTCGGGATCGGTCTCTACAACCGGCGCCGGAGTGAGACACACCGGCGGCTGATGTTGCTGGCTACGATCGCCATTCTCACCCCTGCGCTGGCCCGGCTCCGATTCATCGGATCGGGCGGCCCGCCGCTCGCCATCGGAGGAACCTGCGCCTTCGTGCTGGTCTGCCTGCTCTACGACCGCATCGCCCATGGGCGCATCCATCCCGCGTTTCTGTGGGGCGGCGTGCTGCTGATGCTGTCACTGCCGGTGCGGTTCGCGGTCGGGAGAACCGACACCTGGCTTGCCGTCGCCGGCTGGCTCACCCGCTGACCCCTCCTCTTGCCACTTGCTTGATCTCTGACTAACGTCAGAGAATGAACCCCATCGCGCGGATTCGCAGCTTCAACCGGACGGTGACCCGTCAGATCGGGGCGCTGGACAATCACTTTCTGGGCCGGGATCGCTCTCTCGGCGCCTCGCGGCTGCTCTTCGAGATCGGCCCGCGGGGGAGCGAGATCCGTCAGCTGCGCAGCAAGCTGGATCTCGACTCGGGATACCTGAGCCGCCTGCTTCGCGGGCTCGAATCCCAGGGGTTGATCCGCACCGATCCGGCGTCGCGAGACGCGCGAGTACGTCGCGTGATGCTCACTGCGGCGGGGCGGCGGGAGCTGGCAGTGCTGAACCGGCTCTCGGATGCCGCTGCCGAATCCCTGCTCGAGCCGCTCAACCCAAAGCAGCGGGCCGCCCTCACCACCGCGATGGAGGCCGTGGAGCGGCTCATGCTTGCCGGCGCGGTTCGGTTAGAGGTGGTGGATCCCGAATGTCCTGCGGCGCAGTACTGTCTCGGACGCTATTTTGAAGAGCTTGCCGCGCGGTTCGACATGGGCTTCGATCCGGGGCGCAGCATCTCCGCAGCCGCGGATGAGCTGACGCCGCCTCATGGGTTCTTCGTCCTGGCCACGCTGCAAGGGGAGCCGATCGGGTGCGGCGCTCTGAAGTGTCACGAGCGCCATGGCGAGGTCAAGCGGATGTGGGTCGATGCCTCGAGCCGTGGTCTGGGCGTCGGCAAGCGGATCCTCGAGCGCCTGGAGCAACTCGCGCGGGAGCAGAAACTGCCGCTGCTCCGGCTCGAGACCAATCGCACCCTCAAGGAAGCCCAGTCGTTGTACAAGACCAGCGGATATCGGGAAGTGAAGCCGTTCAACGAGGAGCCCTACGCTCACCACTGGTTCGAAAAGACGCTCTAGCCGGCATCCTGCGGGATAAGCAGGGGTCCAATGGCAACCTACGCAATTCGGGGTGGCGTCGAGGGTAAGCGAAGGCTGGATCTTCTGGCCGAGATGATGGCCCCCACTACCAAGGCGCTGCTCGCCGACGCCGCCGTTGGCGCCGGCAGTGCGTGTATCGATCTTGGGTGCGGGGCCGGACACGTCAGCCGTTACCTTGGCGAAGTGGTCGGCCCGGAGGGCCGGGTTCTCGGCATTGACCTCGACAGTGTGAAGCTGGAGGCTGCGCGCGAGGACTGCGAGCATGCCGGCCTAAGCAACGTCGAGTTTCGCACGGGCAACGTGGCGGACTGGGACGAGCCGGAGACGTACGATCTGGTCTTCGGGCGCTTCGTTCTGTCCCATCTGGCCAACCGGCCCGCCGTGGTCCGCCGGATGTATGCGGCGCTGCGCTGGGGCGGACGCCTGGTCCTCGAGGACATCGACTTCGGCGGAGCGTTCTCCTATCCACCTAACCCGGCGTACGACCGACAGTGTGATCTGTTCAGGGCCGTCGTCGCGCGCCGAGGAGGCGACGCTATGCTGGGCCCGCAGCTGGTTGGCATGTGCCGCGACGCCGGCCTGGAGGAAATTCACGTGCGCATCGTCCACCCGGTCCACACCGGACGCGAGCCGGCAAAAGCGATGTCCCTGAGCACGCTCGAGAACATTGCCGACGCGGTCGTCACCGAGGGGTTGGCCACCGCGGCTGATCTGGCGGACACCATCCGCGAACTGGCGAGCTTCACCGACGATCCGCATTCCCTCATTGCGTGCCCCCGGGTGTTCCAAGTCTGGGGTCGGAGGACCAGCTGCCCCCCCGCCTGAGCCAGGAGATCCCTGGCCCGCCCACTTGCAGCTTCTGCGGCTCGATTACGTCCGACCGGTACGTGGGCGGCTACGGCAATCACATCTGTCGTGAGTGCGTCGAGTCTCCCCTGCTCGCGGAGGCTGTGCCGAGCGAGGCGGTGTGCGCGTTGTGCCACATGGAGCTGACCGATCACGATGGTCGCACCCGCACCGCCGCCGTGGTGGTAAGCTGCAGGCAGGGGATGGTGCTGTGCAGCGACTGCCTGCGGATTGCGCGCGAGATTCTCGCGAGTTGACGATCTACTTGCTTGCCTGTCCGCCGCGGGCGAGGTCGGGTATGTAAATGGCGGCCACCCGCGCCGCGACGTCTTCGGGACGGGAATTGTTCTCGTCCAGGTTGGTGAAGACAACGATCGTGAGCCGGTCGTCCACGTAGCGGGAAATGCTCATCGTGAACCCCTGCCAGGCCCCGCCGTGCCCAAGCAGCCGGTGCCCATTGACCGAGGTGATCCGCCAGCCGAATCCGTACGGGTAGGTCTCGCCGCTGTTGAGCTTCACCGGCGACCACATCTGATCGAAGCTGGCCCGCTTGAGCAGCCTTTCCGTGTAGAGCGCCGCATCCCATTTGGCGAGGTCGAGCACGTTGGTGTACAGCGCGCCGTCCGCCGTCGTGTTAAGCGAGGAGGATACCCACTCCTGATTCTTTAACTGACCATTGACGAGCCGGTACCCGCTGCTCCGGTCCGGGATGATGTCCGCTTCGCTGATAATCCTGGTGGCGGTCATGCCGAGCGGCCTGAAAATCCGCTCCTGAAGGAAGTCGCCGTAGAACTTGCCGGTCACCCGGTGAATCAACACGCCGAGCAGCACATACCCGGTGTTGCTGTAGCTGAACTCTTCGCCCGGCGCGAAGTCCGGTGGCATGGGCGCGAAGGTCCGTACCAGTTCGTCCTCGGTGTAGTCCCTCCGAAAGTCGATCACTCCCTTGCCCATGGTGCTCTCCTCGCCGCCGTAATCGGCGATGCCGGACGTATGGGTGAGGAGCTGTCGCACTGTAACGGCCTTCCAGCTGGGGGGCGCCTCCGGGAAGTACTTGGGGATGCTGTCGTCGAGGCCCACCCTGCCCTCCTCGACCAGCATCATCACGGCCATCGCGGTGAACTGCTTGCCGACCGACCCGGTCTGGAAGATCGAGCGCGGTGTCACCGGCACGGCCAGCTCCACGTTGGCCAGGCCGTAGCCCTTGGCCTTGACGATCCGGCCGTCATGCACCACTCCAAGACTGATGCCGGGAATCTTCTGGCGTCTAAGCTCGGCGAGAACCGCCTGGTCTACCCTGGCGGAGATCGAGTCGGGGCTGCTCGACTGCGCCGGCACGCTTCCGGCCAGCAAAGTGCCCACGCACCCGACCGTTAGAGCGCATCGGATGCCCCTCAGACGGGATCGGATGCGCTTGGGGGAGCCCACCGGGGCCCCGGCGATGTCGATTTTGGGTGTCATGCGGCGACTATTACTGTTGACCGGTCGGCCGTCCACGGAAGCTCAAGGAGGGACGAAGGATGAGCAGAGTACGGGTGCTGGTGGGCACACGCAAGGGTGCGTTTGTCCTGGAGTCGGACGGGAAGCGGGAGCGCTGGGACGTGTCCGGTCCCTATTTCGGGGGCTGGGAGATCTACCACCTCAAGGGGTCGCCCGCCGACCCGGACCGGCTCTACGCCTCCCAGTGCAGCGGGTGGTTCGGGCAGCTGATTCAGCGATCGAGCGACGGCGGCAAGACCTGGGAGCCGGTGGGGAATCAGTTCACGTATGACGGAGTGCCGGGAACGCACCAATGGTATGATGGAACGCCTCACCCGTGGGAGTTCAAGCGGGTCTGGCATCTCGAGCCGTCGCTCACCGACCCGGACGTCGTTCTTGCCGGGATCGAAGACGCCGCCCTTTTCCGCTCGACCGACGGCGGCGCCACTTGGCAGGAGCTGGCCGGCCTTCGCGGCCACGGCTCAGGCCCCGCGTGGACGCCCGGGGCCGGTGGCATGTGTCTCCATACAATCATCCAAGACCCGCACAATCCCAATCGTATCTTTATCGCCATCTCGGCCGCGGGTGCGTTCCGGACCGCCGATGGCGGCAAGAGCTGGCAGCCGATCAATCGCGGCCTTCGCTCTCAACACATCCCGGACCCGACTGCTGAAGTCGGCCACTGCGTCCATCGCATCGCGATGCACCCGACCCGTCCGAACGTGCTCTTTATGCAGAAGCACTGGGACGTAATGCGGAGTGACGACAGCGGCGACTCGTGGGAGGAGGTGAGCGGCAACCTGCCGACCGACTTCGGCTTCCCCATCGACGTTCATGCCCACGAGCCGGAGACGGTGTACGTCATACCGATCAAGAGCGACTCCGAGCATTACCCGCCGGATGCCAAGCTCCGGGTGTACCGGAGCCGGAGCGGAGGCAACGAGTGGGAGCCGCTCACCAAAGGCCTGCCTCAGCGTGACTGCTACGTGAACGTTCTCCGCGACGCCATGGCGACCGACTCGCTCGATGCGTGCGGGGTGTATTTCGGCACCACCGGCGGACAGGTCTACGCGTCGGCCGATGCCGGCGACAGTTGGAACGCCATCGTGCGGGACCTGCCACCTGTTCTCTCGGTGGAGGTTCAGACGCTGGCATGATCCGCATAGTCCTGCCGTATCACCTGCGGACCCTGGCGCGGGTGGATGGCGAGGTTGCGGTCGCGGTAGAAGGGCCGATTACTCAACGGTCGGTGCTCGACGCTCTCGAGGCCGGCTATCCGATGTTGCGCGGCACGATTCGGGAGCACGTGACCCTTCGGCGCCGGCCGTTCGTGCGTTTCTTTGCTTGCGAACAGGACCTGTCTCACGAGCCTGCCGATGCGCTGCTGCCCGACGCCGTGGCGAAGGGCGCTGAGCCATTCCTGGTTGTGGGAGCCACGGCCGGCGGATAGCCGGCCGGCGGGAGATAGACGTGAAATACATGCTGCTGATCTACCTGAACGAGCAGGCGCTCAGTGAGACCGAGCGGGAGCAATGTTACCGCGACTCGACGGCGCTCGCCCACGAAATCAACGCCAGGGGCCGCTACCTGGCGGCAGCCCCACTCCATCCCACCACCACCGCCACCAGCTTACGGGTCCGCGAGGGCAAGAGCCTCATCACCGACGGGCCCTTTGCCGAGACGCATGAGCAGCTGGGTGGCTACTTCCTGATCGATGCGGAGGATCTCGACGAAGCCATCGCGATCGCGGAACGCATCCCGATGGCGCGGCGGGGCACCATCGAGATCCGGCCCATCATCGAGATCGCGGACCTGCCCACGCGTTAGCAAGACATGGCAAGCTCAGTACCGCGCATGTACCGCGACCTGGCGGAGTGGTGGCCGTTGGTCTCCCCGCCGGCGCACTACGTTGACGAGGCGGCGGACCTGTTGAGCCGCCTCGGTCCGCTTCCCGCCTCGGCGCTGCCGACCTTGCTCGAGCTGGGTGCGGGCGGCGGCAGCCTGGCCTTCAACCTGAAGAGCCACTTTCAGATGACGCTCACGGACCGCTCGCCCGAGATGCAGGCCATGAGCCGGCAGGTGAACCCGGACTGCGAGCACGTCCTGGGCGACATGCGATCGCTCCGGCTCGCTCGCCAGTTCGACTTCGTACTGATCCATGACGCGATCATGTATGCGACCGAGCCCGCCGCAGTTCATGCCGCACTGGCCACCGCCGCAGCCCATTGTCGCGTTGGCGGGACGGTAGTCGTGCTCCCCGACTTCGTTCGCGAAACGTTTGACCCGGGCACCGACCACGGCGGTGAGGACGGAGGGGAAGGCCGCGGGCTCCGTTACCTCGAATGGACCTGGGACCCTGATCCGGACGACGACACCTACCTCGTGGATTACGCGTTCCTGCTCCGCGAGAGCGATGGAAGTGTCACCCTGGTTCACGACCGGCACGAGGAGGGTCTCTTCTCGAGGGCGCAATGGCTCGAGTGGTTTCGGGAGGCCGGGTTGCCGGCCAAGAGCGCGGTGGACCGGTGGGAACGGAGATCTTCATCGCGACTCGGGAGGCATAGAACCCGGAAACCGGAGGGCTCGTATGGTCCGGAGGACCGGTGATGGGTTTCACGCCCGGGGCGTGAGAGCAGCCGCAGCCACGCCATCCCCGATTCGCGATTTCACACAGCTGAGTCTTCGCTCCGACCAGCTGTCGATTGAGGCTACCGCTGATCGACTAGATCTGGCGGCCGCTCGGCACCAGGAGCCGCCGCAGCTACAGAGGCCACGCAATGGCAAAGGGGGAATCCGTGTTCAAGACCACCAAGGCATTCAGCAGCTTCTCGGTCGACGATCTTGGCCGGGCCAGGAAGTTTTACGGCGACACACTGGGCCTCGAGATCGAGGAATCAC
>DATJGL010000115.1:0-7090 GCA_035495075.1 Gemmatimonadales bacterium
CTCCTTCTGGCCGAGATAGGCGAGCGCGAGCCCCAGAAACACCAGTCGTTGCGGATCGTCCGGGGTTGCCTTCAAGGTCTCTTCGAATCCCAGTCGGGCCGAGTCGGCATAGACGCGCGCCCTCGCGCGATCGCCACGCAAGTAGCAGGTCTGAGCCCGCACGATGCCCCAAACACCCCGGTCACCATCGTAGGCGCTCGGAGGCAGCCGCAGGAGGAGTTGCTGTTGGTCGTCATCGAGTGCCCAGGGCAGGTCCCAGTAGTTGCCGAAGTAGGCGACCAGTGCGGTCGGCTCGACTTCAGCCGGCGCGGCCCGGATCGCCACCCGCGCACCGACCAGGTGTCCCTGGGCGAGATAGACCATTGCCCTGTTTCGGATCAGGCCCAGATCGGCGGGGGCCACGGCCAAGCCGCGGTTTACGGCGGTGAGCGCGTCGGGGTAGCGTCGTAGCCAGAGCAGGGTCAGGGAAAGCCATTGCGCGGTCGCGGCCGAACGAGGGTCAAGCATCCACGCCCGCTCCAAGTGCTTTTCTGCCGCGTCCCACCGACCCAGAGACCGCTCGGCGAGTGCGGCGGCGGTGAGCAAATCCGCATTGTCCGGCGCGATCTTGAGCCCGCTTTCATACGCCGCCAGAGCCCGGTCGTAGTCCGCGAGTACCCAAGCGTAATAGGCGCCGAGCGCCCACTGAGACTCGGGCCGGTCGGGCGCCAATGCGACTGCCCGATCGGCGGCACGCCTGGCTGCCTCGGCGTCGGTGGGATTGGGAGTGCCGGTGAAGTAGTAGGTCGCGTGCGCCCGGGCGAGGTGGGCCCACGCTTGCGCGAACGTCGAGTCGAGCGCGACAGCCTGCTCGTAGTAGGTGATCGCGCGCCGCAGGGTTGGCGGGTCGCGAAGGATCAACCCCTGGGTCGCCTCACCTTTGAGGAAGGCATCGTAAGCCGCGAGGTTCTCTGTCGGTCTTTCAATGAGCGTCTCCTTCTGGCGCGCACCGAGTTCCACATCCAGCGCGGAGGCGACCTGCCCCGCGATGTCGGCCTGCACCTCGAAGACGTCCGTGATGCTCGCATCGAACGGCTGCTGCCACTTGGTCCGCGGCGCGTGACCTGCCGTCACGTCCACCAGCTCCGGACTCACCCTCACTCGGCTCCCTCCGTTCGGCAGCCTCTCCCACTGCACCGTGGCCGTCAGCAGATAGTCCGCTCCCAACTCCCGGGCGATTTCCTGGGGCGCCTTGCTCGTGCGCCGGTATTGATTCGAGCTGCCGCTCGCGATCACCTGAACGCTCGCGAGCTGGGAGAGTTTGCCGCGGAGCTCGTTGCTGATGCCGTCGGCCAGGTAGGCGTTGGCTGAGTCGCCCACGTTTTCGAAGGGAAGTACGGCCAGCACCCTGGCACCGGTGGGCCCGCTTTCCGTCGGGTGCGAATGCCGCCACGCGAACAGCACACCGAGCCCGAGCAGAAAACCAAGGGCGAGCGTGATCCCTAGCACAGGCATCCGACGACGGCCGCCCCCATGGATGGGGAAACGGACTGTAGTCCCTGGAGGAGCGGAGGGCGGCCCCGGTGTGATCGCCGACGGAGTCGCCGCGGAAGTCATCCCCGGCGCATGGAGCGCGCGACCGAGCTCCCCCGCGCTGGCGAATCGATCCGCCGCGATCGGGGCCAGCGCCCGCCGGATCGCCTGATCGACGCCATCTGGCACGTTCGGACGCAGCTTGCGCGCGCTCGGCACCGGCTCGGCGAGCCGCTTCATGATGATCGCCTGCGGGGTGGGTCCGGTGTACGGCGCTTCCCCTGCCAGCATCTCGTACAGGACCGCGCCCAGGGAGTAGATGTCGGTGCGGGCGTCGATCGCCTTGTCTCCACTCGCTTGTTCCGGGCTCATGTAGGCCGGGGTGCCGATCGCCATCCCGGTCTGGGTCAGCCCGTCCTCGCCGCCCAGCGCGCGGGCGATGCCGAAGTCCGCGACCAGCGTGTCGCCGTCGGCGGTGAGCAGGATGTTCTCGGGCTTGATGTCGCGATGCACGACCCCGTGCCGGTGGGCATAGTCGAGCGCGGCCGCCGCCTCGCGGGCGATACGGAGCGCGTCCTCCACCGGGAGCTGG
Source organism: Gemmatimonadales bacterium (assembly GCA_035495075.1). GTDB lineage: Bacteria > Gemmatimonadota > Gemmatimonadetes > Gemmatimonadales > GWC2-71-9 > DASQPE01. The sequence goes on from DATJGL010000115.1 coordinate 2,105, forward strand.
CGCTCGCGGCCGAGCCGGTCACGGAGGGACTCGCCCTCGACGAAGGGCATGGTGAACCAGAGCCGGCCGCCCGCCTCGCCCGAGTCGTGGACCGTCAGGATGTGGGGGTGCTGGAGCCGGGCGGCGAGGCGGATCTCGCGCTGGAAGCGCTCGGGGCCGAGCGTGGCCGCGAGCTCAGGCAGGAGGACCTTGAGGGCGACTGGGCGGTCGTGCCTGAGGTCCTGGGCCAGGTAGACCACAGCCATGCCGCCCCGGCCGAGCTCGCGCTCGATCCGGTAGTGATCCGTCAAGCCGCGTTCAAGCTGCTCGCGCAGGTCAGCCACTAAGATTCTGACATTGGAAGGGTGAGAGGACGCTGAAGAATATCGCCGCGGCGCGGCGCGGGCTAGAAGAGCGAGTCCGGCGTGGCCGTAGCACGTATGCGAGCGGCCTCCGGTTCAAGTTGGCGATTCCTCCGAGGTGGCGCGGTGGCGTCGCTCAGCAAACATGCCACTGTACTGTTCGATAAAGGGGTTGCCCGGGTGAAGGTTTACAAAGATACCAATACCGTAGTTGAGCCGATCGACCATTTCGTCGAGCTTGCGGAAATCCTCGACTGCGGCGCTTCGATCAGCCGCTCGCTTCAATGGTTGGAGGTTCTGGGAAATGGAACACCCAGCCAATTCCGGGAATTGGCGACCTCTCGACACGCTTCGCAAACCTTGGCAGGTTGCTCGGCGCAAACGCTGGAGAGGCCGCCTTTCCGCATGACCGCTGACGGTTCACGGACGTCTCAGGTACTGAAGTACACGACGGCCACCAACTTCGGTGGCCGTTTAGTTGATAAGGATCTGTCTCGGTGCGGGTTGCGGCGAATGGCCAGAGAGGGAATCGAACCCCCGACACGCGGATTTTCAGGCCGATGAACGAGCCGCAGCGGGGCGAAGAGATCCCGCACTAGGCCGCACAATCGAGGCAACGCCAGATGGACCCGCTACGGCTCGGCTCAGGTCCGCAGCGAAGTCCCCACAGAAGTCCCCACACGGAACCAGCCAACGGCTCGAAGCGTGTTGTAAAGGTGAGGTCTAACTGTGCAGTGAATGTCACAACCAAGGAGAGTTCTGCGCCGACTGCCAGCTGAAGGTGGGGCTGGTGTCATCCCGCAGGCTGTGGGGCACCGGCTTCCACGAGGCGAAACAGTCATTCCTTTTCAAGCGAGACTGTCCTACCTGCCACTCGGCGCTAGGCAGCCGCCGCTTCGACCCGCAGGCCCCGGTTCGGTCCGGGCACGCTTCACCGGATTCCCTCGATGTGGCACCTCCTGTCGCGGACCCAAATTCCCGGGTAGGTGAGGCGACAGTCGCCTGCTGGATCGCCGAAGTGCCGCTCGACGCGGCGGTCCCCGATAGGGTCCATGAAAGGCAGCTTCACGCTGCCTTCATTCTGGCATCAAGCAACCGATGTTACAGTTCAGGCGAACCCGGTACCTCGGGGCGGGGCGGGGCGCTGTGCCAGGGGGAGCAGTGCAACAGGGACAGGTCGGCAGCAGAAGAGGTACGAGATGCCCGCACCCACGAGAGACCTACCCAACATCCTAAAAAAAAGCTTCCCCGGATCCGCCCCTATCGAGCAGCAGCTCCGCCACCTTCTCCGCTACGCGATCCTGGCGCCCTCCACGAGGAATACGCAGCCGTGGCGTTTCGCGGTGCAGACGAATACCGTGGGTGTCTTCGCAGATCTCGAGCGGAGACAGCCCGTGTCCGATCCCGACAGGCGCGAGCTCTACATCAGCCTCGGCTGCGCGCTCGAGAACCTGCTCCTGGCGGCAGAGCGGCACGGGTTCGGCTATGAGGTGACATACTTTCCCGAGTATGGCAACGAGGAGTTCGTGGCTCACATCGCCTTCGCGCCCTGGGGCACACCCTCTCCCTCGCGCGCGGGGATCACCCTAGAAACCCTGCTGCGGCGTCACAACGACAACAGCGTGTATCGACCAGTAGCCGTGCCGGAGGAGGCGCGCCGTCGCCTTGAAGCCTGCCGTGAGGAATCCGAGCTGCGGCTCGACCTGACCGACGACCGCTTCTTCCGCCGACGTGTCGACGAACTCACCGTCGAGGCCGATCGCCTGGATTTCGCAGATCCCGTGTTCCGCAAGGAGCTCGGGTACTGGATCGGGGAGGGGGCCTTTGGGACTCGGAAGCTGCTCTCCCGGCTCGCTCGGCTCCTCGTGACCCGGGTCAATCTCGCTGAGCCCGTAGCCCGGCAGGACGAGGCCATCGTGGAAAGCGCCGCGTTTCTCGGGCTCATCAGCGCCACCAGCGATACTCACCTGATCCACGTGCGAACGGGTCAGCTGTTCGAGCGGTTGTGGCTGATCGCGACCACGATGGGCATCAATGTGCATCCGATGAGCCAAACGACACGCGTGCCGGCGCTTCGCAGCGCGGTGGGCGAGCTGCTGCCGCCCGGCGGATGGATCCCGCAGCATCTGTTTCGGATCGGTTACTCCTCGAGGGCTGGCGTTCCCCGGCGCCGCACCACGCGCCGACCGCTCGCGGAGGTTCTCCTCGACTGATGGCGCAAGCCTGCTTCACGCAGGTCGGATCGCGGGCCCTGCAACTCATGCGTGCAGGTCCCAGTTTGGCCTGTTCCCGGCCCGGAGAGCGGCGCCCATTACCCACGGGCACGTAGAGGCGTTATGTCTACCAAGAACACCAAGCACACTGCCGCCCGTCTGCGCCGCGCGCTCGCGGCGCAGCATCCGAGTATTCCGACGCACACGCGGCACCCAGTTCTGGAGCGCAACCCGGAGGGCCTCCACCCCGAGCCGGACTCTGGCCATGTCTCGATCGATTTGGAGGGACGCGCACGGCTACTCCCAATGGAGTATTTCGAATTCACTAAGCATTAGGCCCCCAGCGTCCGCTATCTGGGCCATTACTGCCCTTCCACAACCGCGCACCGCCTCGTATACCCTCGCCGCATCGGGTTGTATCCGTAAATCTTCGTCTGGGGGGTGTGTGCCGAGCAGTGTACAGGAGCAACGAGTCCGCCGAATGGCGAGAACCCACGGGCTTGAATTAAAGAAGGCTGGACGAGGCGAGCCGCGACCCTGGGACTACGGCCGTTACTGGTTAGTTGACGCGGCGCGTAACACTCTGGTCTTCCCAGATGAGCATGGAGGCAGTTTGGACGACCTGGAACGGTACCTCACTCAGGCGTAGAGTGGGCTGTGGACATACGCGATCATGGTTCGCATAAAATCTTAACAGGAATGCGGGGACATCGACCCCGGCATTATGAGGAATGTGTCCGACTTCAGAACGGGTCTAAGTCGTTGTTGTACATCACATGGTGCGCTGCGGATTTGCCGGTTGCGCCACGCTTCGTAGTGCCAAGCGTAGCGCCAGGCGCCCCGTGTAAGTCCGGGCGTGGCCAAGGGGAGCAGGCCGTCGCGGCCTACGAGAGGAAGCGACGTTTGACTCGCTAGTGACGACGAGTTTGAGCCAAAACGTCTTGGTAGCGTGCTCGGGATCGCTCAAAAGCTCCCCGGCTGGTTACGGCTGAACCTGCCACTGCACGCAAAGAGACAAGACTGAGCTATTGCGCCCGGGCCTTCAGCTCCTCGGCCCAGTTCTGGATCAGGACCAGCTCGGTCTCCGCCGTGGGCGCCACACTCCGGATCATGACGAACCTGCTGTCGTCCGGGGCCACATCGTAGGTGGGGTAGCCACCGGCGAAGCTGTAGTTCGCCGCCGAGAACAGCACCTTCTGGTTGGTGAAACTGAACGTGGTACCCAGCTGTACCGTCACGGCGACCAGCGCGCGGCTGTCGTCCAGGTAGTACAGCTCCTTGCCGCTGTGGGCCCACATCGGGGTAAAGCCCCCGCTGAGCGAGACCTGCCACTTGGCCGACCCGACGTCGGGGAACGGCCGCACGTAGACCTCGGGCTTTCCCGATTCGCTGGAGACATAGGCCAGCCACTTGCCGTCAGGAGAGAGTGCGGGACTGACCTCTCGGGCCGGCGTGGCGAGCAGCGCGGTGAGCGTCGAGTCGCCTGCCTGCATGGCGTAGATGTCCCCGTTCCCCTCCTCGCTCACGACCCGCCGGAGCAAGAGCCAGCGGCCGTCGCGGGAGGACACCGCCTGGCCGAACCCCATCGGACCCCGGTAGAGGATTCTGGGCGTACCGGTGCCGTCGGCCCGGGCGACCGCGGGGACCCCACTGCTCTGCGAGCCAACCAGGTACAGCACGGAGCGCCCGTCGGCCGCCCAGCTCACCCGATTGTGAACGCTGTCGCCAAACGTCACCCGGGAGAACGTCCCTGCCGGGAGCTGTTTGACCCAGATGTCTTCGGCCGCGCCGCGGACCAGGCCGACGGCCAGCGCCTTGCCGTCGGGTGACAGCGACACCGAGTTGAGAATACCCTGCGGATCCCAGGCCGAGTCGATCGGCGCCGACGCTCCATCGCGGCCGACCCAGAAGGCCCGTTCCAGCCCGGCCGAGCCGCCCGAAACGTAGACCAGCGTCCCTTCGGCCGAGGTGGCCAGGTTGGACTCGAACCCGCCGGTGCGCATCCCCTCCAGCATGGCCACGGGGGGCCCGGTGAAGGCCAGCTTGTCGGGATCGAAGGGAACGGCGAGGAGCTTGCCGTCGCCGGTGACCACCAGGAGCTGCCCGGGCGGGGCATACCTGGCGTAGAGCCCGTGCATGAGCGTGTGGGCCTCTCCGCCGGGCAGCTTCATCGCCATGATGTCGTAGTCGGCGGGTGCCTGTCCGGCGTGCCGCAACCGGAAGATCATGGCCTTCGCGCCGGGGAGCACGTCGGGGAACTCGGTGCCGATTTCCTTCTTCCCCGTCGCCATCCGATAGACAGGCTCCTGGGGGCCGCCGGTGGCCCGGATCCGGGCGATCCCCGAATCCACCTCGATGTAGACATAGCCGTCCGAGCCCCAGTCCCCGCCGGACGAGTTGATGCTGTCGCTCAGCGTGATGGCCGGGCCGCC
>DATJGL010000116.1:0-10669 GCA_035495075.1 Gemmatimonadales bacterium
TCGTGAATCTGGCTCAAGATAACTCGCGCCCTGACGAGGTAACCGCTTTCGGGCCTGCCGAGCGCTCTATGAGCCTGCTGATACGCAACTTGAGACCATCTAATGGAAGTAATTTGTGCTCTTGCTCTTAGGCGGCCCAGAGGCGAGATTACCGCCCCTATGATCAAGGTCGCCGCCGTCCAACCCGATTCGATCGCCGACGAGCTTGGCCTCACCGCCGGCACCGAAGTCGTCGCCGTCAACGGGCGGGAAGTGGAAGACTTTCTCGACTGGGAATTCCTCACCGCCGATGAAGAGTTCGTGCTGTACGTGCGCCAGCCGAACGGCGAGGAGATCGAGTTCGAGATCGATCGGCCGCTGGACGAGCCGATGGGTGTCGCGCTCGAGCCGCCCCGGATTCGCCGCTGCGGCAACCGGTGCGACTTCTGCTTCGTGGACGGTTTGCCCCCGGGACTGCGCGACGTGCTCTACATCCGGGACGATGACTATCGCCTCTCGTTTCGCTACGGCAACTTCGCGACGCTCACCAATCTCAAGCCGCACGACGTCGAGCGAATCATCGAGTACCGGTTGTCGCCGCTCTACGTCTCGGTGCACGCGACCGAGCCGGTCGTACGCCGCTACCTGCTGCGCAACCCAACCGCGCCCGAGATCATCCCGCAGCTTCGCGCGTTCGCGGAGCACGGGATTCAGTTCCACACCCAGGTCGTGCTTTCACCGGGCGTGAACGACGGACCGGTGTTGCACCGGACGCTGAACGATCTGTGGGAGTTCGGACCCGCCGTGCTGTCGTGCTCCGTGGTTCCGGTGGGCCTGACCGAATTCAGCAAGCACCATCTTTGTCGCGAGCCGACGACAGAGGAATGTCGGGCGGCAATCGGCGCGGCCGAGAAACGCTGGCCGGACGCGCTCGCGGCGCGCGGCGCGCACTGGGTGTACGGAGCCGACGAGCTGTATCTCCGAGCCGGTCTGCCTCTCCCTCCTGCTTCCGCCTACGACGGCTTCGAACAGGTCGAGAACGGAGTCGGCGCCGTGCGCTGGCTGCAGCACCGCATAGACGCCGCCACGAGCCGGCTCGCCGGCTGGACCGGTCGCCGCATCGGGGTGGTCACGGGCACCGCTATGGCTGCCCTCATGCCACAGGTGCTCGAGCCACTGGCCAAGGCAACGCGAGCCGAGTTCGAGCTGGTGGCGGTGGAGAACACTCTGTTTGGATCATCGGTCACCACGGCCGGTCTCCTCCCCGGCCGCGCCATTGGCGACGCGCTCGCGGCTCGGCCCAACCTCGCTCTCGCCCTGCTGCCCGGTGAGGCCGTGAACGACGACGGGCTCTTCATCGACAGCGTCAGCCTTGACAGCCTGGTCAAGCAGGTGCCGTTCGAGCTCCGCCTTTCCAAGGATTTCGCGGACGCCCTGGAGTTTCCGCTCGCCGCGTGAGCAAGCCCACCATTGCCATCGTAGGTCGCCCGAACGTGGGCAAGTCCACCCTCTTCAACCGCATCGTGGGGGGACGCCGGGCGATCGTGTCGGAAGCATCGGGCACCACCCGCGACCGCCATTTCGGCGAAGCGGAGTGGGGCGGACGCTCGTTCTGGATCGTCGATACCGGCGGCCTAGTCCCGGATTCAACCGACTCGATGGATCGCGCGATCCGTCGGCAGGTCGAGCTGGCCCTCGACGAAGCCGACCTCATCGTGTTTCTAGTCGATGGCAAAGAGGGATTGCTCGCCGTCGATCGCACCATCGCCGAGCGACTTCGGAAGGCCAACCGCCGGGTGCTGCTGGCAGTGAACAAGCTCGACGACCTGGAACGGTCCACTGCGCAATATGAGTTCTATCAGCTCGGCTTCGGAGAGCCGCTCGGCGTCTCTGCCACCGTGGGCAAGGGGAGTGGGGACTTGCTCGACGCTATCGTTGCGCGTTTGCCACCCAAACGGGCGGACGAGACGGAGCCAGCGATCGGCGTTGCGATTGTCGGGCGGCCCAACGTGGGGAAGTCGTCGCTGGCCAACCGGCTCCTCGGCGAGGACCGCCATCTGGTCGCACCCGAGGCCGGCACCACCCGCGACGCCATCGATTCGCTCTTGCGGTTTCGAGGTCGGGCCCTCAACTTCATTGACACTGCAGGGTTACGAAAACGATCTAAAGTGGAAGATGACGTCGAGTTCTACGCGACCCTGCGAACCGGACGGGCCATCGAACGAGCCGACGTATGCGTCCTGGTCGTGGACGCGGCGCTCGGACTGCATACCCAGGATCTCCGCATTGCAACCGAAGTGTGGGATCGCGGTGCAGGGCTGATCATCGCGGTGAACAAGTGGGACCTCGTAGAAGAGAAGGACGCCAATACCGCCCGGCGAGGGCAGGAAGTCCTGGCGGAGCGGGCCCCGTTTCTCCGTGACGTGCCGTTCCTCTACGTGTCGGCCTTGACCGGACAACGAGTCCGGAACCTCCTCGACTTGATTCTGGAGGTTGCAGCCGACCGCGAGCTGCGGGTGCCGACGTCGGAGGTCAATCGGGTGCTCGAGCAATTGGTGCAGCGGGCAGCACCGCCGCAGAAGCCGGGGGACGAAGTGAAGCTGCTCTACGCCTCACAGATCGGCACCGCACCGCCGACTTTCGCGATCGTCACCAACCGGCCCGACGACGTACCCGAATCGTATCAGCGGTATCTGTCTCACGGATTTCGCGCGGCGTGGCGATTCGCGGGGTCGCCGCTCCGACTCAAGTTCACGCTCCGGGGCTCGAAACAGCGATGACGTCCGCGATCGGGTGGCTGGTGCTGTCCTACTTCATCGGGTCGATCCCGACGAGCTTTGTCGCTGCTCGGGTATTCAAGGGCATCGACTTGCGGCAGCAGGGCAGTCGGAATCTCGGCGCTACCAACGTGTACCGCGTGCTTGGCTGGAAGTACGCCATTCCTGTCGGCCTTTTCGATGCCGCGAAGGGCGCGGTGCCGGTCTGGCTCTTCGGCCCCCGCGTGCCCGAGATAGCTCTATTCCCGCTCTACTGCGGCCTGGCGGCGGTTATCGGCCACGTGTTTTCCGTGTTCGTCGGGTTCAAGGGAGGGAAGGGCGTCGCCACCGCGTCGGGCGTCGTGCTGGCGATCGCGCCTTGGGCCCTGCTCGTGGTGCTGGTGGTGTGGGCCGCGCTCGTGTGGCTCACGGGATACGTCTCAGTCGCCAGCGTGGTGTCGGCTGCCCTGTTTCCGCTGGCGGCCTATTTCCTCGAGGGTGCGCGTGGCCCAACCCTGGCGATCGACATTGCTCTGGCTGCGTTCATCATCTGGAAGCACCGGGTGAACCTCCGACGCCTCGCCGCAGGCACGGAGAATCGCTTCGGCCGCCATGGCACCAGTCAGATGACGACGCCTGACTCCAGTGAGCCGGCAGGGCGGTCTTCGTGACGCGCGTGGCGGTACTCGGTGCGGGGAGCTGGGGAACCACGCTGGCGGATCTCCTCGCCCGGAAGGGCGAGGATGTTCGGATCTGGGCGTACGAAGCCGAGGTGGTGGATGCGATCAACGCCAGGCACGAGAACCCGATCTATCTGCCGGGATGTCCGCTCGCTCCACGACTCGCCGCCGCCGTAGATGCGCGCGATGTGGTCCGCGGCGCCGAGGTCATTCTCTCGGCGGCGCCGAGCCACGCGGTGCGGGCGGTCCTGGGACGGGTGGCCGGGTGCGTGGCGCCGGGCACACTGGTCGTGAGCGCCACCAAGGGTCTCGAGGTGGAGTCGCTGGAGTTCATGTCCGCCGTCATCGGCGAGGTCCTGCCGGAAGCGCGGGTGGCGGTGCTGTCCGGGCCGAGCTTCGCCCAGGAGGTCTATCGCGGGCAGCCCACGGCCGTGGTAGCGGCCTCCACCGAGCCGAGCACCGCTCAGGCGGCGCAGCAGTTGTTCGCGACGCCGGCGTTTCGGGTGTACTCGCATTCGGATGTGATCGGGGCCGAGTTGGGCGGGGCGCTTAAGAACGTGATCGCGATCGCCGCCGGAATCCTGGACGGACTGGGCCTGGGCGACAACGCGCGCGCAGCCCTGCTGACCCGGGGGCTGGCGGAGATCAGCCGGCTGGGGTCCGCCCTGGGAGCGGATCCGCTGACGTTTGCGGGGTTGGCAGGCATGGGAGACCTGATCCTCACCGCATGCGGGCAGCTCAGCCGGAATCGGGCACTGGGCGTCGCGGTGGCGCGAGGCATGACCTTCGAGCACTATCGCGCGGAGCACCGCAGCGTCGCCGAAGGCGCCAACGCCTCACGGGCAGGCGCGGCGCTCGGCGCCCGTGCCGGCGTCGAATTGCCGATTACCGCTCAAGTCGGTGACGTGCTGTTTCGCGGCAAGCCGGCTCGCGAGAGCGTGGCCGAGCTGATGGGACGCGAGCTCAAATCGGAGCAGTGGCGATGACGACTGCGCGACCGGTGCAGGAGTTCTACTCGATCGGCGAGGTCTGTGCGCTCACCGACCTCAAGCCGCATGTCCTGCGGTACTGGGAAAGCCAGTTCCGGTTTCTCAATCCCGCAAAGAACCGCTCCGGCAACCGGGTGTACAAAGCCCGCGAAGTCGAACTGATCATGCTGGTGAAGCACCTTCTGTACACCGAGAAGTACACCATCGAGGGTGCTCGGCAGCGGATCGATCAGTATCGGCGCTCGGGAGAACTCAAGCCGGCCGCTCGGCGGGCGTTCGAGGCCCAGATGGTTCAGGAGGTGAGGGGGGAGTTGGAGACGGTCCTGGGCATCCTGGAGGGGCGGGCGCCGCAGAAACGGCGTGAACAGTGAACGGTAAACAGTGAACAGGGAACTCCGCTTTCCCAACCCATGAACATCCTGGTCACCAACGACGACGGCATCCTGGCCCCCGGCCTGGCGCTCCTGGCCGAGGTGTGCCGCGAGGTCGGGAATGTGACCGTGATCGCACCGGACCGCGAGCAGAGCGGCACCTCGCACTCGCTCACGCTGCATCGCCCGCTCCGTCCCACCCGGCGGCCGGACGGGGCGTGGCAGATTGACGGGACGCCCACCGACTGTGTGATGCTTGCCCTTCAGGCGCTCATGCCCGAAGGACCCGACTTCGTCTTCTCGGGAGTCAACCACGGGCCCAACATGGGCGAGGACGTGCTGTACTCGGGGACTGTCGCCGCAGCGATGGAGGCGGTGATGCTGGGGGTGCCCGGAATCGGCATCTCATTCTCGGGTAACCGACCCGAGACGCTCGCCACCTATCGCGATCTTCTGGTGAAGCTGGTGCACCAAATCACCTCGGCGCCCGATTTCCCGCCGAGCACGCTGCTCAACGTGAACCTGCCCCTTGTCGCCGCCGAGGATGTCAAGGGGATTCGAGTGACGAAGCTGGGGAGCCGCGTGTTCTCGGAGTCGCTCACCCGGATGAAGGACCCGTGGGGGCGAGAGATCTACTGGATCGGCGGCGGCACGATTACCTGGACCGGCGACGAGGACTCGGATCACGCCGCGGTGCGGGAAGGCTATCTATCCGTCACACCGCTGCACATGGATCTCACCAACTACTCTCTGCTCGAAACGGTGCGCGGATGGTCCCTGGAGGGATAGGCGAGGGCGACAGCTACGGCGGCTACCGGGCGCAGCTGGTCGACACGCTCCGGCAGAAGGGCGTTCGCGATCTCGCCGTGTTGCATGCCATCCGACAGGTCCCGCGCCACCTGTTCGTTGCCGAGAGCGTTCGTCACCGGGCGTACGACGATGCCGCCTTGCCCATCGGTGCGGGTCAGACAATCTCGCAGCCGTACGTGCAGGCCCGCTACCTCGAACTGATCGGTCTCACCGGGCGTGAACGCGTGCTCGAGGTCGGGACCGGATCGGGGTACCAGACGGCGCTGCTCGCGGTCCTCACCGAGACGGTCTTCAGCGTGGAACGGCTGCCGGCACTGGCCGCCAGTGCGCGGACAGCGCTCGAGTCAGCGGGTATCCGCAACGCCACGGTGCTGGTTGGCGACGGCACCCTCGGCTGGCGGCCATTCGCTCCCTATGACGCGATTCTGGTGGCCGCCGCGTCGCCCGCAATTCCGGAGCCGCTGGTGGAGCAGCTCGCGCGGGGGGGCCGCATGGTCATCCCGCTCGGCGACCGCGACACACAGTCCCTGACGCTCGTTCGCCGGGATCCCGCAGCAGGCGTACGGATCACCACTCTTGGCGACGTGCGGTTCGTACCGCTCGTCGGCAAGCACGGCTTCAACGACTGACCCGGACCAGCATGCTCAGCTCCTTCTTTCACTGGCTCGCCGACACGGTGCTTGCGCTGGGGTATCCCGGCATCGTCATCCTCATGGCCATAGAATCCTCAGTGCTGCCGCTACCGAGCGAGCTGGTCATGCCACCGGCCGGCTATCTCGCTGCGCAGGGAAAGATGAATGCCGGTGCCGCGGTAGTGTGCGGCACACTGGGCAGCGTGCTGGGCGCGCTGGTGAACTACGGGCTGGCCGTGTTCGTGGGTGAGCCGGTCCTGCGGAAATACGGCAAGTACGTGCTGGTCTCGGAACGGTCCCTGGACCGGACCGAGGCGTTCTTTCGCCGCCACGGAGAGATCAGCACGTTCGTGGGGCGGCTCCTTCCCGTAATCCGGCACCTGATCTCGATCCCGGCCGGCATGAGTCGCATGAGCCTAGTCCGGTTCGTCACGTTTACGGCCGCCGGCGCCGGCATCTGGTGCGCGATCCTCACCTATCTCGGCTGGCTGATCGGCCGGCACGGCGAGGCGGTGGATCGCGCGATCGGCCCGTACGTCCATCAGGTTTTCGTGCAGTACATCCTGCCCGCGCTGGTGGTGATCGTGGTGGGTTACATGCTCTGGCGTCGCAGCCAGCGAAAGGTCGCCGAGTGACCGCGCGGCGATACCTGCTGGGCGGCCTGGTGCAGGGCGTCGGCTTTCGCTGGTTCGTGCACCGTCACGCGGCCCGGCTCCGCCTGCGCGGCTGGGCTCAGAACCTTCCCGATGGACGAGTCGAGGTCGTCGCGGAAGGCAGCGACGAAGCGATCGCTGAGCTGGAGGAGCTGCTCCGGCAGGGGCCATCGCATGCACAGGTGGATGCCATGGACATCGCCGAACTGCCCCCGAGTGCGGTAGGGCGGAGCGGATTCGACATACGCTAGGAGAGCTCCCGTGCCGGACCAGCTTGCTGACAACGTGCTCCGCACGCTCCGTCCCATTCCCGACTACCCCAAACCGGGCATCGTGTTTCAGGACATCACTCCGGTGCTCCGGAACGGGACGCTCTTCCGCCAGGTGACCGAGGCAATGGCGGCGCCGTTCGCCGAGGCGGGCATCACGCACGTGCTCGGAATCGAGGCACGCGGGTTCATCCTGGGAGGCCCGGTCGCGGCAGTCCTGGGAGCCGGCTTCGTTCCTGCGCGCAAGCCGGGGAAGCTTCCCTGGGAGTGCCTGCGGGAAAGCTACGATTTGGAGTACGGGCAGGATGCGCTCGAGGCGCACCGCGACTCCTGGACCCACGGAGCGCGGGTACTGATCGTGGACGATGTACTCGCAACCGGCGGGACGGCCCGGGCAGCCGGCGAGCTGTCGCGAGCCCTCGGCGCGAACGTCGCCGGATGGACGTTTCTACTCGAGATCGCGGCGCTCGAAGGCGGGCGCAAGTTGGAGCGGGCCCCATTCCATGTCATCGCGAGAGTGTGATCGCATTCGGTTGTGGCACCAAGGTATCTTTCTCAGGCATCCCCGGCGCGCTGGCCGGCGGCTGCCTCTGCACGTCATCATATCGAGGAGCACGTTATGACCCGGACATCGCATGCCGCCGTGGCGGTGTGTACCCTCGCGCTCGCCTCGTTCGCAGCATTTCCTGCCGCTGCACAGACGGGGTTCGAGGGCGTCATCACCTACCTGGACCACAACAAGGGCTCGGACAAGGCCACCACCATGGTGCAGACCACCAAGGGGCACAAAGCCAAGTTCGAGGGAATGGGCGGCGAGAAGGACGCGGTCGTCATCTTCGACGGCGACGCCCATAGCATGATCATGGTCGAGCCCGAGAAGAAGCAGTACATCACCGTTACCCAGGCCGACATGGACCAGATGGCCGCGATGATGAAGCCGATGCAGGATCGGATGAAGGCAGAAGGGAAGGGACCGAAGGACAAGAGTGACTTCAAGATGGACGTCACCAAGACAGGAAAGTACGAAACGGTCGCTGGAACCAAATGCGAGATCTGGCACGGCACGACAGTGGAGGACGATGGCACCAAGCGGGAAGGGGAGGCCTGCGTCGCGCAGGGAGTCGGGTTCGCCTTCTTCGATATCATGATGAACAACCCCATGACCAGACAGATGCGTGGGTCTGTGCAAGCTCAAATAGCGAAGTACAAGGAGCTGTTGAGCGGCGGGAAGGGGATCCTCAAGCTCACCTCGATCGAGGACGGGAAGCCCTTCGTGCAGATGGAAGCGACCAAGATCGACAGGCGGTCGGTCAGCGATGCCGAGTTTCAGCCGCCGGCCGGCTATACCGGCACCAGTCTGGGCGCGATGATGCAGCAGTCGGCCCAGCAGATGAAGGCGCTCCAGCAGCAGAAGCAGGGGCAGGGCAAGCCCTAGAGCGGGCGGGTCGTCGGTGGCCTGCACGGCCTCTCAGGTGATGGCCGGAATGCGAATCCGGCATTAACGTGAGGGGGGTGTCCGAGCTGTCGTAAGGCGGGTTGACAATCGCCCCTGCGGGGCGTTGGGGTCATATGTCGGGAAAGTCGTGTCCGCGCTGTGGTCTGGCGGTTACCGGACGCGAGATCACGTGCCAGTTCTGCGGTACGATCCTCGTGTCCGGGCGGTCTTTGGAGCTGGTGCTCTTCGCAGTGGCTGCGATGTTCGTGCTGCTCATCGCCGTCCTGGTCGCCCAGTGGATTGCGAAGCCTTCCACCCGTCCAGCCGCCACGGCCGAAAGCGGCGCAGTCTCCCGTTGATGGACGGTCGGCCGGCCGCCGACCGAGACGCTAGACGAGTTCCTTCCTTGATCGCCTGACCGGTCTTTCTCGCCTCCTGTCGGACGCTGGCGGACATGCAGTGTGGGAAACCCCCTAGGTCCCTGGTTCGCTGCAGACTGCAGACCGTTTGTCCGTCCCCATTCAGATTCGAGTTAACGGAAACGTTGGCCACGGTGACCGGCATTCGGCACCGTCATGGCCCTCATCTGAACGAGGAGGACTGAACCAGATGCGAGCGACGCTTGCTGCATGTTTGATGGCCGTGATCGCGGCCTGTTCCGGCTACAATGCCCCTACAAGTCCGACGGGCGGCGGTACCGTCGCGGGCCCGGGCACGGGCTCCGGAGGGGGCGGGGGAGGTGGTGGCGGCGGCGGTGGTGGCAACACGGGCGGCGGCGTGCCTACCAGCGGGGACGTCGCGGTTATCGTGGGTAACATCTTCATGAAGAGCGGGCACAACGGCTCGGTCAATCCGGCAGTGGACACGGTCGCCGTCGGCAAGAGCGTGACGTGGACCTGGACCAACACCGGCAGCGTACCACACAGCATCCAGTCGCTCGGGAGCCCGTCGTTCCCCAGCAGCGCCGTGCTGACCGGCGACGGTAAGACCTATCGGGTGACCTTCAACGCGCCCGGCACCTATCAGTACGACTGTGCCGTTCACGGCACCATGATGTCCGGCACGATTGTCGCGCAGTAGGGGTACCGGCTTACATTCCGGCGATGCGACATCCGCTCCGGTCGGTCTGGCTCGCTGTTATCGGGGGTATGCTGGGATGGTCTCTCCGGACTCTCCCGGCAGTGCCCTCGCAAGCAGGGTCCACGGTCGGTGCCGTCGGAGAGGCCTCTCTCCCGCCGGCCCATCGCCTTCGGCCTCAGCTGCTCACTCTCGCCCTGGATTTGCGGGGCAGGCCGACCGACGGCGGAGCAGCCGGCCACCTGTTGCCGTCGAACGGGGCTGAATCACACAGCGCTCCCAACTGGTTCATCGTCGAACCAGACGTGGCCGTCGCGGATGCTCGCCGCTCAGCAGGCGCCCTCCCGTATTTCCCAACCGGACCTCCTCCCGTCGCATAGCCATGGCGGCTCTCCGCGCGTTCACGCGAGCTGAGCCGATCCGTCCGATTCAATCCGCGCGAGGCGCCTTCAGAAAGGCGTCCGCTATGCGTTCTCACGCTCAAGCGGGAGCAAGGTTGTGTCCATCCATTCTCAGCCGGGCCCACGCCCGACACCTAGGGTATTGATCACCGTCCCCCAAAACGCCGAACCTCGGGGGGCCGAACCCGAGTCCGAGCCAACGGAGCCGCCGAAGATCACCGAAGCCCCCAAAACCGTCGAGCCGATGAAGGCGCCGAGAGTTTCGGAATCGACCCCGATGCGGGCCTCCCGGGTCCGCGCGATCTGGGGAATGACCCTGTTTAGTCTCATGCCCGGTGCTGTGGTGGCGGTCGCACCGGATTTCTGGCACGGGTTGCCGTCGTGGGGACACTACACGGCATACACGTTCTCCGGAATCCTGATCCTGGTGCTCGTGGGTTTGATCGTGAAGCGGGACGCCCCTACAAATGAGCGGAAACACCAGAGGCGAACGTAAGGCTTTACGTGAGGTGGATCCGTCAAGATATTGCGGGGCAATCTCGCCCCCGTAGCTCAGATGGATAGAGCAGCAGTTTCCTAAACTGAAGGTCGGCAGTTCGAGTCTGCCCGGGGGCGCT
>DATJGL010000117.1:0-5015 GCA_035495075.1 Gemmatimonadales bacterium
TCGATCCAGCGGGCCCTGGCGGGCAAGCCGACGGTCGACGACGTGCTCGCGAAGTACAAGGCCGCGCGGCATCCGTTCGCGAGTGGCGCCGAGGGCTGATCCGCGAGCGCCGGTAACTGGAAGTCTGACGAGGGGCGGCCCGCAGCCGGGGCGCCCCTTGTTGTTTCCTGTCGCTTTCCTCCTGCTCAGGAGTCTCAAGCCGCGATGCGCAAAGTCTTGCTTCAGCTCGACAGTTCCCGCCTACCCAGTGTATTCGACCAGATCGTTGCGTACGATGCCGGCGCGGACGTGATCATGAGTTACAGTGGGGTAACCGAGAACGACGTCCGTGATTTGATCCTCGGCTGCATTTTCACCCGCGCCCCCAAGGACCTGAAGAACACCGCGGTGTGGATCGGTGGGAATAACATGTCGGCCGGCGAGCAACTGCTGGCGATGGCGCAGGACACCCTGTTTCCCCCGTTCAAGGTTTCCATCATGCTGGACTCGAACGGGTCGAACACGACAGCCGTCGCGGCGGTGGTGCGGATCGAACAGGCGGTGGGTGACGTACGAGGAAAGACCGCGATCATCCTGGCCGGCACCGGGCCCGTGGGCCAGCGAGCCGCCGGGTTGCTTGCGAAGGGTGGTGCCAAAGTCACCATCACCTCGCGGAAGCCTGAGCAGGGAGACAAGGCCCGCCGTGCCATCGGGGAGCGGTTCAGCGTCGATGTGAACGCCCTGACGATGGCCGATCCGGCGGCCGCCGGCGAAGTCATCGGCAACGCGGAAATCCTCCTCAACTCGGGACCGGCCGGAGTCGTCATGGTGCCAAGGGCAGCGTGGACAAAGGCGCCGTCACTCAAGGTCGCCGTTGATCTGAACGCTGTGCCGCCGCTGGGGATCGAGGGGATCGAGCTGAACGACAGCGGGGCGGAGCGGAATGGCGTAAGGGTCTACGGTGCGTTCGGGGTTGGAGGCTTCAAAACCAAGCTCCACAAGGCGTGCGTCGCACAGCTCTTCGAGCGTAATGACCTGGTGCTCGACGCCGAGACGATCGCCGACTTCGCGCGGCAGCTCATTACTGAGCCGCGGTACTGACGGCACATGCCGAGGGTGCTCGGTATCGACCCCGGCACGGTTTCGATCGACGTTTGCGGTCTCGATGAAGGACGGGTTGTGCTGGACCGGGCCTGGTCCACACAAGAAGCCCTGGCCGATGTCGACGGTTTCACGCGCTACATCAGGTCGGCCGGCGAGCCCACACTGGTGGCTGGGCTCTCCGGATATGGCCTTCCGCTGGTGGCCGCCGACCGCGCAACCGAGGAAGACTGGCGCCTTGCGTTCCTGGCCGGCCCAGGCGACGAAGGCGGCATTGGTGGACTTCGCAGGCTGACCCGCTCTCTGAGCGCGGCGAAGTTACCGCTGGTGTTCCTGCCCGGGGTCGTGCATCTGGATACGGTGCCGGCGCACCGGAAGCTGAACCGGGTAGACCTAGGCACGGCAGACAAGCTTTCGGCGGCCGCGCTTGCGATCGCCGACCAGTCGAAGCGACTGGATCTGGACGCTGCGGAGGCGTCGCTCGTGCTTCTGGAGTTGGGAGGCGCCTTCAGCGCGGCTCTCGCCGTGGTGCAGGGACAAATTGTGGATGGGCTCGGCGGAACCAGCGGCCCGATGGGGTGGCGCGCAGCGGGAGCACTCGACGGCGAGGTGGCCTTTCTCGCCGGGACGATCGACAAGTCGTTGCTGTTTCAGGGTGGCCTCGAGTCGGTTGTTGCGGTGCGCCCGGATCTCGAGGCGGTCGCGTTCGAGGGCTTCGTCGAGGGCGCGGTCAAGGCCGTGCATCAAATGCTCCTCTCGGCCCCGAGCGCCAGAGAGATCGTGCTGTCTGGTCGTCGTGCGGTGGATCCGAACGTGCGGGCGGCCCTGCTCAAGCGTCTCACGAACGCGCCGCCGATCGTCGAGCTGAGCGGTTTCGCCCGATTTACCAAGCAGGGAGCGCAGGGTGCGGCTTTGATCGCCGACGGATTGGCGGGCGGCCAGTACGAGAACCTCGTGGAAAACCTTCGCCTGCGACACGCCGCGGGAACCGTGCTGGATCATCTGTTCGTGGTGCCTCCGGACCGCGCGCGAAACCGATTGGGATTGAGCTTCAATGGATGAGAGGGCGGACGGGGTCCTGATCGTCGGGGCTTCGACACGGGCGCTGGCTCAATCCGCGGCGCGGGCCGGCTTCCAGGTCCGAGCCGTGGACGCGTACGGCGACCGCGACTTGGTCGCTTGCGCTGCGACCATCGCGCTCGGCCGCGATCTTGGCCGGCCCTGGTCAGCCACGGCAGCCGTCCGCGTGGCGGCCCGTGTCCGGACTGCGGCAGTCGCTTACGTCTCGAATCTCGAGAACCACCCCGGGGCCGTGGCACGGCTTGCGAGCAGTCGCCAGCTCTGGGGCAACCCGCCGCCTGTCCTGCGACAGACTCGCGATCCGTTCGAGGTAGCAGCCGCGCTCGGTCAGCGAGGGATACCGGTGCCGGAGGTCCGAGCGACGCCCCCGCCGGAAACCGACGGACGCGTCTGGCTCCTCAAGCCGCGGCATTCGGGCGGCGGTCACGGAATTCGCCACTGGAACGCGGGCGACAACGTCCCGCGTTCCATGTATCTCCAGCAGCACATCGACGGCGTTCCCGGGTCGATCACGTTCGTCGCCGACGGCCGGCGAGCCGTACCACTGGGGCTCTCACTCCAGCTAGTCGGAGAGCAAGCGTTCGGGGTCGCGGCGTTTCGCTACTGCGGCAGCCTGCTGTGTGGCGGACCTACGCTGTTTCCCCGCGAGGCCGCCTTGCGTCAAGCCGCCGAGAACCTTGCGGCGACGGTAACAGAGTCGTTCGAGCTGGTCGGCGTTAACGGGATCGACTTCATCGCGCGCGACGGCACGCCATGGCTGGTGGAGATCAACCCTCGATACTCCGCGTCAATGGAGCTCGTCGAACGGGAGCACGGCGTTTCGATATTCGGGTTGCACGCCGATGCGTGCCGGGGCACCCTTCCGGCCCGCACGCCGTACTGCCGGCACCTGGGGCAGGTGCCGGGAAAGGCGATTGTGTATGCGCCAGAAGCTGGCGCAGTTGAGTCGAATTCGATCTGGGAGCCCGGAGCGGTAGCCGACATCCCTCATGCCGGCGAGCGGATCCCCACTGGCAAACCCATCTGCACTGTTTTCGCGAAGGGCAGCTCGGGCACCGACTGCCTGGAGACACTGGCAGTTCAGGCCGCCGGGGTCTACCGCGCGACGACCGAGTTCCGACAGAGCGTGGCATGAGCGATACCGTCATCAGCCATGCGGTCTGTCTCGGCTGCGGCTGCGCCTGCGACGATATCGAGATCACCGTCCGCGACGGCCGGATCGCGGCAGCAAGGAACGCCTGCGCCGTCGGACTCGCCTGGTACGGCGACGGCGCAGTCCCTGGCAGGGTCATGGTTCGCGGAAAGCAGGCGACCATCGAGACCGCAACGCGGGCCATTGCCGAGCTGCTCAAGGCGGGTGCGGCGTTGATCTATTTGGCTCCGGATATCACAACCGAGGCCCAGCGCGAAGCGATCGGGTTGGCGGACCGGTGCGGGGCGCGCCTAGACAGCGTCACGTCCGATACTGCGGCGACGGGCATTCTCGTAGGCCAGCGGCGCGGGCGGGCAACAGCCACGCTGGGGGAAATCCGGAATCGCGCTGATCTTCTGGTGTTTTGGGCGGTGGATCCGGCAGCACGATACCCGCGCTACGTGTCACGCTACGCCATCGAGCCCTCGGGGACGCACGTCGCGAAGGGTGCGGCAGACCGACGGGTAGTGTCAGTGGACGTCGGGACTGCCACCGGACCAAGAGCCGCCCACGCGCGAATCAAGCTGTCAGCCGCCACTGAGTCGGCCGCGCTG
Organism: Gemmatimonadales bacterium; assembly: GCA_035495075.1. Lineage (GTDB taxonomy): Bacteria > Gemmatimonadota > Gemmatimonadetes > Gemmatimonadales > GWC2-71-9 > DASQPE01. The sequence continues at coordinate 3,907 of DATJGL010000117.1, forward strand.
GGAGTAATGCGAGCAACGGTGCTCGGCCGCGAGTTGCCCGGCCTGTCAGCTGAATTGCAAGCCGCCGCAGATCTCGGGCGCGAGATGACCCGTGGACGATATGTCGCGCTGATTCACGACTCGGAGCCGGAAGAACAGCCGGCCGATTCGCAGCGTGTCGAAGGGCTCGTTGGCCTGGCCCAGGCGCTGAACGGCCCGACACGCTGCGCCCTGTCGAGCCTTCGGGCAGGCGGAAACCGCTCCGGGGCGGACGCCGCGATGGTGTGGCAAACCGGGTTCCCGTTTGCCGTCGATTTCTCCGGCGGGGCTCCCCGCTATCGGCCGGAATACCCGGCCTCGTTGTCCCTGGCAAGCAGCGGCAGCGTTCTCGTTGTCGGTGGGCCACACGGCTTGCCGGACGTGGTGCGCAGCGCACTGACTGGACGTCGCATCGCGGTCATCGGCCCTCGAGCCACCGAAGCGCCATTCGAGGTCGAGGCTGCCATCGACACCGGGGTCGCGGGCATTCACGAACCGGGCATCGGATATCGCATGGACGACGTGCCGCTGCCGCTTTCCCAGATCTTGACAGGTCCGGCGTCGGCAGCCGCGGTACTCCGTAGCGTGGCTGATGCTGTGACGCCCGCAGCGAGGACCTGATGGCGACGCCAGAGCGGTTGCGAATCGTCGGCGGCGCCGTGCACGACCCGGCGAACAACGTCGACGGCGAAGTCCGCGATGTGTGCATCGAGGACGGCCGAATTGTCGCCAACCTGCCGTCCGGCGCGCCAACGCTCGACGTCCGAGGCATGATCGTCATGCCGGGCGGTGTCGACATCCATGCGCACTTTGCCAGCTCTTCCTGCAATCACGCCCGCCGCTTGCTGCCGGAGGAACACCTCGCCGATCGGGTGCCGGCGCCGAGGCTCCTGGCTGGTGCCCGGGCGGCCCGTTCAGGGACCGGAGGCACGGTTCCAACGACGTTCACCACCGGCTATCGCTACGCAGGGCTGGGATACACGACTGCCTTCGACGCTGCGGTCGCACCGCTGATGGCGCGCCATACCCACGAGGAGCTGGACGACACGCCCGTGGTGGACGCGGGGTGTTTCGTCCTGTTGGGCAACGAC
>DATJGL010000118.1:0-3667 GCA_035495075.1 Gemmatimonadales bacterium
GAAGGCCGGGAGCGACGCCTCCGCGGGAACCGGCACGAGGTACTCACGGCCACCCCAGCGCACCGACACGGCGTCGGGCAGCGCGCTCACGATCCGGTCGAGAAAGACATCGTCCTCCACACGCCAGGCGTCGTCGCCCACCGGCGCGCCAGACAAGTAGAACGCGGGATCGAACGTTTCGCCGTCCTGCCGCGCGTAGTTCTGTTCGACTGCCCAGTCGAAGTCCTCGAGGTCTGGCGCGCGAGCACGCCACTCAAGGTGGTGCCGCAGCTCGTGCGTCAGGGTCTCGAACGCCTCGTCCCGCCAGTCGAATCCCGGCGTCACCGTGGCGAGCGCGGCGAACGAGCCATGATAAAGCACGATCCGGCTCTGGATGCTCTCCGGCCCCGCGTCGGCCGCGACGGGGAGCGGGATACATTCGCCGAGCGTGAAGATGCCCGGCCGCTCGGGATGAGGCAGCGTGCGTGGCGAGACGACAATCTCGGCCACGCCGTCGAGGAACTCGCGAGGCACCTCGCCGGCCATCCGGACCACCATGGCTTCGAAGTCGGAGAGGCGCATACCTGGTCAGTCCCGGCCGATCCGCTCCGCCACGAAACCCGCCACCTGGTCCAGACCGACCCGCTCCTGCTGCATCGAATCGCGGTGGCGGACCGTGACGGTCCGTTGCGCCGCAGTCTCGCCGTCCACCGTAATGCCGAACGGCGTGCCGGCCTCATCCATCCGGCGGTATCGCCGGCCGATGGCGCCGCTGTCGTCGTAAAAGGCTGGGAAGCGCCGCTTGAGATCGTGGTAGAGGGCCGTGGCCACCTCGGGCATGCCGTCCTTCTTGACCAGCGGAAATACGCCCGCCTTGATCGGCGCGACCGCCGGATGGAGACCGAGCACGACGCGGGTCTCGCCCTCGACCTGCTCCTCGCGGTAGGCATCCGCCAGCAGCGTGAGGGCGACGCGGTCCGCGCCGGCGGAGGTCTCCACGATGTACGGCAGGTAGCGCTCGTTGGCCGCCTGGTCGAAGTGTTCGAGCTTCTTGCCGGAGAATTCCTGGTGGCGCCCCAGGTCGAAGTCGCCGCGGTTGTGGATACCCTCGATCTCCTGCCAGCCGAAAGGAAATTCGTACTGGATGTCGAACGCCGCCCGGGCGTAGTGGGCCAGCTCGTCGGGGCCGTGCTGGTGCCACTGCAACTTGGCGGGCGTGAGCCCGAGGCTCTGGTGCCATTGCATCCGCCACTCGCGCCAACGCTCGAACCACTCGGCGTCGGTGCCGGGCTTCACGAAGAACTGCATCTCCATCTGCTCGAACTCGCGGGTCCGGAAGATGAAGTTCCCCGGCGTAATCTCGTTGCGGAACGCCTTGCCGATCTGCGCGATCCCGAACGGCACTTTCTGGCGGGACGAGTTGAGCACGTTCAGGTAGTTGACGTAAATGCCCTGCGCCGTCTCCGGGCGGAGATAGACGATGGCCGCCTGGTCCTCCACCGGCCCCATGAAAGTCTTGAACATGAGATTGAAGAGGCGCGGTTCGGTCAGGGTGCCCTTGCTGCCGCACACGGGACATTGAGCATCGGGTTGGCCCGGTGTCCCTTTGATGCGGGGATCGTCAGCGCGAAAGCGATTCTTGCAGTGACGGCAGTCCACCAACGGATCGGTAAACCCGGCGACGTGCCCGGATGCCTCCCACACCTTCGGATGCATCAGAATGGCCGCGTCGAGCCCCTCGATGTCTTCGCGGGCGTGGACCATCGCGTGCCACCAGCGGTCCTTGACGTTCTTCTTGAGCTCCACGCCAAGCGGGCCGTAGTCCCACACGGAGCCGAGGCCGCCGTAGATCTCGGAGGATTGGAAGATGAAACCGCGTCGCTTGGAGAGCGACACGAGCTTGTCCATGAGGGTGGTGTCGGCCATCAGGATCCGGGTGCGAGGAAGACCACGGGGGCGGCCAAAGCCGCGGAAAATAGATGGAGGGGGGTCGCGGCGGCAATCGGCGGACCTTTCCACACTGTTCTCCACAGATTACTCCACATAGTGTTAATAATTGAAAAATCAGGGGTTGCGTGGCTTCCGCTCATGGATAGTTTTGTGATGTGCACAAAGAACCGCGCCGCCGCTACCCCCGGGCCCGCTCTGACATCCGCTTCCACTCCGTGGGCGGCCGCTTTCAGCTGCGCGACGGTGCCGGCACCACACCCAACCATCTCGATTTCACCTCCGCCCTGGTTCTCACTTATTGCGATGGGAGTCACGATCCGGTCGACATCGCTGATGCCGTGGCCGGCTCGATTGACCACCCCGACCGCGATGCGCTGCGAGCCAACGTTCAGCGCATCATAGAAGGACTCACCACCGACGGTATCGTGGTCTAACACCGCTGCAGTCCGTAGCACCAGCCCACTGCAAGTTGACGTTGGTTGCAGCGTTTTGGCCCCCGAGGGCATTTCCCAACTCACTCCGTAAGCCTCTCCCCCACTTCGCGTTCGCGCAAAACATGCCCTCTTCGGTGCGGCTCTTGCATTCCCTGGAGGGGACTCGCCACACCCCAAGCCAATGCTCGGCGTAGGTGTCGCGATCCAGTACAGGGCAAACCGTCGGCGACGGCGGGACGCAAAGCTAAGGGGTCTCCTCGAGATCGCCCGGCCGTCTGGAGGCAACACGAAATGGCGCACCGCGCAGGCGTACCTGTTCCAATTGGCCGCAGCCGAAGCGATCGGCGAGGCTTTACGCTCGAGGTCACCCTCGTTGCGCTCGTCCTGCTCACGCTGTTGCTCGGCTATGCGGCGGCCCAGCTGATCCTCACGCTGCGGACCGCCAATCTGGACTATCGGAGCACCCGAGCCGCGTACGCAGCCGAGGGTGGTACCGACGCGATGCTGGCGCAACTGGCGCCCGCCATGACGGACGGCGCGATCACCGATGCGGACCTCGCCGCGGTGACCCCGCCGAGCCTCCCAGGCTTCACCTTTGAAAGCATGAACGCGCAGCGAATAGGTGCCCCACTGGTCCGCCCGATTACCGACGGGCCATTTGCGGGGCTCTTCGCGCTCAATCAGCGGATCGACCTCGACCTCACCGCCCGCGACCCGCTCAACAACACGTCGCGGCTCATCCTGGGCGTGAACGCGCAGTCGATTCCGATCTTCCAGTTCGGCGTCTTCTACGAGAAGGACCTGGAGATTCACAACGGTCCGCCAATGACCTTTGCGGGGTGGGTCCATACCAACGGCAACCTGTACCTGAGCTCGGCCAACACCTTCTTCCAGAGCATCATCACCACGCCAAAGAACGTCTACTGGGAGCGGAAGGCCTACGACGAGCGATTGAACGGCGTCAAGATCAACAACGCAGCCGGCAATCCGATGCAGCTCACGTTCGATAGCCGGAGCGTGGATTCCGCGGGCTTCGTGGCCCGCAGCAATAGCGATTTCGACGGCCGGCTGATGACCTCGGCCTTTGGCGTCAAACCGCTCCGTCTGCCCTTGCCGACCGGCATGGATCCCATCGAGCTGGTCCGGCCAAGGAACGCAGGGGACGCGTCCGATGTCCAGGGCGTCAAGTTTTCCTGGAAGGCGGACTGGTACATCACGGTGGACCTCGCCCAGCTCGGCAACGTCTGCGCCGCCGGGGCGATGACGCACGTTCGGCCCGCCGGCATGCAGCTTCCGGACGCGGC
>DATJGL010000119.1:0-2499 GCA_035495075.1 Gemmatimonadales bacterium
CCTCGGCGGCTGTCACCGCCTCATCCATGTAGGGGCCCGCGGTGCCGGGGTCGTTGAGCGAAAGGAAGAGCTGGCCCATGAACAGCGTCGTGATCGCCTTCGCGTAACCATTGTGCGAGGCCTGGGCGTCGGCCTGAGCCTGGTAGAGCGCTTCCCGTGCGCCGCCGAAATCGGCCAGCTCGGACCGCAGCAGCTCCGCCTGCCACGCGAGGTTGACGGCGCGTCCGCTGACATCGTGCGCGCGCCCCAATGCATCGGCATATGCGGCGTACACGCCCACGGCCGAGTCCACTGCGCCGCGGTGACTCAGCTCGATGGCCCGCGCCTTCGTGCACGGGCCTCCGGCACGAGGCTCCTCGGCGCGCCGTGCGTAGGCGCTGGCGGCCCTGAGCTCAGCGGCGCCGTGCGGCTTGCCGGTGAGCACCTGTAGGTGGGCGCGACGGCATCGGGTGATGGCCTGGACCGCGACCGCATTGGGCGGCAGCACTTGCAGCGCGCTGTCGAACAACGCCATCCCGACCTCGTACCCCTGCGACCGCGCCCGGACGTACCCCAGCCAACTCAACGCCTCACCCTCGGCGGCTCGGTCGCCGATGAAGCGAGCACCGATCACCGCACCAGACAGTAGCCCGTCCACCTCGGGCATGGCGCCGTATTCGTCGAACTGGAGGGCGAGTCCGATCCGGGCGTACACCGCGTAGCCATCGCTGGTCGCGGTGCTGAAGAGCCGCCGGTAGAGGCGTTCGGACAGGGGATAGTCGTAGGTGAGTGCCGCAAGGGTGGCGACGGCCAGCGTGGCCGCACGGTCGGAGGAGTCGCGGGCGAGACGGGCGTCCCAGCGGGCCCGGACGGGTGCGACGCTGTCTCCCCGTACCGCGCTGGTTGCCTGCTGAACTACCAGGCGCGGGTCATCGAGTGGCGGCGCTTGGCGTCGAGGAGCGGGCGCTTGCACGACAAGCGCCGACACCGCTAGTGCGAGCGCCAATTGCGACATCGACTCTGCCTCCTGCGCCGACCGAAGTTGTAGCGGCTTGCTGCTAGGGCACCGACGGCGTGCCGGAAATCCCCAGCATCTCCCGGGCCTGGCCCGGCGTCGCCACCTGGCGATTCAGTTCGTGCGCGATGCGAACGGCCCGCTCCACCAGTTGAGCGTTGCTCTTCGCTTTCTCCCCGCGCCGATAGTAGATGTTGTCTTCCAGGCCGACCCTTACGTGACCGCCGATCAGGGTCGCGAGCGTGGTCATCGGCAACTGAAACTGTCCGATGCCGGAGCAAAGCCACACCGCGTCGTCGGGAAGCTCGCGAAGCAGGTCGATCACGTTCTGCACGGTGGGAAAGCTCGAGGTCTGATAGCCCATCACGGTCTGGATCCAGTAGGGCCGAGCGATCAGACCTTGTTCGATCAGGTCGCGGATCACCCACACGCACCCGGGGTGGTAGGTCTCGAGCTCCGGCTTGATCCCTCGCTTCTTCATCTCGGCGGCGTACCAGCTGATCTGCTTGTAGCTGAAGGGGACGCAGTCGTCGTAGTCGATCGCGTGCCTCGGGTGCGGCAGCGGAGCCTTCCGCTCTTTGAGCTTGAAACGGCTCATGTCCGGGACCAGGTTGAGCGAGGCCATCTCGGGCTTGGCATCGAGACATGCCAACCGCTCTTCCATGGTCATGTCGAAACTCCCGCCCGTCGTGTTGTTGATGATGATGTCCGGGCAGCGCTCTCGAATCTTGCGGTTGACCGTCTGCCACACCGGGACCGATCGGGCGGGTGCGGGAAGATTGTCGGGATCGCGGGCGTGTACGTGGACCATAGTGGCTCCGGCGGCGTAAGCGTCGGCGACGGAGTCGGCGATCTCGTCTGCGGTCTCGGGGATGCTCTCGCTGTACTCCTTGCCCTGGATGCCGCCGTTACAGGCCACGCAGATGATGAGGGGCGGCATGCCCTCCCGAGTCCGTTCCATGAAGGCGTAGGAGTCGGCGTACCGCCACGTCGCATCTCGCAGTGAAGCCATCGGTCCTCCCCGAGTCCATCTTTGGCTCGTGGGTTTCTATGGTGCGGGCTGTTCCCGCTTGAGTCGGAGGATTCCGCGTACCAGGCGATCCCGCCAGGCCCGAAGCCGATCGCGCGAAGCCCTGCCCACCATGGCGTCGGTCGCCTGGCCCCAGCGCTCGATCTGCTCGGGGTCGAAACCCGGGGTAGGGCTGAGGTCGTTCATCAGCTCGATGTATGCGCCCCGATAACGCGTGAAATATTCTCGGACGCCCCCATCTGCGTTAGTGTTGGCCACGCCGAACGGCCCCATCAATGCCCAGCGCAAGCCCAACCCGTCCCGGATCACCGCATCTACCGCAGAGACGTCGGCGACGCCTCTTTCCACCAGTTGAAGCGCTTCCCGGAGGAGCGCCGCCTGCATCCGGTTGAGCAGGAACCCCGGAACGTAGAAGTTCATCAGCACCGGGGTCTGTCCGACCAATCTGAGGAACTCCATCGTGCGCGACACGACT